>NZ_JBMDJF010000020.1:0-59822 GCF_057809055.1 Sphingobium sp. FG58 | reverse complement strand
AGACCGGAGCCGCCGCCCACATGTCCCTTCATCTGACTAACAATGTCAAAGAACCCTGCCAAAAATAGTGGCGGACAAGATGCGCTCCCCGATCCTTGCGTGCCGGGGAACATCTGTCCGTCTATGTTGGCGACCAAACCGATCGCTGTCGTTAGGCAGCAACCCGTCCGGTGAACAGCCCTCTAGGCCCGACCTCCCGACCCGTCAAATGCTTTTTGCAATTTTGTTTCAGAAATTTTTGGCGTTTGCGGTCTAGACAGGGGTGACGCCGATCATGGCCATGGGTGATTAAGAGCATGAGTTTGCAGGATGCCGACGCGGACGACGCGGGTTTCGGCGCACGCATCAGGAGCGCGATTTTCTGGCGTTCGGGAAGCCAGATCATCTCGCAGATGATGAGCTGGGTGGTGACGCTGGCGGTCATTCGCCTGCTCGATCCGGCCGATTACGGCCTGTTCGCGATGACCCAGGTGATCTTGAATTTCGCGACCTTCCTCAATGGCTATGGGCTGGTCAGCGCCCTCGTGCAGTCGGACAAGCTCGATTCGCACCGGTTGCGCCAGGCCTTCACCATCATGCTGTTGCTGAATGGTGCGCTGGCGCTGCTCCAGCTGGGAATCGCCCCCATTGCCGCCGACTATTATGACCAGCCAATGGTCGCCGACCTGCTGCGGGTGCAGGCTTTGCTCTACCTTTCCACCCCCTTCATTTCGATTCCCGAAGCGATCATGGGCAGGGCGCTCGATTTCAAGCGGCCAGCCTTGGTCAATCTGATCGCTGCCTTTGCCTCTGCCGCGGTGGCGCTGGTGGGTGCCTTGTCGGGCTGGGGCGTGTGGACATTGGTGTTCGCGCCGATCGCAGGCTTCTGGGTCAAGGGGCTGGGCTATGTGCTGGCGACCGGGTTCCGGCCCATCCCCACCTTCGACTTTCGCGGCACCGGCGCAATGGTCGCCTATGGCGCGTCGCTGCTGGGCGGACAGTTGTTCTGGATCGTCCAGAGCCAGGCCGATATCTTCATCGGCGGGCGCGTGCTGGAGCCGCATCAGCTGGGCCTCTATGCCGAAGCGCTGTTCCTGACCCAGATTTTCGTCAGCAAATTCATCCCGCCGCTCAACGATGTCGCCTTCCCCGCTTATGCGCGGATGCAGAAAGACCCCTCGCGCGTCGCCTGGTCCTTTTGCAAGGCGGTGCGGCTGCTGCTGCTCATCTCCTGCCCCGTCTATCTGGGCATGGCGGTGACCGCAGAGCCGCTGGTCGAAACATTGTTCGGGGCGAAATGGCTGGAAATGGCCCCCTTCGTCGCGGTGCTGGCGCTGGCCATGCCGTTCATGACCTTGCAGGTGATGTTTGCGCCGGTCAGCAATGCGCTGGGCCGCCCCGGCACGACCGCGCGAATCGCGGGCGTCGGCGCGGTGCTGATGCCGGTCGCTTTCCTCATCGGCATCACCTTCGGCGCGATCGGGCTGGCCTGGGCCTGGCTGGGTGCCTTCCCGATCCTGACGGTCGTGACGGCGCGGCTGGCAGGCGCGCCGATGGGATTGCGTCTGATCGACCTCATCCGCGCCGCCGCGCCGGGTCTGGGCTGTGCGATCCTGATGGCGGGCGTGGTGCTGGCGGTGGACCGGATTTTGCCGCCGCTGGCCGCACCGATCCGGCTGGCCGTGCTGGTGCCGGCGGGCGGGATCGCCTTCCTAGCCGCGCTGATGTTGTGTGCGCGCGGGACGCTGATGGAGCTGGTCGCGCTGGTGATTCGCCGCGCGCCGCCGGTTCAGGCTCCCGCCTAAACCGGACGTCCACGTCCGCCAATCACGCCGTCTGGATATAGTCGCGCAGCGCCGCCGCTTCCGATTCGATCCGGTCGATGCGGAATTTGACCAGATCGCCGATCGAGATCAGCCCGATCAGTTCGCCATCGACCACGACCGGCAGATGGCGGATGCGCCTTTTGGTCATCAGCGACAGGCCCGACATGACGGGCGTCTGGTCGTCAATGGTGATGGCTGGGGCCGTCATCACGTCGGAAACCGGACGCTCCAGCGCCGCTGCGCCTTCGGTCGCCACGCGATAGACGAGGTCGCGTTCGGAAAATATCCCGACCACTTGCCCGTCATCCACCACCGGCACGCAGCCGATCCGCCGCTCCGCCAGCAGCGTCACTACGGACAAGACGCTGTCGGTCGATCGCACCTGGATGACGTCGCGCCCCTTGCCCTGCAATATTGCCGCGATGGTCATGACCGCTCTCCTTCCTTGGACATTATGTCTCGATGCTTGATGATCACATTTTCGTGGCCCAAAGAAAAGGGATGACACGCAAACAAGCACTCGATGACCCGCAAATTGCCGCCACCGCCTGGGCGCGGTTTCGCCGCATCATGCTCTGGATGGCCGGGGGTGGCGCCCTCTGCGTGATCGCGTCGCTCATCTTCCTGCGGCTGTGGGCCGGGCCGATGCCGATCCATATGGTGATCGCCACGATTTTGGGCGTGTGGTTGACCTTCATGCTGGGAACCGGTCTGATGGCGCTGGTTTTCCTGTCCAGCGGCACCGGGCATGACGAACAGGTGATCGACCGGATCAAGGATGAGGTGATTGAGAATGAGTGACATGCGTGGCGAGGTGATCCTGCGCGTGGTGCCGCGCCCGGCCGACATCAACAGCAACGGCCATATTTTCGGCGGCTGGGTGCTGAGCCAGATGGATATTGCCGGTGGCATCGTCGCCGGGCGAATCGCGCAGGGCGCGGTGGCGACCGTCGCGATCGAGAGCATGAAATTCATCTCGCCCATCCTGATGGGCGATCTCGTGTCGGTCTATGCCCATGCCGAGCGGCAGGGGCGCACATCGGTTGCGATTCGGATTGATGTCGTCGCGACACGCAATGGCGGGGCGGAAACGGTGGACGTAACGAACGGTGTGTTCACCTTCGTCGCACTGGACGAAAATCACCGGCCGCGGTCACTGCCCGACGCCTGAATATCAGCGCGGCAGGTGCTGAGTGTAGGCCAACTCCGCCTTGCCATTGGCGGGGACCGTCGCCCGCCAAATCCATGCATTGCCGCGCCGTTCCATATCCGTCGGGCGGGGCGTGATGTCGTGGGGGATGGTGACTTCGGCGGTGACGGCAAAGGGCCGGGCATTGCTGAGCGCGATCGTCCAGCGCTGGCTTTTGCGCGACGCCTGCGTCTGCCGCACTGCGATACGGACGTCCGCGCTTTCGGCCAGATCATAGTCGATCCGCTCGCCTTCCGCCTTGTCGCCGATTTCCGCTTCCCCGGCCAGCAGGCGCAGGTCATCCATCTGCTCGAACACGGCCACCCCGCCCGATGGCATGGGCAGGCCAAGGCCGTCATCCTTGCGATTCTGTAACCGCAGCCGCAGCGTCATCGACCGGAATTCACCCCCGTCGAACCCGCCGATCGTCGCGGCATAGAGGCGCTCGACCTTCACGTTGGGCTGACGCAGCAGCGCGACCTGCTTCTGGCTGTTGGCGGCGACCGTCACTGCCACAGGCACGCGATAGAATTTAAGGTCACCCAGATCCTCCCGCTCAGCGATTACCTCGTTGGTGACTGCCGCAACCGCCATCGGGGCACTCTGCAAAATCCCATCTCGCCGTCGCGCCGACACCACGATGTCGCCCAGGCCGTCGTCCATTTCCATCATTCTTGGCCGCCGCATATCCACTGGGAACAAGTCCCAGCGCGGATGCGTGCTGGTCACATCCATCGGCCAGCATTGCAAACGCAGCGGGCCGCCGGTGGCACGCGCCTGCGCCCCGCGCGCCCGGCGATTGGGCTGCCCGGCAATGACGTTGAGCTGGGCGTCGGCAAAGCCGGTAACGCCGCCATTGGCAACCGTCAGCCAGGCCATCAGGTCGAGCGTCTCCCCCTTCATGTCCGCGACATAGGAAGCGGACCAGTCGAACCCTTCAGCCAGATAGGTGAGTTGCAGCGTCGCGCGGGTCGGCCGGTCGCTGGTCGCGATCACCGACAGGGTTGGGCGCGGCGACAGATCCTTGGGTGCCTCTGCGTAGAGCATCCGTTCGGGCAGGCCGCTGCATCCCAGCGCCTCATAGCCCTGCGCGGTCTGGACGATCACGCCGCCGGTCGGCCCGGCGCTCAGGATCGCGTCCTGCTCGGTCACCGTGCCGGTCCTGCGATCCGTGCGGCGCAGCGTGACGCTGCGCTTGAGATAGGCGTCGACCAGCCCGGCCGGCGACAGCAGTCGGGCATCGCGATTCTTCTCCCGCACGCCGCGCGGCATACCGGAGAGGATGGCGGTTTCGGGCATCAGCCCTTCGGCCACCCCTTCAAACCGGACGATCGACTCGCCCTGCGGCAAATCGACCGTGCGGGTTTCGGTGACCAGCGCATAGCCGCCCGGCCAGTTCCGGTCGATCGCCCCCGCGGCCCGGCCCGGCGCGCGATAGACGGTGACCGACACCGCATCGATCCGGGTGGAGATGACGGTGTCCGCCTGCACTGATGGAGCGATGGCACAAAGAAGCAGCGCCAAAAGCCACCATATTCCCGCGAAGGCGGGAATCCAGTTGAAACGTCGGGACTGGATTCCCGCCTTCGCGGGAAAACAAATCTGGTGGCGCAAAAGTCGCACAGCGACCCGCTTCAGTAGCGCGAATCGAAGGTGACGGTCAGGTCCACCGAACCATTGGCCGGGACCGGCACGCTCCATTCCATCCGGTCGGCCGATACGCGCCGCCCCTCCACGCTCTGGGCGTTGACGCGCGTATCGCCCCACAGGCCGCCCTGCGCCAGATCGACCGTGATGGCCTCAGGCCGGGCGTTGGTCAGCGTGTAGCGCATCTTTGTTTCCCAGCGCGACGCGCCCTTCTTGGTGCGCTGTTCGACCGTCGGCCGGACCTTGACGTCGAACGCCTCGCCGGTGCGCAGCGCCATCGATGATCCCATCGGCGTATGGTCGATGCTGTTTTCGCCGATGAATTGCGGGTCGCCGCGCGCATCGCGCATATAGACGCGGATGGTGCCGGCCGGCAGTTGGTCGCCGAGGCCGCCCTGTTTGGAGGTCGAGAATTTCAGCACGCTCGATGCGCTCAGCGGTTCCGCCGAACTGCCCATCCAGGGATTGAGATATTCATAGGTCGCCCGTGCAGGCGCACCCTTCACATCCAGAAAACTCACCTGCTTCTGCTGCGCGTTGGCAATCGTCGTGCGGCGCTCAAGCGGATAGAGATAATAGTCGCCCAGCCGTTCGCGCGGGCCGCTTTCCGTCCCCGCCTGATCAATCGCGCCGCTGCCAGACTGCCACCAGTTGCGCCGCCCGCCGCCATTGGCGGGATTGCCCGCGACCAGGATCGTGCGCGCATTGGTGAAGGTCGTGCCGGTATTGTTGGTCAGAGTCACCCAGCCCTGCATGTCCATCGCGCCCTTGGCGGCGTCGAACAGCGCGACATAATCGGCGGTCCAGCCCAGATTGGGGGTCAGGTAGGACAGGCGCGTCGGCACCGCGCCGCCGCGCGCTGCGTCCACCGTGACCGAGAGGGTCGGCTTGGCCCGCAAATTGGGCGGCACCCGGTCGAAAATGACGCGCACCGGCAGGCCATCGTCGCGCAGCACCTCGATCCGCGCGCCGATCTGGAGGACGATGCCGCCATTGGCTGCGAGGATCTTGGCCCGCTCCCGCGTTTCCGCGCCGGTGGCTGGATTGGTGCGCACCAACGTCACCTCCTGCCCGACCGCCTTGTCCATCAGCTTGTCGGGCGACAGCAGATCATAGTCGAAATTCTGTTCGACGATGGCGATGCCGGGACCGGACAGGGTGACGGTTTCGGGCCGGATGCGTGCCGACACGTCGGGAAATTCGATGCGGTTGCGCCCCACCGTCATCACCAGTTGCCGCTCATCCTGCACCAACGACTGACCATTATTATAGATGGTGACGGCGACATCGCCCTGGGCCGAAGCGCCGGTCGGATCGGCCGCTCCCTGCGCCAGCGCAGCGACGGGAAGCGCGCACAGCAGCGACGCAAGCAGGCGGAGGGTCGTCATCGGCAAGTCTCTCCCGGCATTGTCCCAGCCTTGTGCCGCAAGCCGCCGCGATTGGGAAGCGGGCATGAAAAAGGGGACGGCGCGCCGGGCGCCGTCCCCTTTTTCAACTCGCATAGCGAGGCGGCTTATTCGGCCGCTTCGGTCGTCGCGCGTGGGCGGCGGGTGCGCTTCTTGGGCGCGTCCTCGCTGACTTCGCTATCATTGTCGGCACGCGCGATCGAGGGCGGCAGGATCGCCATGTCCAGACCCACAGGTGCTTCGGATGCCGCCACATCGACGACCTTGCGCGGGCGACCACGGCGCGGACGGGGTGCTTCTTCCATCTGCGGCGCGGGTGCGGCCTCTACGACCGGAGCAGCAACCGGCGCGGGTGCAGCCTGTTCGACCTGCGGCTGCGCTTCGGCAAAGACCGGACGGTCGCGACGCGGGCGGTCACGGCGAGGGCCGCGATCCTCACGGCTACGATCTTCGCGCACTTCGTCCTGACGGCGATTCTGGTCGCGCGGCGCAAAGTCGCGCTGCGGACGATCACCCTGATCGCGCGGGGCGCGGTCATTGTCGCGGGGCGCACGATCAAAGTCTCGCGGCGCCCGGTCATTGTCACGCGGGGCGCGATCACCATAGTCACGCGGCGCGCGTTCGGCCTGCTCGCGCGGGGCGCGGTCGGGCTGTTCGCGCGGCGTGCGATCATAGGAGGAGGAATCGGTGCGGAATTCGTCGACGCCGTCGGCGACGCCCTCGAAATCATCGCCATCCTCGTCGAAATTCTCGTCCGGGCGGCGGTGACGCTGCGGCTGGTTGGCCTGCTGCTCTTCCTGCCGGGCGCGATTGTCGGCCAGCACGCGGAAATAATGATCGGCAAATTGCAGATAATATTCCGCATTCACACGGTCGCCCGCCATCTGGGCATCGCGCGCCATATTCTTGTATTTCTCAAGAAGTTGGGTCGCATTGCCACGGGCGCGGTTGTCGATGCGGTTGCCATTATCGCCCCCGCCCCGATTGCCACCATTGTTGGGACGTCCGTTGTTATTATTGTTCCGGCCGCGATTGCGGCGACCGGCCTGCCGGTTGTTGATCAAGACATGATCCTTGCGTTCGCTGTCATCATATTGGCTGAAAACTCTGTTCCGTCGCCATCCCCAAGCACGGCCCGCACATCAGACCGGATACGGCTCCGCCGGGCATGGCCGGTTCAAAGGGCCAGTGCCTCAAGCTGCCAGCGGCGCCGGGCAGCAGCGCCGTCATGACTGTCAGGAGCGTAGAGAAAGGCCTTTTCTATCAATGGCCTGAACCGACCATATCACGAGATAGTGCCATCTCTGCTGCCGATGTAGAGGCTTTCGCCGGAGAAACCAAGCAATTTCCGCTTGTCATGGCGTTAATTACGCTGTGCCGTCGCGGGACGGACATGTTGCGACCAGGCAACGATCATGCCCGGCCAGGTCCTGCAACGCCCGCACGCGCAGGCCCGCGTCCGCCAGCAACGCCGATACCCGATCCTTCTGGTCATAGCCGATCTCGATCGCGGCCATGCCGCCCGGCGCGATCAGGCGGGGCAGATCGGGCGCGATGCGGCGATAATCGTCCAGTCCCTCCGCCCCCGCAAACAGCGCGCTGTCCGGCTCATGCAGCACATCGCCTGCCAGCGTGACGCTGCGCGCGATATAGGGCGGGTTGATCAGGATCAGGTCGAACGGACCGTCCACATCCTGCGCCCAGTCCCCCAAGCGGAAGGTCGCGCGGTCGGCCAGCCCCAGCCGCTCCGCATTGCCCTGCGCCACCGCCAGCGCGCCGGGCGAGGCGTCGATGCCCAGACCATGGGCATCGGGCCATTCGCTCAAGGCTGCCAGCAATAACGCGCCGGAACCGGTGCCAAGGTCGAGGATGGATTGCGGTGCGCGTGCCGTGAAATGCGCGACCGCCGCCTCGATCAGCGTTTCGCTGTCCGGGCGGGGAATCAGCACGTCCGGGGTGACCGCCAGGCTGATCGTCCAGAAATCGCGATAGCCGATAATATAGGCGACCGGCTCCCCGCCAAGCCGCCGATCAAGCAGCGCCGCAAAGCCCGGCGGGACGCTCAGGTCGCGCTGGCGCAGCAGCAGGTCGTTGCGGGAAAGACCCAGCGCATGGGCCATCAACAGTTCCGCGTCGAGGCGCGGTGTATCGCTGGCGACACCGAGCTGGACATATGCAGCGCGCAGGGCGTCGGGGATGGTCATTTGTTCTCGAACGAGTAAAGCCACACAAGCGCCTTGGCTGCCCGATCGCTGATCTCTGCATCACATCTGACCTGCCGAACGGCCCATTCACTACCGCTGTAGAGGGAATGCACCCTCCAATCGGGTTCGCTGGATCGCAATTTCTGAAGCAAATCCAACATGGGCATTTCTACGGCCTGTGCCCTCGCCATACCAATGATGGCCACAACGGCTTTCCAGTCCGTTTGCGGATGACTCGCTGAGCCATAGCCAAGATAGGCAATGATCGCCGAGCTAAGGTCTTCGTCCAAAACTACCCGACCCCGTCCAGCTGCGCCAGCCGCGCCGCTTCATCCTCCGCAATCAGCGCGTCGATCACCTCCGCCAGCCCCGGCCCTTCGAGAATTTCCGGCAGGCGGTGCAGCGTCAAATTGATGCGGTGGTCGGTGACGCGGCCTTGCGGGAAATTATAAGTGCGGATGCGTTCGGATCGGTCGCCCGATCCCACCATCGCCTTGCGCGCGCCGGCCTGTTCGCTCTGGGTGCGTTCGCGTTCGGCTTCGTAGAGGCGGGCGCGCAGCACCTGCATCGCCTTGGCCTTATTCTTGTGCTGGGACCGTTCGTCCTGCTGGATCACCACCAGCCCGCTGGGCAAATGGGTGATGCGAACCGCCGAATCGGTAGTATTGACATGCTGGCCGCCAGCGCCCGACGCGCGATAGATGTCGATCTTGAGGTCGCCATCTGCGATCTGGACGTCCACCTCCTCCGGTTCAGGCAGCACCGCGACGGTCGCCGCCGATGTGTGGATGCGCCCGCCGCTTTCGGTGACGGGGACGCGCTGGACGCGGTGGACGCCGCTTTCAAATTTGAGTTTCGCGAACACGCCGGTGCCGGTGATGGAGGCGACGACCTCCTTGTAACCGCCCGCTTCGGACGCATTGGCCGACATCAATTCCATCTTCCAGCCCAGCGAATCGGCATAGCGCTGATACATGCGGAACAGGTCGCCCGCGAACAGGGCAGCCTCGTCCCCGCCAGTCCCGGCACGGATTTCCAGCATGGCCGGGCGCGCATCGGCCGAATCGCGGGGCAGCAATTGCAGCGCCAGCGCGCGTTCGGCGGCGGGCAGCTGGCTTTTGAGCAGCTGCATCTCCTCCTGCGCCATTTCGCGCATCAGCGGGTCCGCATCCGCATCCACCCCGCCCGCCATATAATCGAGCGCAGCCAGTTCCTGCCGCAGGCGGCGCACTTCATGCGCGGCGCGGGCCACCGGCTCGATCTCGGCATATTCCTTCGACAGGCGCACGAACGCATCGGGCGGCAGATCGGCGCGCGTCATCGACGCCTGCACCTCATCCCGGCGCGCCTCAATCTGCGCGATGCGTTCGGGGGATATGTGCATTAGCGACCGCTCCCCGATCCGTTCGGCCCCGGACTTGATGCGGGGGAAGTCGAAGCCTTCTGCCGAGCGGAGGCGAGGCCGGGACCGTCGCTGCGCTCAGGTGAGCCCTTCGACAGGCTCAGGGCGAACGGGGGTGGGGTGGCGCGACGGGCGGAGGTCGGCATCAGTCGGCTTTGTTATTCTTGAAATGAGAGAAATTGCCGAAACGATCTTCGCCCAAAACCGCTGAGATAGGCTTAAACAGTTCATGCACCGACGGATCATCAGAGACTGATATAAAATTGAAGCAACGGCCTTCAGAATCTGGATGCAGCACGAAAAGATTTGCCTCCACTCCTGCCTGCCGTGCCTTGGCAGGCAATTTCTTGGGGTTTCCTCCCAACGGTGTCCAACAACGGATTCCGGCACGCCTCAATCGTGCGGCAACTGCCAAAGCCTCATCTTCCAAGTCTCGCTTATCAGGAAGAACTGCTACGATATCCCTCGGAGCCGTCGGAACATCCACCAGCATCGCCAGCCGCTCGATCCCCGCGGCCCAGCCGACCGCAGGCGTGGCCGGGCCACCCAGATTTTCGATCAACCCGTCATAGCGCCCGCCGCCCAGCACCGTGCCTTGCGCGCCCAGCCGGTCGGTGACGAACTCGAACGCGGTGTGGCGATAATAGTCGAGGCCGCGCACCAGACGGGCATTGCGTTCCCACGCCACGCCCGCGGCATCCAGCCCGCTCGTCACCTTCTCGAAAAAAGCGCGCGCCTCGTCGGTCAGATAGGCGTCGATGTCGGGCGCACTATCCGCGACGGGGCGGTCGCGCGGGTCTTTGCTGTCCAAGATGCGTAACGGGTTCTTGGCCAGCCGCTCGACGCTGTCCTCTGACAAGTCCCCGCGATGCGCCTCGAAATGGGCGATCAGCGCGGCGCGCCATGCCTCGCGACTTTCCGCATCGCCCAGCGTGTTGAGCGTCAACGTCACGCCGTCATTAATGCCCAATTCCTTGAGCAACTGGTCCGCGAACACCAGCAATTCCACGTCCGCGCCCGGCTCGCCTGCGCCGATGATTTCGGCGTCGAGCTGGTGAAACTGGCGGAAACGGCCCTTTTGCGGGCGTTCGTAGCGGAACAAAGGCCCATGGGTCGCGACTTTGAGCGGCGCATATTGCTGCCAGCCCTCAGTGATATAGGCACGGCTGATCCCGGCGGTGAATTCCGGGCGCAGCGTGATGGAATCGCCACCGCGATCCTCGAACGTGTACATTTCCTTCGACACGACGTCGGTGGATTCGCCCAGCGACCGGGCGAAAACGGCGGTGGATTCAAACACCGGCACCTCGACCCGCTGAAAGCCGTAGAGCCTGCGCACCCGGTCAAAGGTCGCGACCACATGTGCGAACCGTTCCGCAAATGCTTCCGGGGTGCCGCCCAACATGTCTTGCGTGCCACGAACCGGACGCGGAGTTTCGATTTTCGCCATATGCCGGGCCTTTAACCGCAATTGTGTCCCAAGGAAACGCGATTTTGCGGTCAGAACATCGACGAGAGCGCGAGCGAGATATAGCGCGGGTTGCCGGCATCCGGGGCATTGGGTGCGTCGCGCAAAAAGTGCCCCTTGCCGATCCAGCTGGCATTGATTTCCACGCGCAGTTTTTGCGGCTTCGCCCACCAGCGCAACCGCCCGTCCAGCCCATGCCCCGCAAAGCGCCCCGACCGGCCGCCAGCATCCCGCACCCCGGTGGTGGAAAAGGCGTCGTTGCGCGCGGCAAGCCACATCGGATGCCATGCCGCGAACAGGTCCAGCCGCTTGCCCGGCGCCATTTCCACCCGCAATCCGGGCGTCAATATGTTGGCGCGACCGGTCTGGGCAAAGATGCCCGCCGGTACGAAGTCGCCCCGCCGCATCCCGAACAGCGTATCGAACCGGCCATAGCTGCGGCCCGGCCGGTCGCCGCTGGCATAATCAAACTCGGCCGAAACCCGCGCGCGCAGGGGGCCGGGGAAAGTATAGCCCGTGTCGGCGTGGACGAACCAGGCCGCAACATCGAGCGGCAGGGCAGCAGGCGCGGCGCTGGCGCGGATGCTGCCCATTTGGCCGATCCCTTCCACCTCAAAGTCGAGGCGCGCGGGCGCGGGGTCGCGCATGATGCGGGCGCTGATGCTGTGCAGGTCGCGGTTGCGGGTCGGGCGGCCGGGCATGTCGCGCTCGATCAGGCGGAAATAGCCGATTTCCGCCATAGTCCCGCGCGCAATCTTCTGCGCGCCATAGCCGCCCCATAGCTGGAGGTCGAAGCTTTCGCGGTCGAGCCCGCCACGATTGTCGAGCACGGATGTTTCGTCGTCAGGACGGCGCATCTGCGGCAGGACATAGATCAGCGTGGCGGTGCCGCCGCGCGCGGTGGCGATGTCGACGCGCGCGCCGGTGGAGCCGTTGGTGGTGTTGCGATAATCGTCCGCCGCGATCAGCCGCCGCGACCCTAGATTCAGCATGAAGCGCCCCAGTTGCACCGACGTCTTGCTGCCCCGACCCAGCAACGGGCCAAGATCGGCGGCGACGAACGCCTGCACAGGTTCGATCGTGTTGACTTCGCCCGTGCCGATCCCTTCCCCCCGCTGGCCGCCCCACACACGGCTGTCCCACAGTTCCGCGCCAAGCCGGATCGGCCCCGCGCCATAGCTGGCGGTCAGGATGGTGCGCAGGCTGACCAGGTCGATGCGATCGTCCAGCCCGGCGCGGGCCTGCCCTTCGAGCGCTTCATAACGAAAGCGGACATTGCCGGAGAGGGCCAGCCCCTGTTCGGGCGCCTTGTCCTGGGCCTGAGCGGCGAGAGGGACGCTGCCAAGCAGCCACGCGAAAAGGGGTAAAAAGGCAGAACGATCCACGCACAGCTCCTTCATCCACGCCGCCTTGATCCACAAGGTGGCGGGGCAATGGGCGGCCTTTGGCGCGGATGCGCTGACCGGGAAGGCGCTGATCCCGATGGCGTGCCCATGGCAATGTTGACGCGCGCGATCAAGCATTTTCCATCCAGACAGGCTGGACGCAGCCGCGTGCCGACGCCATTGTGGCGGCATGAGGGCCGTCCGGCCCAGCCCAAATTTTCGGAGACGTTCATGATCCGCAGCCTCGCTGCCGCCCTTATCCTGTCGACCGCGATCGCCGGCCCGCTTGCCGCGCAGGAGGCGATCCGGTCCAGGCCCACCGCTTTGCCGATCAATGATGCCAGCCCCGTGCCAAAGGACATTCCCTATCCCGGCGGGACGATCAAGCTGGAGGTCGATGCCAGCGACACGGTCCAGCGCATCTTCCGGGTGAAGGAGACGATTCCGGTCGCGACCAGCGGGCCGATGACGCTGCTGATGCCCGAATGGCTGCCGGGCAACCACGCGCCGCGCGGCCAGCTGGAAAAGCTGACCGGCCTGACCTTCACCGCCGATGGCAAGCCGCTGAGCTGGAAGCGCGATCCACTCAACGCCTTCGGCTTCGTCATCGACGTGCCGCAGGGGACCAGACAGGTCGTGGCCCAGTTCCAGTTTCTGTCGGCCACCGTCGGCAATCAGGGCCGCGTCGTGGTGACGCCCAAGATGCAGAATATCCAGTGGGAAAGCGTCTCGCTCTATCCAGCGGGCTATTATACCCGCCAGATCCCGGTGCAGGCGACCGTCACCTATCCCGCCGGCTGGCAGGCCGCGACCGCGCTGCGCGGCAAGCGGACCGGCGACACCGTGGCCTATGACGTCATCGACTATGAAGCGTTGCAGGATTCGCCGGTGTTCGCAGGCACGCATTTCAAGGCGGTGGATTTGGGCAGCAATGTCACGCTCAACATCGTGGCCGATGATGCCGACGAGCTGGTCTATACCCCCGACCAGATCGCCAAGCACAAGAAGCTGGTCGCCGAGGCGGGCGCGCTGTTTGGCAGCTATCATTTCGACCATTATGATTTCCTGCTGGCGATCACCGACGAAATGGGCGGCATTGGGCTGGAACATCATCGCAGTTCGGAAAATCAGGTCGAGCCGGGCTATTTCAAGAAATGGAGCGATGGTGAGGCGTTGCTGGACCGCAACCTGCTGCCCCATGAATTCACCCATAGCTGGGACGGCAAGTTCCGCCGCCCCGACCTGCTCTGGACCCCCGATTTCCGCACGCCGATGCAGGATAATCTGCTGTGGGTCTATGAAGGGCAGACGCAATTCTGGGGCTATGTGCTGGGCGCACGGTCGGGCCTGTTCACCAAGGCCGAGACGCTCGACGCCTATGCGCAGATCGCGGCCAAGCTGGACACGGCGGTCGGTCGGCAATGGCGGCCGATGGAGGATACGACGCATGATCCCATCATCTCCGCCCGGCGGCCCAAGGGCTGGGCCAGCTGGCAGCGGTCGGAGGATTATTATAATGAAGGGCTGATGATCTGGCTGGAGGCCGACGCGATCATCCGTAAACAGACCAAGGGCGCCAAGGGGCTGGACGATTTCGCCAAGGCCTTTTTCGGCGTGAAGCCGGGCGACTGGGGCCAGCTCGTCTATAATCGGCAGGACGTCATCAATACGCTGAACGGCGTCGCGCCCTATGACTGGGCGGGATTCTTCCAGACCTATGTCGACAGCCCGACCAGGGAAACGCCCAAAGGCGGCTTCACCATGGGCGGATACCGGCTCGTCTATGGCGACACCCCTAACGGCTTTACCAAAGCGGCCGAGGGCAGCAACAAGATGGTCGACCAGAGCTTCGGCATCGGCCTGATCGTCAAGAATGACGGCGAAATCAGCGGCGTCATATGGGACAGCCCGGCGTTCAAGGCGGGACTGGTGATCGGTGCGAAAATCCTGGCGGTCAATGGCGACGAATTTTCCGGCGATGTGTGGAAGGCGGCGATCAAGGCCAAGACGCCGATCCAGATCATCCTAAAGCAGGACAAATATTACCGCACTTTGTCACTCGATTATTCGGGCGGGCTGCGCTATCCGCGCCTCGAAAAGACAGGAGAGGGTGAGGGCAGCCTCGACAGGTTGCTCCAACCAAAAACATAAACACCCGCTATTCTATCGTGCAACAAAAGGCGTTTCCATGAATATCGAACTGATCCCCGTCGGCGACGATCCGCCCAACAGCCTGAACGTCATCATCGAAGTGCCGGTCGGCGGCGAGCCGGTGAAATATGAGTTCGACAAGGCGTCGGGCGCGCTGTTCGTGGACCGCATTTTGCACACGCCGATGCGCTATCCGGCCAATTATGGCTTCGTGCCGCACACGCTGTCGCCAGACGGCGATCCGCTCGACGCGCTGGTGATCGCGCGCTCGCCCTTCGTCCCCGGATCGGTCGTGCGCGCTCGCCCGATCGCGGTGCTGAACCTGGAAGATGAAGCCGGCGGCGACGAAAAGCTCGTCTGCGTGCCGGATAACAAGACCTTCCCTTATTATGCCGACATCAGCGAGAAGGACGACCTGCCCGGCATCGTGATGGAGCAGATCGAGCATTTCTTCACCCATTACAAGGACTTGGAAAAAACCAAATGGGTGCGTATCGGCACCTGGGGCGGCGCCGAGGACGCCAAGCGCGTCACGCTGGAAGCAATCGAACGCTATCAGGCGAACAAGAAGGCCTGAGCGTCCGATTGTCCGAGTGAATGAAAAGGCCGCGCGGTGTGACTGCGCGGCCTTTTTTGTGGCAATGCAGTCCCACAAAATCCTCCCCTGCAAGGGCAGGGGTATCGTATATGAAATGCACCTTATTTTACTTCGTCATGCTGAACTTGTTTCAGCATCCATTTCTCGTCTCCAGCGGCGGCTTTTGAGGCACGATGGATCCTGAAATAAATTCAGGATGACGTTGGAGGGATGACGCAAAGTCATATGCGATTCCTTTGCCCTGAAAGGAGGGATTTCATGATGCAGGGTCCGCCAGCGCGCCACTGGTATCCTCAAAGGGTTGCAGCGGGCAACGCAATGCGTAGGGTGGCGGGCATGAACTTCCGCCCGTTCGGCCTGCTGGCCCCCCTCGCCCTCCTCGTCACCCTGCCGCTGCCCGCCATCGCGCGCGAACCGGTGTCGACCAACGCCACCGTCTCCGCCGCCGATCCGCGCGCCGCCGCCGCGGGGCAGGAGATATTGCGCAAAGGCGGCAGCGCCACCGACGCGGCGATCGCGATGATGCTGACGCTGAACGTGGTGGAGCCACATAATAGCGGCATCGGCGGCGGCGGCTTTCTGATGCATCATGACGGGCAGACCGGGGTGCTGGAATCGATCGACGGCCGCGAAACCGCGCCTGCCGCCGCCCGGCCTGACCGCTTCATGGGGGCCGACGGCCAGCCGCTCTCCTTCCGCGACGCCTGGCCGGGTGGCTATTCGGTCGGCGTGCCGGGCAATTTGCGCATGGCGTGGGACGCGCATAAAAAATGGGGCAAGCTGCCCTGGGCCGACCTGTTCCAGCCCGCGATCCGCGCCGCGCAGGACGGGTTCGAGGTGCGCCAGCGGCTCGACACGGCGATGAAGGCGGTGGCGGGCGTCTGGGCCGACTTTCCCGAAATTCAAAAATATTTCTGGATCGACGGCAAGCCCGCCCCCATCGGCACGATGCTGAAAAACCCGCCGCTCGCGGCCCTGTTCAAACGCATCGCCGCCGAAGGCCCGGACGCCTTCTACACTGGCGACAATGCCCGGATGATGGCGCAGGCGGTCACCAACGCCCCCAAAAATCCGGTGCCGATGACGGAAGGCGACATCGCCGCCTATCAGGCGAAACCGCGCAGGCCCGTGTGCGGGAAATATCGCGTCTATACCGTGTGCGGCATGGGTCCGGCCTCGGCAGGCGGCGTCACGGTGCTCCAGATATTGGGCATGGTCGAGCGCTTTCCCCTGGCGCAATGGGGCAAGGATGATCCGCGATCCTGGCATGTCATCGGCGAAGCGATGCAGCTGGCCTATGCCGATCGCGGCACTTGGCTGGGCGATCCCGATTTCGTCGCGGTGCCGGTCAGCGGCCTGATCGACCCCGCCTATCTCAAGCAGCGCTCCGCCAGCATCCGCCTCAACAAGGCGCTGAACGACTATCAGCCCGGCACCCCGCCCGGCGCGCAGCCACGCACCGCGTCACTGCCGCAGCCCGAAAGCGGCACCAGCCATTTCGTCGCGATCGACCGTAATGGCGACATCGCCGCCTGGACCTCCACCATCGAAAGCTTCTTCGGCAGCCAGCTGGTCGCCAATGGCGTGATATTGAACAATGAACTGACCGATTTCAGCTTCACCCCGCAAAAGGACGGCGCGCCGGTCGCCAATGCGATGGGACCGGGCAAACGGCCGCTCTCCTCCATGTCCCCAACCATCGTCTATGACGCCAAGGGGATGCCGATCTTCACTGTCGGCGCGGCAGGTGGCAAGACCATCATCATGCAAGTGGCCAAGGCGCTGATCGCCCATTTCGACTGGGGCCTGTCCGCGCAGGACTCGATCGCCATGGGCCTGATCTTCTTCAACGGCGACGGGCTGGTGCTGGAACAGGGGACCGGGCTGGAGGCGATGCAGGCACCGCTCGAGAAAATGGGCCATCGGGTCACCGTCTCGCGCCTGGGCCTTAAGGCCAATGCCGCCGAACGCGCCGCCGACGGCCACTGGATCGGCGCCGCCGACCCGCGCAGCCCCGGCGTGTCGTTGCAGGAGTGAATGGGCAACCGTCACCCCAGCGAACGCTGGGGTCTCTCTGCCTTCTTTGGCTCAGCGCCGAAGAAAGGGAGATCCCAGCATCCGCTGGGATGACGACTATTGTTGCATCACCCCTTCAAATCCAGCCCGGCGACGTTGAAGGCAAAGGGCGCGGTCTGCTCCTTCGGCCCGGTAACCAGATTGACCGAAACCGTCTGCGCCTTGGCGATCGCCTCATAGGCATTTTGCGACGGCATGATTTCGATCCCGTCCTTGGCGTCGGTCATCCGCCCCTTCCAGCGCAGCGGCCTGCCGCCATCGGCAATCGCGGTGACGGCGCAATCGGACAGGTCGCACTGGAACGGCGCGCCGACGAGCTTCACCGTCACTGATTTTTCGCCATTGTCCATCGGCTGGACCAGCAGCACCGCGAAGGTATCTGCCGCTGTCATCGTCGGCACGGCATTGGCGCTGCCGATATAGGCCAGTTTGGGCTTGCCACCCGACCCCGCCTCATATTTCCACGTCTGGCCGATCGTGTCGCGCTGGGTCGGCCCCTTGTCGCCGGACGAACAGGCCGCGAGCAGGCCGACGGCAGCGATGGCGATGAAATGGCGCATGATTGAATCTCCTTGTCAGGAAACTCAACGCCGCAACTTGATCCAGGTTTCCCCCAGAGTTTGATGACTTCAGGTTACATAAACTCCGTTCGTGCTGAGTAGAGACTGAGCTTGTCGAAGGCTCGTATCGAAGCATCATGCACAGCGCTTGATCCTTCGATACGCCATTTCGACTTCGCTCAATGGCTACTCAGGACGAACGGATCATAGTAAAGTTATCGCGCGCTACGCGCTGTAGCGCGCCGCCGTATCGCGGATCAGGGCGATCATGTTGGGGATGCCCTGGGTCCGGTTGGAACTAAGCTGATTTTTGAGGTCGAACGGGGCCAGCGCCCCTTCTATGTCCGCGCCGCCGATCGCCGCGGGGCTTTTGTCCTGCACGGTCAGCAGCACCAGCGCGATGATCCCCTTGGTGATCGCGGCATTGCTGTCGGCCAGGAAATGCAGCCGTCCGTCCTCCAGCACGGTGGGATAAACCCACACGGCCGCCGAACAGCCGCGCACCAGCGTCGCATCCGTCTTGAGCGCATCGGGCATGGGTTCCAGCGCCCGGCCCAGATCGATCAGCAGGCGATAACGATCGTCCGCGTCGAGAAATTCATACTCATCGTAAATGTCGGCAAGGGCGCTCTGATCGGTCATGGCCGCCCATATAGGGGGATTTGCGCAGGGGGAAACCCCTTGGCTCGTGATGCCTTTACCCTTAGCCGTTCAGGCTGAGCGAAGTCGAAGCCTTTACCTGAGCGGAGGCGAAGGTACCTCGCTGCGCTCGGTGGAACCCTTCGACTTCGCTCAGGGCGAACGGTCGAAACATCATTCTACAGGTCCACGCCCGCCGCGATCGCTTCCAGCTTGCGGATACGTTCCTTCAAATCCGCGACCTCGATCCGCGCGGCGGCTGATGGCGGCGCGCTCGCTTCGCTGCGATGGCCCAGTTCCGCGCGCTTCAGCTCCAGCCAGCCGGTCCAGCCGCGCAACGTGGCCATGGTGACGATGGAGAGGCCAGCCAGCCCGGCCAGCGCGATGGTCAGATAGAGAGTGGGGTCCTGCATGATAGCCTCCCTGCCCAATGGGCCGCGTTCAATCGCGGTCCCGCAATTTCTCGAACTCGCGCTCCAGCGCGCTACTGCCGTCGGTGGCCAGGCGCTCCAGCACCGCGACGCGGTCTTTCAGCGCTTTCACCTCAGCGCGCAGCCGTTCGGCTTCCGGGTCGGGGCCGCGCGCGATAAATTCTTCGCCCTTGTCGCGGCGCACGACACCATATTTGGCGCGCAGGACACTGGCGATGGCGGTGATCGCGATGATGGCGACGACCATTTCAAACGGGTTCATGATGACTTCTCCCTTTGCCGCGCGCTCAGTTGGCCGGGCTGCGCAGCCGTTCGATTTCGCGATTAAGCTGGTGGCTTTCGTCGGTGACGATCCGCTCGACCACGGCCAAGCGATCCTTCATTGATCCGATCTCGGCGCGCAGCTGGGCATTTTCCTGGCTGAGCAGCTTCACCCGCTCGACCATTTCCTCATTCTTCTGTGGATAGACCGGCTTGCCCCAGCTATTTTCCAGCGGATAGCCATTTTTGACGCGCAGCCAGGTGGTAACAACCCAGCCGATGATCCCCAGCGACCCGACGGCAAAGACGACCGGCGCGAAATCTGCAAATGGAAACATGATCTCTACTCCCTTGCACCGCGCTCAGCGCAGTTCCTCTATGGCGCGCGCAGTGCGGACGGCAGGATCGGTGGCGATCCGTTCCAGCACGGCGATGCGCTCCTCCAGACGGCTGATGCGGCCCACCAGCTTTTCGTTTTCACCGGACAGAAGGTCGATTTTTCGACCAGCGTCGCCGTCGGTTCGATCAACGGTGCCGGTCCATTCATTTTCCACAGGATAGCCGTGCCGCGCACGGACCCAGGTGGTGAACATCCAGCCCAAAGTCGACATGGCGATGATGGCCAGGACGAAGAAAGGTCCACCGAAATTCATGGGTTTAACTCCCTGTTACTCTGCCCCGAACCTGCTCAGCCCGAAACCTGCTCAGCGTAGACTGTCGATTTCGTCCGCCAGGCGCGTGTTGCGGCTGGTATAATAGATTTCGATGTCGGCCAGGCGGCGGTCGATGTCGCGGAATTTGGACCGGACGTCGCGGGTGGAGCGGGTCGGATTGGTCCGCACGCCCTGCCAGAATTTCTCGTCATCCCGGTCCGAATAGAGCCCCTTGGGCTTGTCATCGGCGAAATAGACGGCGGCGAAATAGGCGATCAGCGTCCAGGGGAAGGCCCCCATCAGGGTGATCAGCACTGCGCCGACACGGACCCAGACGACGTCGATCCCGCTATAGTCGGCGATGCCTGCGCACACGCCCGACCATTTGCCATTGGCCTTGTTGAGGTAGAATTTGGTGCGGCGGGCGGTCATCTCAGTTCCTCCGGTCGAAGCTGTAATCGTCATCGCTCAGGTCGGCATCGGGTGCCGGGCGGCGCGGACGGAAATCGGGGTTGTCGGCGGCGACGATCCGTTCGACCGTCACCAGCCTTTCTTCCAGACGGCGGGCGAGAAGATGGAGTTCATCCAGCAGCTTCTCATCCTCGTCGGTGATCTTGGGCGCCTGCTTCCATTTGGTGACATAGTGGAAGATCAGCCAGGGCATACCGATGAACAACATGCCGCAGATCATGATGGGCAGGAATATGTCCTCCATGACGTCAGGCTCCCTTGTTCATGCTGGCCTTGAGCGCCGCCAGGTCAGCATCCACCTTGTCGGCGGACTTCAGCTCGGCAATCTCTTCCTCCAGCGTCTTGGGCGTGCCGCCCAGCGCCATCGCATCGGCGCGACCTTCGGCCATATCGACCCGGCTTTCCAGCATGTCGAAGCGCGCAAACGCCTCGTTCACCTTCTCGCCGGCATAGGCTTCGCGCACCCGCAGGCGGTTTTCCGCGCTCTGCATCCGGGTGACCAAGCTGTTCTGGCGGGCGCGGGCTTCGCGCAGCTTGCCCTGGAGCTTGGAAATATCCTCTTCCGACGCTTTCAGCGCATCGTCGAGCGTCTCGATCTCGTGGGACAGATGCTCGGCCATGTCGGTCGCCTTCTGGCGCTCGACCAAAGCCGCCTTGGCCAGGTCCTCGCGGTCCTTCGACAAAGCCAGCTGCGCCTTTTCGGTCCAGCTGTCCTGCAAGGCGGTCAGCTTGGCGATGTGGCGGCGCATTTCCTTCTGGTCGGCAATCGTGCGGGCGGCGGACGCGCGCACCTCGACCAGGGTTTCCTCCATTTCCAGGATGATCATGCGGATCATCTTTGCCGGGTCCTCGGCCTTGTCGAGCAAGTCGGTGACATTGGCGGCGATGATGTCGCGGGTGCGGGAGAAAATACCCATCTGAACTTCACTCCTTATTTTATTCTTGGGGGCGGCGACCTCAGGCCAGATAGCGCAGGGCCACAGGGGTCGTCTGACTGGCAAGCATCGGGGCTTCGCTGGCGCGGGCCGGACCGACTGCTGACAGGATCAGGGTCGATCCGAACAGCAGGGCAGCCAAAGCAACCGACATCAGCTGGCCGATTTCGCGAACGCTGTTGTTGTTCTCTTCCATGATGATAACTCCCTGAACCTTGGCCTTCGTGACGTTCCGCTTGTGTCTGTGCGGATTGCCCTAAGCTTTGCAGGGGCCGTGCCAATTTTGGAAAAGCGCCGATTTGCGCCATTTTTGCGGGATTTTCCAAGCCCGTGCCAGAATATCTCTTGCCGAAAGGTGGGAAATTTCACCATAAGTTGGGGTATGGAGAAAAACACCCAATTTGTCGGCCAGTCCTTTGCCTTTCTCGACGCGGTCGAGCTGGCCGGGCGCGCCGCCGAACTCAATCGCCCGGTGCTGGTGATCGGCGAGCGCGGGACCGGCAAGGAGCTGATCGCCGAGCGGCTCCATCACCTCTCCCCGCGTTGGGGCGAGCCGCTGATCGTCATGAACTGCGCGGCCCTGCCCGAAACCCTCATAGAGGCCGAACTGTTCGGCCATGAACAGGGTGCGTTCACCGGCGCCAATCGCGCCCGGCCCGGCCGGTTCGAGGAGGCCGATGGCGGCACATTGTTCCTCGATGAACTGGGTACGCTATCGATGGCGGCGCAGGAACGGCTGCTGCGCGTGGTCGAATATGGCGAAGTCACCCGCATCGGCGCGTCGAAGCCGCTGCGGGTGGACGTACGGATCGTGGCCGCGACCAATGACGACCTGCCCGCCGCCGCTGAAGCCGGACGCTTCCGCCCCGACCTGCTCGATCGCCTGAGTTTCGAGGTCATCACCCTGCCGCCCTTGCGCGCGCGGGAGGGCGATATTCCGGTGCTGGCGGATCATTTCGGGCGGCGCATGGCGGCCGAACTCAACTGGCCGCAATGGCCCGGCTTCTCCCCCGTCTGCGCCGCGCAGCTGGAGGCCCATAGCTGGCCCGGCAATGTCCGCGAACTGCGCAACGTGGTCGAACGGGCCGTCTATCGCTGGGACGAACCGGGCAAGCCGATCGACCGCCTGACCTTCGACCCTTTCGCCTCCCCCTGGAAACCCAGACCGCTGATGCCAAGCGCCGCCGCGCCTTCCGATAGCGCGCCCACAAGCGCCCCTGCTCCCACGATCGCCACCGAAACGATCAGCGACCTGAAGGCCGCCGTCGACGCGCACGAAGCCGCGATCATCCGCGCCGCGCTCGACCGCCACCGCTACAACCAGCGCGCCACCGCCAAGGGGCTGGGCCTGACCTACGACCAGCTAAGGCACTGCATGAAGAAACATGGGCTGAGCGCGGGGTAAGCAGGTCCGATTCCCCCACCGCCGTCATCCCAGCGAAGGCTGGGATCCATTCGGCGCTAGGCCGGATCGTCACGCAGACGGAGCGCCGAATGGATCCTGACTTTCGTCAGGATGACGGAGAAATGGAAAGCGATGCGCCCCCTTCACCGCGTAGGCACAGGTTCCGCGCCCGAATAGTCGTAAAAGCCCCGCCCGGTCTTGCGGCCATACCAGCCGGCCTCGACATATTTGACCAGCAGCGGCGCGGGGCGATATTTGGGATCACCGGTGGTGCTCAGGAACACGTTGAGGATTTCAAGCGCCGTATCCAGCCCGACGAAATCCAGCAGCGTCAGCGGACCCATGGGGTGGTTCAGCCCCAGCTTGCAGCCCATGTCGATATCGACCACGCTGCCCACGCCCTCGCCCAGCACGAACACCGCCTCGTTCAGCATCGGCAGCAAAATGCGGTTGACGACGAAGCCCGGCGCGTCAAACGCCTGCACCACCGTCTTGCCGATCCGCCCCGCAAAACCCTCGACCGCCGCGACCGTCTCCGGCGTGGTGGCAAGACCGCGAATGACCTCTACCAGCACCATCACCGGCACGGGGTTGAAGAAATGCACCCCGACAAAGCGCCCCGCATCGGGTGCAGCCTGCGCCAGACGGGTGATGGGAATGGAGGAAGTGTTGGTCGCCAGGATCGCGTCCGCCGCCAGCAATGGCCCGACATTGGCGAAGATCGCGCGCTTGACCTCCTCCCGCTCGGTCGCCGCCTCGATCACCAGCTGCGCGCCTGCCAGCGGCGCAATCTCGCCCACCGGCGTGATCCGCGCAATTGCCTCGTCGGCGTCGATCTGGGCGATCTTGCCTTTCTCCACGCCCCGCGCCAGCAGACGGATGATGCCGTCGCGACCCTTTTGCGCGCGCGGCAGATCGACGTCCGACAGGATCACCTCATAGCCCGCCTGCGCCGCGACCTGCGCGATACCCGCGCCCATCTGCCCCGCGCCGATCACGCCCACCGTCTGAATATCCGTCATCCTGGCCTTCTCCCACATGCTGACTCGTTGCCAACTTCCCTAGCCTTCGCGCCGTCCGGGGACCAGAGGGGCGCACTTCCCAAAAAGCACAGGCGACAAAATGCGCCAGCCGCGCGAGAAACCGACTTTTCCGCCTTTGCCTGAACGGTGCGCCATGGTTAAAAGCCGCTCATGCCCGTTTCAGACCAGATGCCCATGCCGGCGACCGGACGCTTTGTCGCTGCCGTGCATCATTTCCCGCTGCGCATCTATTTTGAGGATACCGACCTGTCGGGGCTGGTCTATCACGCCAATTATCTGCGCTATATGGAGCGCGCCCGATCCGACATGCTGCGTGCTGCCGGGATCGACCAGCGCGCCGCGCATGACAGCGGCACCGGCGTCTATGCCGTCACTGACCTGCACATCCGCTACCGCCGCCCCGCGCGCCTGGACGATGACCTGATGGTCGTCAGCCGCGTGGTGCAGGTGGGCGCGGCCAGCTGCGCCATTCATCAATCAGTCATGCGCGCCGACGAACAGTTGACCGACGCTACCATATCGGTCGCCTGGCTGACGCCGCAGGGTCGCCCGCAACGGCAACCCAAAGCCTGGACCGACATTTTCAGCCGCCTTTGCCAAGGGGAAGATTTCCACCCATGACCCTCAATCTGCCAGACGTCGCCGCGGTGGCCGACGCCGCGACCATTTCCCCGCTCGCTTTGTTCCTTCAGGCCGACATCGTCGTGAAGGGTGTGATGCTGGGCCTGTTGCTGGCCAGCATCTGGACCTGGGCGATCATCATCGGCTTTTCCGTCACGCTCCGCCGCGCCAGCAAGCATAGCAAAAGCTTCGAGCAGGATTTCTGGAAAGCCGAGGATATCGACCGTTTCTACGAAGCGCGCGGCAAGGCGGACCAGCCCGCCGCCAAGGTGATGGCCGCTGGCGTCACCGAATGGCGGCGATCGACCGCGCAGAAGGTGATCGACCGCGACGGCACGCGCGACCGGCTGGCGACGACCATGTCCAGCACCATCGCGGCGGAAATCGACCGGCTGTCCGACCGGCTCAACATATTGGCGACGGTCGGGTCGGTAGCGCCCTTTGTCGGCCTGTTCGGCACCGTCTGGGGCATCATGCGCGCCTTTACCGCGATTGCGGCGGAACAGAATAGTTCGCTCGCCGTCGTCGCGCCGGGCATTGCCGAAGCCTTGTTCGCCACCGCCATCGGCCTGTTCGCCGCGATCCCGGCTGTCATCGCCTACAACCGGTTCAGTCATGGCATCAACCGCATGGAATCGCGCCTGACCCGCTTTGCCGACGGCTTCTATGCGACATTGAGCCGCGAGTTGGAGGCGCAGCGGTGAGATATTTTTCTTCCGTCATGCCAGCGAACGCTGGCATCTCACTTCTTTTGCCGTCGCGTGAAGAAGGAAGCGGGATCCCAGCTTTCGCTGGGATGACAAGCATGGGACGGAGAGACTAATGGCCATGTCCGGTCCTCGCTCCACCCGCCGTGGCCGTGGCCGCGCGCCGATGGCCGACATCAACGTCACGCCCCTGGTCGACGTCATGCTGGTGCTGCTGATCATCTTCATGGTCACAGCGCCGCTGCTGGTGACCGGCGTGCCGGTCAACCTGCCCGAAACCCGCGCCAGGGGACTGGACCAGGACGCCAAGCCCACCGTCGTGTCGATTGACCGCGACGGCGCGACCTATGTTGATGAAGATGCGGTGGCCGACGCCGACCTGCCCGCTCGTCTCGCCGAAATCGTCGCCGCCAACGCGGGCAAAGCGGATGCGCCGCAAATCTTCCTGCGCGCCGACAAGGGGCTGGATTATGGCCGGGTGATGCGGGTGATGGCCGAACTCAACCGCGCGGGCCTGAACAAGGTGTCGCTGGTCTCCTCGCCTGACGACACGGCGGAATAGACCGACAATGGAGCGCACGGAGAAAATCGGCCTTGGCGTCGCGACCGCGGGACATGTCCTGCTGTTCGGACTGCTGTCGGCCGGCTTTTTGGCTACCCCCAACCCGTTGAAGCTCAAGACCCCGCCGATGGAAGTGTCCATGGTGGATGAGGTCGCGCTGCAATCGACCGCGCCCAAATTGTCGGCCGAACCGCCCCCGCCCAGCGTCGCCCCCGAACAGGGACCGACGCAGGACGCCGCCCCCGCGCCGGAACCGGAACCCGCGCCCGAACCCGTGCCAGTCCCGCCCAAGCCGCAACCCAAGCCCGCGCCACCCAAGCCGGTTGCCAAGCCAGCACCTGAAAAACCGAAACCTACGCCGCCCAGGAAGGAGGTGGCCAAGGTCGCGCCCAAGCCCAAGCCCGCGCCGGACAAACCCGCGCCCCCAAAAAAACCAGCGCCGAAGCCTGCGCCCGACAAGCCCAAGGCCGCCGCCGCGCCAGCAAAGCCCGCCGCCAAGGCATCGGCCAAGCCCGCGACCAAGGCGCCCGCGCGCGCATCGGGTCAGGGCAAGGCGGACAAGCCCAAAGGCTCGTTGCTCGGCAATGATTTCCTCAAAGGCATCGACACCAGTGCCGACGCCCCGCGCAAACCGCCTGCCCCAGCGCCCGCCGCTGCCATGGGTCCGGCGCAGAAATCCGCGCTCGACGCCGAACTGCGCCGTCAGTTGAAGCCGCATTGGCGTCCCCCGTCGGGCGCGGATGCGGACCAGCTTGTCACCCTGCTCGAAGTGCGGCTCGACAAGAGCGGCGCGGTGATCGGCACGCCGGAGGTTATCGACCAGCTTGGCGTCACCGCCAGCAACCGGCCCCAGGCCAAACTCCATGCCGAACGGGCGATCCAGGCGGTCAAGCTTGCCTCCCCCTTCCGCAATATGCCGCCCGAATTTTACGACCAATGGAAATGGCTCCGGCCACTCCGCTTTGACGCGAGGCTGAACCGATGAAACCCTCCCTTTTGCGCCGTTTGAGCGTGGCGACCGCCGCCCTGCTCGCCTTCACCGCCCTGCCAGCCATGGCCCAATTGTCGGTCGATGTGACCGGCGAGATTGACAGCAATGTCAAGGTCGCCGTCCCCCCCATGCCCGCGCAACAGGACGTCGCCACCCCCGCCGGATCCACCACGGAACTGGGCCGCAAGATCGCCGAAGTGATCGCCTCGGACCTCAAAGGCTCCGGCCTGTTCGATCCGTCCGGTCCCGCCGGCCTGCCGCAAATCCCCTTTGCCGAAGTCACTTTTCCCGTGTTCGACAAATGGGGCGCCTATCAGGCGCTGGTGCAGGGTTTCGTCCGCACCACCGGCGGGGAAGCCGACATCACCGTGGGCTGCTACCTTTATGATGTGGCGCTGAAGCAGGAACTTACCCGCCAGGGCTATGTCGTCGCCCCGCGCGACTGGCGACGTGCCGCGCATAAGTGCGCCGACGCCATCTATGCCCGCCTGTCGGGCGAAAGCCCCTTCTTCGACAGCCGTATCGCCTATATCGCCGAAAGCGGGCCGAAGGGCGCACGGGTCAAGCGCCTCGCCATCATGGACAGCGACGGCGCGAACCATCGCTTCATCACCAATGGCCAGTCGATGGCGCTCACCCCGCGCTTTTCGCCCGACTATAAATCCATCCTCTATGTCAGCTATCTGGGCAGCCGGGTGCGCCTCTATATCTACGACATTGGCGCGGGGCAGCAGCGGCTGGTGACCGAAAGCAACAATCCGACCTTCGCGCCGCGCTGGTCGCCGGACGGGCGCAACATCCTGTTTTCCATGGCGATTGCGGGCAATACCGACATTTATCGGGTTCCCGCCAGCGGCGGCACCCCCGTCCGCCTCACCACATCGCCAGGCATTGACGTGGGCGGCAGCTATTCGCCCGACGGCAGCCAGATCGTGTTCGAAAGCGACCGGTCGGGCGGGCAGCAACTCTATGTCATGAACGCGGACGGCTCCAACCAGCGCCGCATCAGCCATGGCGGCGGCCGCTATGCGACGCCCGAATGGTCGCCGCGTGGCGACCTCATCGCCTTCACCAAGCTGTCGGGCGATTTCAAGATCGCGGTGATGACGCCGGGTGGCGACAATGAGCGCATCCTGACCAATGGCTGGCAGGACGAACAGCCGACCTGGTCGCCCAATGGCCGCGTGCTGCAATTCTTCCGCACATCGCCGGGCAAGCAAGGTTCCAGCCAGGTGTGGCAGGTCGACCTGACCGGCGTGAACGAGCGTCGCATCCCTACCCCCTTGAGCGGGTCCGACCCCGCCTGGGGACCGCTGCTGCCCTGAAAATCGCGCATTCTGACGGTCGGCATGGAACCCAATCGTCTTGACAGCGTAACGAACATCACGGACCCTGATACCGTCCTGAGCGGGCGGTGCCCGGATCAATCAAAGGAGACCCCCGATGAAAATGTCCCGAACGCTGGTCATGGCTACCGCCATCATCGCGCTGGCCGCCTGCTCGAAAAAGCCGCCTGCCGAATTGCCGCCCGCACCCGGTGCCGCCGCGACCGAACCGGTCGGATCGACCGGACCCAGCGGCCCGGTCAAGGGCAGCCAGGAGGATTTCGTCGCGTCGGTCTCCTCCGACCGTGTTTTCTTCGGCCTCGATCAATATGATATCGATGCGGAGGATCAGGCGACGCTGCAAAGCCAGGCCGCCTGGCTGCAACAAAATCCCGCCGTGCGCGTCACGATCGAGGGTCATGCCGACGAACGCGGCACCCGCGACTATAATATCGCGCTCGGCGAACGTCGCGCCAATGCCGCGAAAAACTATCTCGCCTCGCTCGGCATCGATTCAGGCCGCATCACCACGGTCAGCTATGGCAAGGAGCGCCCGGCCGCCCTTGGTTCGGACGAAGCCTCCTGGGCGCAGAATCGCCGCGCGGTGACGGTGACGATCCAATATTGATCACCTGCCACATATGATCGAAAGGCCCGCCCGTCCCCGACCGGCGGGCCTTTTCATTGTGGGCGTGCGTCCCAACTGGTGGGCATAATCTTGCTGACTTCTCGGTCCAACTGGCCGATAGACTATGCCGGAACAGGAAAATGGACGGCTATGCAGGACAGCGACGACAGGGTGGACCCGACACAGGATTCGGGCAACGAACCGGGGGTCAAAGGCACGCAGACGCTGATGCGCGCGCTCGACATCATGGACGAGGTAATTGACGGCCCGATCCGCGCCGCCGACCTCGCCCGTAAGCTCGGCATGAGCAAGACCACCGCCCACCGGCTGGTGCAGGCGCTCAAATCCCGCAACTATCTGACGGTCACGCGCGACGGCTTTGCGCTGGGGCCGAAACTGCTGCAACTGGGCGTGCTGGCGACCGAACAGATCGACTTTGTCCGCATCGCCCGCCCCTTCATGGAGCTTCTGTCCGAACGCACCGGCTTTTGCGTGTTCGTGGGCAAGCGGGAGGGCGATTTTTCCCGCCATCTCGACCGGGTGACCGGCACCCAGCGGCTGCGCGTCGCCACGGCCCCTGGCGACCGCCGCCCGATCGCCGAAACGGGCCTTGGCAAGGCGCTGTTGCTGGACGAGGATGAAGCGACCTGGGAACGGCTCTATCTGCTGGCCAAGGACGGCAAGGCACCGCGCGAACAGATCGACGCCTTCCTGACCGAAATGCGCGCGCACAAGGCGCGGGGCGAAGTGCTGCACGACAGCGAACTGGGCGACGGCGTCCGCTCCATCGCCACCCCGGTCCGCGATGCCAAGGGGCAGATTTGCGTCGCCATCTCCATCGCCAGCGCCGCCCATTATCTGACTGACGAACTGCGGCCGACGCTGGCCGAACAGGTCATGCGCGTCGCCCAGCAGATCAGCGCCGCCGTCGGCTATAGCGGCCCGCGCTGAAGTCTCCGCCCGCCCAAAAAACAGGGCGCGATCATCGTTATGATCGCGCCCTTCAGGCTGGGGGAGAGTGTAAGGTTTACATCCGGTAGGTCACGCCGAAGGTGAAAGTCCGGCCGATCCGCGTCTCGAACAAAGTGTCCTGCCGCACGCTGTCGGTGTAGAGGCGGTTCTGTTCATCGGTCAGGTTTTGCGCCTCGACGATGATCTTCAGACGATCGGTAACGTTGAGCGAGGCCGACGCATCCATGTAGAAGGTCTTGGCATTGCCGACTAGATCGCTGCCCGGCGAAGCGGGGATGCCGCGGATGAACTTGTCGCGGAAGTTGCCGGTGGTGCGGATGCTGAACAGGTCATCCTCATAATAGAGCGTAGCCGATGCGGTTTTCTTCGACAGGCCCACCAAATCGGCCGTCGTCGTTACCGTCGGCACGCCGTTTACGCTGGCCAGGATATAGTCGATCTTCGACGTCACCAGCGTGTAGTTGGCCAGCACGCCGAAATTGCTCAGGAACCCGTCAAAGAAGGTGAAGGGGATCTGCGCATTCAGCTCGATACCCTTGAGCGGACCGCCCGGCGTATTGAACGGCTGCGACACGGTGAACAATTCGGTCGGCGCGGTATTGCTGTTTTCCAGCAGCGCATTGGGCAGGCCCAGCTCGTTGAACGGCACCTGGCTGTTCACATTCTGGATGAAGCTCTTGATATCCTTGTAGAAGAAGGCGGCCGAGAGCAGCGAACCAGGACGGAAATACCATTCCACCGCAACGTCGAACGTGTTGGCGCGGATCGGGTCGAGGAAGGGATTGTTGACATTGCCGACGCGGGTGACCGGATTGACGCCGCTGGTCGGCGTCAGCAGGCCCAGCTCCGGCCGCGCCAGCACCTTGGCCCCCGACAGGCGGATCAGCACATTGCTGACCGGCTCGATCACGATATTGGCCGACGGCAGCCAGTCGTCATAGACATTCTGCGCGGCGGCGAACTTGCCGACCAGATTGGTGGGCGACGTCTGCCCGGCGGGCGGGGCGACCGCGATATAGCCCGACGAGAGCATATCGGTGCGGACATAACGCACGCCCACATCGCCGCGAATGCCAAAGCCGGTCGCCTGCTCCAGGTCGAAATTGGCCATCAGGTAACCGCTGGTCACCTCTTCACGCACCCGGCTGCGCCCGCCGCCACATTCGACGCCGCAAAAGCGCACATCGTCAAAGCCGAACGTATCGGCCCATTTGTCGGCGTCGATCGACACCCAGCTGGCGGGCGCTCCCTGACCCCACAATTTGTCCACGCCGGTGATGTCGCGGGTAATGCTGGCCAGCGTCGTGCCGGCGGGCAGCGCGCGGACCGCCGTGTCGGCCGAATAGGGACGCAGGAAGGTGGAGAGGAAGTCGCTGCGCCGATATTGCGCGCCCGCCCGGATCGAGAAAGCGTCGCTCACGGTCCATTTCAGGTTGGTTTCGGCGGTCAGATTGTCGGTCTTGTTGCGCGACGGCTTGCCCTGATAGCTGAAACCGCCCAGCACCGTGCCGTCGGCCAGGCCCGGCGCATAGGTGAAGCTGCCCGGATTGGCGACATCGACGCCAAAACCCAGCTTGGGCGTGGTGCCGCCGTCGCGGAAATCGATCGAGAAACCATCGGTATCGATCGCGTCGATGAAAGTCTGGAGCCGCTTCTTGCCGTCCCAGATCGACCGGTTGAAGCCGACCAGACCGTCGATCGTCAGACTGTCGTTCAGGTCGCGGCGGAAATTGACGTTCGCCTGCTTGAAGGTCGATACGAAATTGTCGACCAGCCCTTCCGATCGCACATCGACCCCGTCGAACACGCCATGGACCAGCGATCCATTGTCATCGAACTCAATCTCGCGCACCGACGTCATCGGCTGGCCATTATTGGAGGCCGACCGGGCGAAGGAGATGGCGGCGATATAATTGTCGCGGCGAGTCACTTCGAACCGGGAATAGAGGAAGTCGACCGAAATGTCGGTCTGGTCATCCGGCTGGAACTGGAGCGTCAGGGATCCGCCGATCCGTTCCTGCTTCTGTTCGCTGTTCAGGTAGCGCGGAATACGCGGCAGGAACGCGCCGCTGCCGGGCGTGTTGGGCAGGTCGGCCCGACGCAGATCCTGGATCGTCTGGTAGGCGGCGGTATTGCTGGTGCGCGGATTGCCGGTCGAACAATTGGCGGCAGTCACGCCCTTGAGCGCATTGTCGGCCGGATTCTGCGGCGTATAGCCCAGCGGCGAACAGAAACCGCCATTGGTGTTGGCCGACAGCAAGTCGACCGCCGAATAGCCAACCTCGCGAATGTTGCGTTTCTGGTAGGCGACCGAACCCAATATGCCGAAACCGCTATCGCCAAACTGCTTGGAAATCAGCAGCGATGCGCGCGGATCGACCTTCTTGGACAATTCATTATAGATGCCGCGCGCGGTCATCGACAGGACGAAATCATCCTTCTGGTCGAACGGCTTGGGCGCGGACAGATCGACCGTCGCGCCAAGCGATCCTTCCTCGATATCGGCAGACGGCGTCTTGCGCACCGACAGGGCCGAGAAAATCTCGGTCGGGAACACGTTGAAGTCGAAGCTGCGGCCATTATTGCCCGCGCCGTAAATGTCCGAACCGCCGGTCTGCGCCGACCCTTCCATGCCGTTGATGCGGACGCGGGTGAAACCGGCGCCCAGACCACGGACGGAAATGTTGCGCCCCTCGCCGCCATCGCCGCGCGCCAGCGCCACGCCCGGCACGCGCTGCATCGATTCAGCCAGGTTGGAGTCGGGGAATTTGCCGATATCTTCGGCAACGATCGAATCGATCGCGGCCGCTTCCTTGCGCTTCATGCCGAGCGCGCTGTTGAGCGAGGCGCGAAAGCCGGTGACGACGATGTCGGCGCCCTCCGGCTCAGCCGGTGCCGACTGGTCCTGCGCCAGTGCTGGCGCGACCATGAGCATGGCGGATGCGAGCGCAATGCCTGAGCTGCGGCGCGCAAACGCGGAACGAGTGGTGGTGGTCAACATATAATCCTCCCCTGATCGCTGGGCTATCCCAGATGTCCCACTATGTGAACTCATGTATCATCTTATAGGGAGTCGATCGATAATGCCAGAAAAATCATCATGTGATTATTTGATCCACAATGTGGATCATTTTGTCGGAGCGACCTCCGCCGCATAGATATGGCTCGCCCCTTCCATATTGGACCGGAAGATCATCCAGCGACCGTCGGGGGTGAAGGTGACATTGGGTTCCAGCCGATAGTCGTGTCGGGCCAGATCGACGATCTTCTCCGCCCGCAATGTCCCCGCCTCGATCAGCGCGTCGGCATTGTCCGCCCGGATGCCCGCGACATCGGGGATGGGCTGCGGCGTGAAGAGGGTGAGATATTTGCCGTCGGTCGCGCGCGCCACCATCTGCGCGTCGCCGCCATCGCCGGAAAAGCGCTTGCCATCGGGCGACTGGTTATAATGGACCGACCATTGGTCGCGCGCCACCGGGAACCAGCGCCTCTTGCCGGTCGCCAGTTCATAGCCCGCCAGCCAGAACACTTCACCGCGCGGGGTCTGGAGATCATACCAGATCCATTTCCCGTCGGGCGAGAAGAACTCATGCCCGGCAATCTCCATGTTCATGGTGCGCTTGTGGACCAGCCGCTGGTCGCTGCCATCGGTGCGGATCGTCCAGATCCGGTCGACCTTGTGCCACGGCCCTTCATGGCAATAGAGGATGCGGGTCGGGTCGGTCGGCGAAAACTGGACATGGTTGAGCCAGTCGGTCGATGCGACCACCACCTTGCGCGCGCCGGTACGGATATCGATGGTGAAAATCTCCATCGGGATCTTCGCCTCCAGCCGCTGGTTCAGCCGCACCTCCTTGGCATCGGCATAGGATAAGGGCTTTCCGTCCGGCCCGGTCGCGGCAAAGGCCGTCTCGCCGGGCCGATTGCCATCGCCGCCGGGTTGCAGTGGCGGCTCACGCTCCGCCCATTGTCCCAACAACAGCGTCTCGTCGGCATTGATCGACCCGATCGATCCGCGCGCGACTGTCGCGATCCGCCGCGCTTTGCCGCTGTCGATATCCACGCCATGGACGATCACCCCCGCGCCATGGGGCTGGGTATAATAGGCCGTCCGCGTCCGCCGCCCGACCAGCAGCAGCTTGATCCCCGTCTGCCGCACCAGCGGCGTCACGCTCCAGTCGGCCAGCCGCACCACGGCAATGCCGTCGGGCGTGGAGATCACCATCTTGTCGCCTTGGCGGGTATAGCTGTTCTGATGGAAATAGAGCGAGGTGCTGCCCGGCTCCTGGCTGATGCGGATGATGCGATGGCCGGTGGTCTGGTCGATCCATTCGCGCGCGGGCGCGGCCTGCGCCGCCGGCGTGCCGATGACCGCCAGAGCCAAGATTGCCGGCATAGGTGCCAAGCGCATGATCCATCCCCGTGTTGCTATTGTTCTATATGGTGGAACCCAGTTCTTACATATGGCCATATTGCAGCATCGGCGGAAGAGGAAAAGTGATTGACCGTCAAAATATCCCGATATATGGATCACATGTCTATTTAACGGGATACAACTAACTGCTCCTGCACGGGCGGTTATATTGGGGGGAGCGGATCGGGTCCGAGCCGCTCCCCTTCTTCCCGTCGCTCCAGCGGGGTCGCCACCAATGCCGTCCAGCGCCGCCCTTGCCCTGATGCTGACCCTGGCGACGCCCGGCCCCTTGCAGTTCGATCTGTCCGCCAACGCGCCCGAACGGCAGCATCGCTACGAAGTGGGCGGCCATGGCATGGAGCCTGGCGACAGCGAAAAAGGCTTCCGCTTCTCGGTCGCGCTGCCGGAAGGCGACTATCGCGTCACGCTGACACTGGGTGACCGGCGCGCGGCGGGCGACACCACGGTCAAGGCCGAAGCCCGCCGCCTGATGCTGCGCAACATCGTGACCGCCAAAGGCCAGTTCGTCACCCGCAGTTTTCTGGTCACCATCCGCACCCCGGCCCTGCCGCCTCCCCCCGCCAATGCGCCGGGCGGCAGCGCCGTGCGCATCGACGCCCGCGACGCGCGCGAGGCGACCTGGGACGAGAAGCTGACGCTGGAATTTCTCGGCACGCCGCAGGTCGCATCGCTGCGCATCGAACCGGCCAGCGCACCCGCCATTTTTCTCGCAGGCGATTCGACCGTCACAGACCAATATGCCGAACCGGCGGCCAGCTGGGGCCAGATGCTGCCCGCTTTGCTCAATGACCGGATCATCGTCGCCAATCACGCCAAATCGGGGGAGACGCTCAAATCCTTCCTCACCAATTTGCGCTTCGACAAATTGCTATCGACCATGAAGCCGGGCGACTGGCTGTTCATCCAGTTCGGCCATAATGACCAGAAGCGCGAATGGCCGCAAACCTACGTCGCGCCCGACTCCACCTACCCCGCCTATGTGCGCGCCTATATCGCCGAAGCACGGCGGCGCGGCGCGCATCCGGTGCTGGTCACGTCACCCGAACGGCGCAATTTCGACCCGCAGGGCCGCATCATCGACACGCTGGGCGACTATGCCGCCGCTGTGCGCAAATTGGCAGCGGAGGAACAGATCCCGCTGATCGACCTCAACGCCGACAGCCGCGCGATCTACGAAGCGCTTGGGCCAGATCACGCACCTGCCGCCTTCAACGATGGTGGCGGGGACAAGACCCATCACAACAATTACGGCGCATGGCTGCTGGCCAGCGCGGTGGCACAGCGCATCCGCGACACGATTCCCGCGCTCGCCCCCCATGTCACCGCCACCGCCTTCGCGCCCGCCAAGCCCCCATCAGCAGCGCAGGTCATCATCGCGTCGAGCCTGATCCACAGCGATCAGCGCCCGGCCGGGAACTGACATGGACATGACCCGCCGCGACCTGACGCTGGGCCTGCTGATGCTCAGCCTCCCCTTCCCCGCCCATGCCGCGCGCCAGATCGACGTGCGCGATCATGGCGCGCGCGGCGACGGCATCACCCTCGATAGCGACGCGATCAACGCCGCCATCCTCGCCGCATCGCGCGCAGGCGGCGGCACCGTCATCTTGGCCCCTGGCCGCTATCTCTGCTTTTCGATCCGCCTGGCCAGCCGCGTAACCTTGCTGCTCAGCAAAGGCGCAATCATAGAAGCCGCCGACCCCGCCCGCCACGCCGGGCGCTACGACCTGCCCGAAGCCGGGATCGACCAGCTCTATCAGGATTTCGGCCACAGCCATTGGCGCAACAGCCTGATCTGGGGCGACGATGTGCAGGATGTCGCGATCATCGGTCCCGGCCTGATCCACGGCGTCGGCCTGACCCGCGACGGCCCCGGCGCGCGCTGGAAGAAACAGGCGGGCGAGCGGCCCTTGTCGATGCAGGCGATGACCGCCGCGCAGATCGCCAACCTCGAACCCGCCGCCGCCGCCATGGCGGGCAAGGGCAACAAGGCGATAGCCTTCAAAAATGGCCGCAATATCCGCCTGTCCGGCTTCACGATCCACAAGGGCGGCCATTTCGCCATCCTCGCCACCGGCACGCGGGGCTTACGCATCGACGGGCTGACGATCGACACCGACCGCGACGGGATCGACCTCGATTGCGTCCGCGACGCGGTGGTGGAACGCTGCCGGGTCAACAGCCCCAATGATGACGCCATCGTGGTCAAGAGCAGCTTTGCGCTAGGCAGCGCCATCGCGGCGGAAAACATCCTCATCCGCGACTGCGACGTCACCGGCTATGATATGGGGTCCGTCATCGACGGCACCCGCACCGCCGTCCAGACCATCGCCCCCGATCAGGATCGCGTCACCGGCCGCATCAAGCTCGGCACCGAAAGCAATGGCGGCTATCGCAATATCGTCATCGAGGATTGCCGCTTCACCCGCTGCCGGGGGCTGGCGCTGGAAACCGTCGATGGCGGCGTCATGGATCATATCGTCGCCCGCCGCCTCACCATGCGCGACGTCACCACCGCACCGCTCTTCCTGCGGCTGGGCGACCGGCGACGCGGGCCGGAGGGCACCGGCGTGGGCGCGATCCGCGATGTGGACATCAGCCAGATCGACGCGCGCGGCATCGACCATCGCTTTCCCGCCACGATTGCGGGCCTGCCCGGCCATCGCATCGCCGACGTCCGGCTGCGCGACATTCACTTGGTCTATGATGGCGGCGGCACGGCAGCGGACGCCGCGCGCCAGCCCGCTGAACTGGCCGACGCCTATCCCGAACCCAGCATGTTCGGCACTCTCCCCAGCTGGGCGCTATGGGCGCGCCATGTGGAACGGCTGACGATCGACCGTTTCACCGCGCAAACCCGCACCCCGGACCAGCGCCCCGCCTTCCACACCCAGGACGCGCCGGGCCTCTCCGTCCAAAACACGCCGCTCTGGCGCGCGCGGCATTGACGCCGATGTGGGACATTGTTACCATATATAGGTCAACTGTTCCATAATATGGTTCTTTAGGAGAGTCGGGTGGCGATCCACGCCTTCAAGATGCAGCTCAAGCCGGGCGTGGTGGCGGAATATCGCCGCCGCCATGATGAAATCTGGCCGGAACTGACCGCCCTGCTCAGCGCGTCGGGCATTTCGGCCTATTCCATCTTTCTGGATGAAACCACGCTCAGCCTGTTCGCCGTCCTGACCCTGTCCGACGATCATCAGCGCGACACGCTGCCCGACCATCCGGTCATGCAGCGCTGGTGGGCCAGCATGGCCCCGCTGATGGAGGTCGAACCCGACAATCGGCCCAAGGAATGGCCGCTCGTCCCACTATTTCATCTCGATTGATGGCCATGATGCACCGCCTTCTCCCCGCCCTGCTGCTCGGCACCATGCTGGCCAGCCCCGCCCCCGCGCAGGTCGCCAAACCCACGGCGAACTTCGCCGCCCCGGTCCAGACCTTCGGCCGCGTCTCCTATGACGCGCGTTCGCTGATGATCGACGGGCAGCGACAGATCATCTGGGGCGGCGAATTTCACCCCTTCCGCCTGCCATCGCCCGACCTGTGGCGTGACATCCTCCAGAAAATGAAGGCCAGCGGTTTCAACACCGTCGCCCTCTATTTCGACTGGGGTTATCACAGCCCCAAACAGGGCGTGTACGACTTTACCGGCATCCGCGATCTCGACCGGTTGCTCACGATGGCGGAGGAGGAAGGCCTCTACGTCATCACCCGCGCCGGTCCCTATGTGAACGCCGAACTCTCGCGCGGCGGTTTCCCCGGCTGGCTGGTCAACCAGCGCGGCCGCGCCCGCACCGACGACCCGGACTATATCAAGGCGGTCGACGAGTGGCTCGGCCACGTCAATCCGATCATCGCCCGGCACCAGATCAATGCGGACAAAACGCGCAAGGGCGGGGTCATCCTGCACCAGATCGAAAATGAGCTGGCGCTGACCACGCCTGCGCAGCGCCGTTACATGGACCATCTCTATGCCCGCGCGCGGGCCGACGGCATCACCGTGCCGATCTTCCACAATGACCAGAGCCGCAACGGCTACTGGACGCCCAAATCCTCGAAGGTCGAAAAGGTCGTTCCCGGCCCGGTCGATATGTACGCTTTTGACGGCTATCCCGGCGGCACCTGCACCGTCACCGGCCAGCCGACCCGCGATGTCGCCGCGCCCGACTGGGGCTATTATGGTCCCGGCGGCGCAAGGGGCGGCGCGTCGGCCTCCCCCGACACGCCCGGGTTGCTGGCCGAATTTGGCGGCGGCTGGTTCGACTATTGGGGGTCGAACGGCGGCTATGACTGCAACGCCATCCAGCGCGGCAAGCGGTTCCAGCGGGTATTCTACGGCACGAACCTGGCCAACGGCATCGGCATCCAGAGCTTTTACATGACCTATGGCGGCACCAGCTGGGGCTGGCTGCCCGGCCCGGTGGTGTTCACCAGCTATGATTATGGCGCGGCCATATCGGAACCGCGCGCCCTGCGCGAAAAGGCGCAGGAAATGAAGCAGCTGGCCGGGCTGATCGCCTCGGTCCCGGACCTGGCCGGCATGGTCCCCGCCGGGCCGGTCGAGATATCGTCACCCAATATCCAGATCTATCACAATAAAAGCCCGGACAGCGACGCCCGCTTCCTGATGGTGACGCACAAGCCGTCCAACGGGCAGAGCAACGACAGCTTCACCTTCACCGCCAACCTGCCCGATGGCCGCTACACCGTGCCGATGCAGCTCAACGGCTTCGACGCCAAATGGCTGGTCGCGGGGGTGACGCTGGGCAGGCAAAGGCTGGTCTATTCGACATCGGAACTGCAAAGCGCACAGCGGCAGGACGGCAAAGACCTGCTCCTCCTCTACGGCCGTGCGGGCGAACCGGGCGAAACCGTCCTGCGCTACACCAGCGCCCCCCAAATCACCTTGCTGGAAGGCAAGGCCACCACCAGCTTCGACCCCGCCAAGGGCGACCTCACCCTCCGCTACGCCCACCAGAACCGCGCCATCGTGCGGATCGAGGGCGGTGGTCGCCCGCCGCTCACCCTGATCCTGGCCGATGAGGCCGAAGGGACGCGCTACTGGCGGCATGGCGACGCGCTGATCCGCGGCCCCGAACTGGTCCGCAGCGCCACTGCCAAGGGCAGCACCCTCGCTTTGACCGGCGACACCATCGCGCCAAGCCCGCTCGAAATCTGGGCGCCCGCCGCGATCCGCACCATCACATGGAACGGCGCACGCATCGCCACCCGCGCCACCCCCACCGGCAGCCTGACCGCGACCCAACCGCTCCCCGGCCCCGCGGCCATCCCCCTGCCCGCGCTCACCGACTGGCGCATGGCCAAGGGATCGCCCGAAGCCGACCCCGCCTTCGACGACAGCGCGTGGCAGGCGATCGACACCCGCCCCAGCGCCAGCATCACCCAGCGCCCCGATGGCCAGCCCAATATGGGCATGGACGCCTATGGCTTTCATGATGGCGATGTCTGGTATCGCGGCCGCTTCACCGGCACGCCCGACGCCAAGACATTGTCGCTCTATTATGGCGCAGGCGGCTCCGGCCTCGTCCAGGCCTGGGTCGATGGCCAGTTTCTGGGTGAAGCGGAAACCCCGTCCGGCCTGCCCCGCCCGATCACCACCGGCACCGCCCGCTTCGCCCTGCCCGCCAGCGCGCAAGGCGGCGAGCATGTCCTGTCCGTCATGGTCCGCAACAACGGCCATAATTGGGATCTGGACAGCGACGATTTCCACAAGGAAACGCGCGGTCTGATATCGGCCTCGCTCGAAGCCCCCGGCGGCCGCAGCTTCACCATACCGATCGCCTGGAAGATTCAGGGCAGGCAGGGCGGCGAAAATCTGCCCGACATCGCGCGCGGTGCGGCCAACAATGGCGGCCTCCACGGCGAACGCATGGGCTGGCACCTGCCCGGCTATAACGACGCAGGCTGGGCCAAAACCACCGTCCCCGCAGGCCAGAGCGCGCCCGGCACCAGCTGGTATCGCACCAGCTTCGACCTTGCCGTGCCAAAGGGGCAGGACGCGACCATTGGCCTCAGCTTCGGCGACGCGACCACCCCGCGCTCCCCCGTCCGCTACCGCGTGCTGATCTTCGTCAATGGCTGGAATATGGGCCAGTTCATCGCCCATGTCGGCCCGCAACGCACCTTCCCCATCCCCGAAGGCATCCTCAACCATCGGGGTAAAAATCACATCGCGCTTGCCGTCACGTCCGACGGCGCGCCGGGCGATGCGCTCGAAGCCGTGCGCCTCGTCACCCTTCACAATGTCAAAGGCGGCGTGCCGGTGCGGATGGTGTCCGCCCCCGCCGCCCCGTCCGATCTCAAGCAGGAGAAATAATAGTGGCCGCCCTTACTCATGACGTCGCACGGTCCAGCGTGATCGACGCCATCGACCGCCTGATGCACAATCTGGTCAACATCACCGACGAAACCGGCGAATTCCTGCTGCATCTGGACGATGGCCGCATCATCGATACCAAGGGCTGGGCCGGATGGGAATGGACCCATGGCGTGGGCCTGTTCGGCATGTGGCGCTATTATGAGCAGACCGGCGATGCCAAGGCGCTGACCATCATCAAACAATGGTTTGCGGATCGCTTTGCCGAAGGCACGCCGACCAAGAATATCAACACCATGGCCCCGTTCATCACGCTCGCTTACCTCTACGAGCATGAACCCTCGCCCGCTTACATCCCCTATCTGGACAGCTGGGCCGAATGGCTGATGGCGCCCGACGGCCTGCCCAAGACGGAGGAGGGCGGCTTCCAGCATATCGTCTATAATGACGAAAATCCGGGCGAAATGTGGGACGACACGCTGATGATGTCGGTGCTGCCGCTGGCCAAGATCGGCCTGCTGCTGGACCGCCCCCATTATGTCGAGGAAGCCAAGCGCCAGTTCCTCATCCACATCAAATATCTGTTCGACAAGAAAACGGGCCTGTGGTTCCACGGCTGGGATTTCAACGGTCGCCACAATTTTGCCGAAGCGCTGTGGGCGCGCGGCAATTGCTGGGTGACGATCGCCATCCCCGAAATCATCGAGATTCTCGACCTGCCCGAAGGCGACGCGCTACGGACCTTCCTGATCGACACGCTCGCCGCCCAGGTGAAAACGCTGGCCGCCACGCAGGACGCGGACACCGGCCTGTGGCACACGCTGATTACCGACCCGACCAGCTATCTGGAAGCATCCGCCACCGCCGGTTTCGCCTATGGTATCCTCAAAGCCGTGCGAAAGGGCTATCTGCCGCGCGACTATGAAGCGGTCGGCATCCGCGCGGTCGAGGGCGTGCTGGCCAATATCGACGATACGGGCGAGCTGAAGCAGGTCAGCTTCGGCACCGCGATGGGCGACACGCTGCAATTCTACAAGGACATCCCGCTCACCTCCATGCCCTATGGTCAGAGCCTGGCGATCTGCGCGCTCGCCGAATTTCTGCGCACCTATATCTGACACAGCAGCATGGGCGGGGCCGATATCATGGAAGGATCGTTCCCTCGCACTATGCTGCTGAAGGGTGCCGCCAGCCTCACCGGGCTGGCGGCATTGCTGTTGGCTTTTGCCGTCACCGCCCATGCGGAAAGCTGGGTCCATGCCACCGCGCGCAACGGGGATATAACGCTGGCATCGGACCAGCAGGTCGCGCCGGTCGTCACCGATCCCACCGACCACGCCGTGGTCGCCATCGCCGCGCAGGATCTGCGCGATGACCTCGCCACCGTCACGCGCGGCACGCCGGGCGGCGACACCCAGATCTGGATCGGCACGCTCGGCCGCAACGCCGCGATCGACCGGCTGGTGGCCAACCGCCGCATCGCCATCGGCTCCCTCAAGGGCGCGTGGGAAAGTTTCCTCATCACCAGCGTCGACCGGCCCAGCCCCGGCGTCGCCCGCGCGCTGCTGATCATCGGCAGCGACCGGCGCGGCACCGCCTATGGCGCCTATGAACTCTCCCGCGCCATCGGCGTTTCCCCCTGGCACTGGTGGGCCGACGTCACGCCCGCCCGCCGCGCGTCGCTCCATGTCGCCAAAGGGCTGCGCCGCTTCGGCCCGCCCTCGGTTCGCTATCGCGGCATTTTCCTCAATGATGAGGATTGGGGGCTAGTCCCCTGGGCCGCCGCCACCCACGCCCCGGACGAAAAGCCGCTCGGCCCCAAGACCTACGCCAGACTCTTCGAACTGCTGCTGCGTCTGAAGGCCAATCTGCTCTGGCCCGCGATGCACAAGCTGACCCAGCCCTTCAATGCCGATCCAGCGAACGCTGCCCTGGCGGATCGCTATGCCATCGTCATGGGGTCCAGCCATGCCGAACCGATGCTGCGCAACAATGTCGGCGAATGGACCGCGCCACCGGGCGATTTCAACTATGTGACGAACGCACCGGGGGTTCAGCGCTATTGGGCGGATCGCGTCGCCAGCCATGCCCGCTATGAAAGCATCTGGACGCTGGGGATGCGCGGCATCCACGATAGCGGCATGGTCGGCCCGGCAACGCTGGACGATCGCCGCACCACGCTCGATCGCATCATCGCCGACCAGCGCGCGATGCTCGATCGCGCGGGCATCCCCCAGGCACCGCAAGTCTTTACCCCCTATAAGGAAGTGCTGGATCTCTACCGCGCTGGCCTCAAAATCCCCGACGATGTCACGTTAATGTGGCCGGACGATAATTTCGGCTATATCCGCCACTTCCCCGACGCTGCCGAACGCGCCCGTGCTGGCGGCTCCGGCGTCTATTATCACCTCTCCTATCTCGGCGCGCCGCTCTCCTATCTCTGGCTGTCCACCACCCCGCCCGCGCTGATCCGTGAGGAGATGGGCCGCGCCTATGATCGCGGCGCGCGGCAGGTCTGGGTCGCCAATGTCGGCGATCTCAAACCCGCCGAACTCGCCACCGACTATTTCCTTTCCCTCGCCTGGGACGTGGACGCCACCCGCGCCCAACCGATCGACCGCTTCGTCGAGAGTTGGGCCGCCGAAAATATCGACCCGGCCCAGGCTCGCCCGATCGCAACAATCCTGCGCGACTATCACCGGCTCAATTTCGATCGTCGCCCCGAACATCTCCAATATTATCTGCCCGGCGAAAAAGCCCGCCCCAGCCCGCTGTCGATCGCGCAGGCCGACGCCCGCCTCGCCGATTTCGCTGCGATGGCCGACGCCGCCGCCGCGCTGGAACCCGCCATCCCCGCCGATCGCCGCGATGCCTTTTTCGAGCTGCTCGGCTATCCCGTCGCTGCCTCCGCCGCGGCCAACCGCCGCTTCTTCGCCGCCGAAGCGCACGACCGGCTGCGCGACACCGACCTGCCCCAGGCGCTCCAGCGCGGCGCGATCGCCCATGCAGCAGACGACATGCTGCGCGCCCTCACCCACCGCTACAACCACGCCATCGCAGGCGGCAAATGGCGCGGCATGATGGCGGTCGAGCCAGCCGACGGGCAATGGCGCAGCTACCGCCTCACCCCGGCGCTGCTCCCCGCGCCGGACGTCCCCACGCTGGCCGCCACACCACACGCCATCGCCCCGCCCCCGCCAGCCCCCTTTCTGACCCCGCGCGATTTCACCCCGGCCAAAGGCTGGCGACAAGGCGACGGGCTGGGCCGCCATGGCACTGTCCTCGCCCCCACCGGCCAGCCCGGCCCGACCAGCGCGACCATCACCCTGCCCGCAGGCCAGTGGCGCGCAACCGTCGACATCCTGCCCACCTATGCCGACAAGGATGGCGACCCGCTGCGCCTCACCCTCACCATCGATGGCATAGACTATCCCCTCACCGCCCCGCGCCAGACCGGCGACCGCGACTGGGCGCTGGCCGTGCTGGACAATCGCATCGCCCTGCCCCTGCCCGCCCCGCTAGCCACTGGCACCCATCGCCTGACGCTGCGCGCCGCCGATCCAGGCGTGCTGGTCGAAGCGATCCGCTTCACCCCCGCAACCGACAAAGACGACTTGCATTAATTTCACATGGCGTGATACGCATCCACTATATGGTATTTAACTGCGCCAGACCCGGAACAGGGCAGCACGACCGAAGGCAGAGGACGGAAGCACAATGACCCCCGAAACCCGCCCCGTCCGCCTGCGCAACTATCTCGCCTACGGCTCCAACGACGTGCTGGGCGCGGGGTCGATGGCGGTGATTTCCGGCTGGGTGCTGATCTTCTACACCCAGTTTTGGGGGCTGTCCGCGGGACAGGCCGCGACCATCTTCGCGGTCGCGCGCATCCTCGACGCCTTCGCCTCTCCCATGATCGGCTATATCTCCGACCATTTCGGCCGCACCCGCCTTGGCCAGCGCTTTGGCCGTCGCCGCTTCTTCATCCTCGCCGCCATTCCCCTGCTGCCGAGCTTCGCGCTGATGTGGCTGCCGGGCCAGACATTCTGGTACTATCTCGTCAGCTATGTCCTGTTCGAGCTGGTCTATGCGATGGAGATCATCCCGTTCGAAACCCTCGCCGCCGAAATGTCGTCCGATTATAAGACCAAGGCGAAATTCGCCGGCGCGCGCATCCTGTTCGGTCAGGCTTCCGCCATCCTCGCCGGTTTCCTGCCGCTCTGGCTGATCACCACGCTGGGCCGCGACAGCGCCGACACTTTTTTCTATATGGGCATCATTTTCGCCATCCTGTTCATGGCGACCGCGGGGCTGCTCTATCTGTTCAGCTGGGAACGGCATATGCCCGGCACGACACTCGCTCCGCAGCCCGCCTCGTCGGGCGGCGCGGGGCAGGCGTTCCGCGCGCTCTATCGCAACCTTTTCTCCACCATGCGCATCCGCGCCTTCCGCCTGCATCTGGGCATGTATCTGGGCGGCTATATCAGCCAGGATATTTTCAACGCCGCCTTCACCTTCTTCGTCATCTTCGCCCTGACCGGCTCCATGGCGATCGCGTCGGGCCTGCTCGGCACCATGTATATCGTCCAGTTCGTCGCGGTGATCATCGCCATCAACCTGGCACTGCGCGCCTCCCCCAGCCGCGCCTATCAGATCGCCGCCGCCGCCTTCGCGGCGGGCGCGCTGACGCTGATCGGCCTGTGGGTGCTGGGCATCCCTGCAAGCAGTCCGATGATCTGGCTGCCGATCATCCTGGCGGGCCTAGGCCGCGGCGCGCTCAATTACATCCCTTGGGCGACCTATAATTATATGGCCGACGTCGATGAAATCGTCACCGGCCAGCGGCGCGAGGGCAGCTTTGCCGGGGTCATGACCTTCGTGCGCAAGGCGACGCAGGCCGCCGCCGTCGCGGGCGTCGGCTTCATCATGCAGGCGGGCGGCTTTATCTCCGGCGCACCGGTGCAGAGCTACACCGCCATCCTGACCATCGCGCTGCTGCTGGGCATCGGCACGGTCGGAATGCTGGGCTTTGGCATCCTCGTCTCCACCCGCTTCCGCCTCAGCCCCGCCACTCACGCCATCCTGATGGCGGAGATCGAACATCTGCGCAGCGGCGCACGCACCCCCACCAGCGCACAGGCAGGCGCGATCGTCGAAAATCTGTCCGGCTGGCGCTATGACCAGCTATGGGGCAACAACCCGGTCGCCCGCTAGGATGATCGCCGCGCTGCTCCTGCTCGCCAGCGCGCCGGTCGCGCCCAAGCCGCTCTATCGCGACCCGGTGCATGACGGTGCCGCCGACGCCTCGACCGTCTATGACCGCAAAAGCGGCGAATGGGTGATGTTCTACACCAACCGCCGCGCCGACCTGCCGCAGGATGATCCCAAGGACGTCCGCTGGGTCCATGGCACCGCGATCGGCACCGCCCGTTCCCGCGACGGTGCGCACTGGACCTACAGCGGCACCGCCCATATCCCCGAAAGCTGCACCGGAGAGACCCTCTGGGCGCCGGAAATCCAGTATCTCGCAGGCCAATGGCATATGTGGCTGACCGTGGTGCCGGGCATTTTCCGCGACTGGAACGCCCCGCGCTTCATCGTCCATCTGACCAGTCCCGACCTGACCAGCTGGACCTGCGGCGACCGGCTCGATCTCGGCTCCGACCGGGTCATCGACGCCAGCGTCATCGCCCTGCCAAAAGGCGGCTACCGCCTCTCCTACAATGACGAGCATCAGAACAAGGCGATCCGCACCGCCGATAGCAGCGACCTTGTCCACTGGACGCCGGGCCAGCGCCTGACGCAAACGCCGGGCGAAGGACCAAAGGCCTTCTATTGGAGAAAAAGCTGGTGGCTCATTTCCGACGCATGGAAAGGCCTGCTGGTCATACGCTCGCCCGACGCCACGACATGGACCGCCCAGCCTGGCCATATCCTGGCCACCCCCGGCCTCCATCCCACCGATCGCGCCAAGGGCCAGCATCCCGACATCATCGTCGCGGGCAACCGCGCCTACATCATCTACTTCGTCCACCAGAGCGGCGAAGCGGACACAAAGGCCAAACCCGACCTCTGGCGCCGCAGCGTCCTCCAGATCGCCGAACTCAAGGAGACAGACGGCATCCTGACCGTCGATCGCAACGCCCCGGTCCGCGTCCGCCTGAAACCCTGATCGCCACAGATTGTCGCCAGCCGCCAAATGCGGCTAGGACGGAATGCGATGCAGACGACCGACCGGAAAAAGCTCCCCACCATCCGCGATGTCGCCGCCCGCGCAGGCGTGTCGGTGATGACCGCGTCGCGCGCGATCAACGGCAAGGCGCTGGTCAGCGCGAAGGCGCAACGCGCGGTCGAGCAGGCGGTGGCCGAACTGGGCTTTGTCCCCAACGCATCGGCCCGTGCGCTGGCGGGCGGGGTCGACCGGCGCATCGCCCTGCTCCACAGCGACAGCACGACCGCGGCCTATCTGGGCGAATTGCTGCTCGGCGCATTGGGCGAAGCATCACTGCGCCGCCTGCATCTGGTGGTAGAACAATGCGCGCCCGGTGCGTCGGCGCAAGTCGTTGCCGACCAGATCGATCATGCCCGTGTCGCGGGCGTCATCCTGCCTCCACCCTTGTGCGACTGGACCGATCTGGTCGATCAGCTGCGCCAGCGCGCCATCCCGGTCGTCGCCATCGCGCCCGATGTCGATAGCGGTGATGTGCTGACCGTGGGCATAGACGATCGCCACGCCGCCTATGACATGACCCGCCACCTCATCGACCTTGGCCATCGCCGCATCGGCTTCATTCAGGGCAATCCCCGCCACCGCGCCAGCGCCCGGCGGCTTCAGGGCTTTCGCGATGCATTGGCCGGTCATGGCATCGGCGTGGACGAACGCTGGATCGTGCCGGGCGACTTCTCCTACCGCTCCGGTCTGGACGCGGCGCTGGCTCTGCTGAACCAGGACGATCGCCCCACCGCCATCTTCGCCTGCAATGACGACATGGCCGCCGCCGCGATCGCCATCGCCCACCAGCGCGGCATCAGCGTCCCCGCCCGGATCAGCATCTGCGGCTTTGACGACACCCCGCTCGCCAGCGCGATCTGGCCCGCGCTGACCACCATCCGCCAGCCGATCCGCGAGATGATCCGCGAAGCGATTGGCCTGCTCGCCAACCTGTTCCGCGCGCAGGATGAAGGCGCCGATCGCCCGTCACTGGCCCGCGTGAAACTCGACTATCAACTGATCCGCCGCCAGTCCGACGGCGTACCGACGCCGCCTTAACGCCCCATCACACCGCCAGCCGGTTGCCATAGCCGATGATGATCGTCGCCAGGATCAGCAGCCCGACCCCGCTCCACACCATCCGCCGCACCGCGGGTGCGGCATCCTTCCACTCGCGAAAGGCAAAGCCCCAGCAGGTGCCAAAGATGATGATGGATGCCATGTGCAGCGTCCAGCTGGAAAAGCCGAACCGGCCCATCTGGCTTTCGCCCATCGTGTAGAAGAAGAATTGGAAATACCAGGCCGTCCCCGCCAGCGCGCAGAGCAGGAAATTGGGCAGCAGCGCCGGGCGCTGTCCCTGCGCATCCGCCGCGCCCAGCCATTGCCCCGCTGACCTGTTCTTTACGATCAGCCAGGCGCACCACAAAGCGTTGGTCACAAGCCCGCCGAACATGACGATGCACAGGGTCGGCAGGCCAACCCATAGCGGCCCGGTCCCCGCCGCTCGGCTGAGGTCATTGACCGGCTGGCCCGCCGCCAGGCCAAAGGCGAAGCAGGACGACATGATGCCGGAAAAGATGGCGACGGCGATGCCCTTCTTGAAATCAAATTCAGCGACCACCGCCGCTTTCTGCTCCGGCGAAAGCGCTGCATCCTTGCGCGCCCCCGCCATGGCGACGACGATGATGCCCAGCACGGTCACCGCCAGCCCCAGCAGCACGATCTGCCCGGACAGGGTTCCTGCAATCTCGCGCATGAACGTGCCGTCCACGATCGGCGGGATCAGCGTGCCGAACACGGTGCATAGCCCCAGCACCACGGCCATCCCCAGCGACAGCCCCAGATAGCGCATCGTCAGGCCATAGGTCAGCCCGCCAAAGCCCCAGAGAAAACCGAAGAACATGCACCAGCCCACAACGCTGCCCGGCACACGGGCCATCACCCCCGTCAGGTCATTGGTCTGGATCGACGCAAAGAACCAGGGCGCGATGACCCAGGAAAATATCCCCCCGGTCAGCCAGAAAATCTCCCAGTTCCACCGCTTCACCCCACGATAGGGGACGTAGAAACTGGCCGAGGCGAGACCGCCCAGCCAGTGGAACAGCACGCCGAGCAACGGATTGGGGGTCATAGTTCAAGTCCCAGACGATAGAGGCGATTGGCGTTGCCGCCGAACAGGGCGCGCCGCTCTGCTTCCGGCAGATCGGCGACGATGGCGTGATAGGATTCCATGTAACGATCGATGCTGCCGAACAATTTGTCGGTCGGCGTGTCGCTGGCGAACATGCAGCGCTCTACCCCGAACAGGTCGATCGTCTCGCGGATGAAGGAGGCGATATTCTCTTTGGTCCAGTCGCGGCGGATGAAACCCATGCCCGACAGCTTGACCGCAACATGCGGCAGCGCCGCCAGCGCCGCCATGCCGCGCCGCCAATCGCCAATGCCGTCGGCGTCGGTCAGCACCGGCATCCCCATATGGTTGATGATGACCGGGATGGCGGGATGCCGCTCGATCAGGGCAACAAGCCCCGGTATCTGCCCCGGATAGCATTGCAGGTCGAAGGACAGACCATGTTTGGCCAGCAGCCCATAGCCTGCCTGCCACGCCGGATCGCGCGTCAGGTCGACCGGCCCATAGGTCCGCGTGGGATCGGGATGCCAGTTGACGATATGGCGGATGCCCTTCACCCGGCCATGCGCCGCCTGCGCTGCCAGCAGCGCATCGACATCCGGGTCGTTGAGCGCGGCAAAGGCGACGATCCCGGTCGGCAACCCTTCGATCGCGGCCAGCCCGTCCAGCCACTGCGTCTCCCGCAGCGCACTCTCCGCCGCCGCCCCCGCATCGACATGGACGGCACCGACGACGTTCCACCGGGCCAGGTCTGCGCGATACTCCGCCACGCCATAGTTATGCGCAATGGCCTCGACACTGCCATTCGGCCCCTCGTCGGAGAAAGGCGGGCTGAGCCAGTCATAGCGGATATGCGCCAGATCCCACAGATGGATATGCGCATCGACAAAGGGAATCATGCCCGTCCTCTCCCATGGAGAAGCAGCGCGCTGGCTCTTTCCGTCCAGTCGCGCCGCGCGACTTGTCTTAAAAGGTCGTCCGCCCGCCTGACGTGTCGAAGGTCGACGCCGTGGTGAAGCTGCACTCCTCGCTCGCCATGAAGCACACCATCGCGGCGGATTCGCTGACTTCGCCCAGACGGCCCATGGGAATCTTCGACCGCATATAATCGACCTGGCTCTGCGGCAGCTGCGCCAGGATCGGGCTTTCGAAGGTCGCAGGCGTCAGCGCATTTGCGATCACGCCCTTGCCCGCCAGTTCCTTGCCCAGACTCTTGGTCAGGCCGATCACCCCCGCCTTGCTCGCGGAGTAAGCGGACGCATTGGGATTGCCCTCCTTGCCCGCGACCGAGGCGAGATTGACGATCCGCCCATAACCGTTCTGAAGCATGTACGGCACCACCGCCCGGTTGCAGTAGAACAGGCCATTCAAATTGATGTCGATGACCCGCTGCCAGCTGTCGAGCGGATAGTCCCACACACTCGCGGTCGCGCCGGTGATCCCCGCCGAACAGACGAGAATGTCGATCTTGCCCAGCGCTTCGGCGCTCGCCTTGGCCGCTTCTTCCACCGCCGCCTGATCGGACACGTCGAGCGCGGCTACGGCGCTCGCACCGACCTCATCCCCGGCCGCAGCCAGCGCTTGCGGGTTCACATCCCACAGCACCACCTTGCCACCTTCCGCGACGATCCGCGCGGCGACCTGTTTGCCCAGCCCCGACGCGCCACCGGTGACGATGGCGCAGCGCCCTGTATAGCGTCCTGCAAAAATGCTCATCCCAGCACCTCGTCACCCAGATGCCGCCACTCGACGACCTTCTGCGTCTGCTTGCCCAGCTTCGCGATGCCCAGTTCCATGACGTCGCCAGCCTTCAGGTAGATGGCGGTCGGCTTCTTGCCCTCACCCACGCCCGGCGGGGTGCCGGTGATCATCAGGTCGCCCGGATAAAGAGTAAGATATTCGCTGACATAGGAAATCAGCTGCGCGACATTGAAGATCATCGTGCGCGTGTTGCCGGTCTGCATCCGCGCGCCATTGACGTCCAGATACATGTCCAGATCCTGGCAGTCGCCCACTTCATCGGGCGTCACCAGCCAGGGACCGGTCGGGCAGAATGTGTCATGCCCCTTGCCCTTGCTCCACTGGGTGCCGCGCTGCTTCTGGTTGAAACGCTCCGACACGTCGTTGACCAAAGTATAGCCCGCCACCTTCGACAGCGCGTCCTCTTCGCTCACAAAGCGGCAGGTCTCGCCGATGATCACGCCCAGTTCGACTTCCCAGTCGCCATGGGTCGAACCCTTGGGCAGCATCACCTCGTCATTGGGACCATTGAGCGAGGACAGCGCCTTCATGAACATCATCGGCTCGGTCGGGATCGGCAGGTTGGATTCGATCGCATGATCCTCATAATTCAGGCCAATGGCGACGATCTTGCCCACGCCCTTGACCGGCACGCCATAGCGCGGCGTCCCCTCGACGATCGGCAGCGACGCGACGTCGGCGGCCTTGGCAGCAGCCAGCGTCTCGATCGTCAGATCGGCCACCACGCCCGACAGGTCGCGAATATTCCCCTCGGCATCAACGATACCGGGCTTTTCCTGGCCACGCGGCCCAAAACGGCAGAATTTCATGGGATCAGTCTCTCTTTGGCAATCAATGAGTGTAGGGGCGGTGCATCGCGATATCGCGGTTCAGCTCGACGCCGAAGCCGGGCGCATCCAGCGCGCTGGCCTTCAGGCGCCCATTTTCCGGCACCGGCTCACCGATCAGCTGCGGATGGAACATCGGCACCACCTCGGTTGGTCCGGGATGCATCATCAGGAATTCGGCGAAGGGCGAATTGTGGCGCGTAATGACGAAATGGTAGGAATAGACCGATGATCCATGCGGCACGACCATCTTGCCATGGGCATCGGCCAGCGCGCTGATCTTGAGCAATTCGGTCACGCCGCCGCACCAGCCGACATCGGGCTGGATGATGTCGCAGCAGTCCATCTCCAGCAACATGCGGAAACCCCAGCGGGTCGCCTCATGCTCGCCGGTCGTCACCAGCATCCCCTTGGGGACGTTGCGCTTCAATTGCTGGTAACCCCAATAATCGTCGGGGCTGATCGCTTCCTCGATCCACTTCAACCCATGCTCATGGGCGGCAATCGCCAGCCGCGTGGCATAGTCGACGTCCAGCGCCATCCAGCAGTCCCACATCAGCCAGAAATCGGGACCGCATTTTGCGCGCATGTCCGCCAGCTCGGCGATATTCTTTTTCAGGCCCTCGATGCCCTCGGCCGGGCCATGGTGCAGCGGCATCTTGCCGCCGATAAAGCCCAGTTCCTTGGCGACGTCAGGCCGCGCGCCGGTGGCGTAAAATTGCAGCTCGTCGCGCACCGCACCGCCCAGCATGTGATAGACCGGCTCCTGCCGCAACTTGCCCAGCAAGTCCCACAGCGCCAGGTCGACCCCGGAAATCGCGTTCACGACCAGACCCTTGCGCCCATAATATTGGGTCGAAAAATACATCTGGTCCCAGATTTTCTCATAATCGGTGGGCGAACGCCCTTCCAGAAACCGCGCCAGATGCTTTTCCACGATGAACGCCGCCGGCTCGCCCCCGGTCGTCACCGCAAAGCCGATCGTGCCGTCCTCCGCCTCGATTTCCACCACCAGCGTGCCCAGCACATTGATGCCGAAACTCTGCCGCGACTGGCGATATTCGGGGTAACGCGACATGGGCGTGGCAATATGGTCGTCGATCCAATGGCCTTCGCCCTGGTCATGATAGTCGGCGCCGCCCCCGCGCACCGTGAAGGCACGGACATGCTTGATTTTCGGCAAGTTCACGATCGGCACACACCCACTCCCTGAACGCAGCCGCTGCCCAATATGTGGGAACCAGCAGCAAAAACTTTCACCATATGATCAAAACGCCGATAACGGCTGGGTATCGGGTGAGGTGGGTTGATTGAAACTATCAGCCCGTCCTCGCCTTCACCCTTGTTTTTCTCATTTTGTGGGATAGAGTATTAGTAGATGAGACAAAATACGTCAAATCCAGAATCGGGCGAAATGAAAATCGTTGAGGTTGAGGAAAAATCGAAGGCGGCTGGTTCCCAGACCCTGCATCGCGGGCTGGACCTGCTCGACCAGGTGATTGACGGGCCGATCAAGCTCGCCGACCTGTCGATCCGCATGGGCCTCACCCGATCGACCACCCACCGTCTCGCCAATGCGATGGTGGAGCGCGGTTTCCTGACCTTCCTGCCGCGCGAAGGCTATCAGCTGGGGCCAAAACTGCTCCAATTGGGCTTCCTCGCCCAGAGCCAGACCGACATCGTCCAGATCGCTCGCCCCCATATCGAATCGCTCGCCGCCGCCAGCGAAGATGTCGTCCATCTCGGCCGTCTCGATGGCGATCATGCGCTCTATCTCGACAAGATTCCAGGTCGCCGCCGCGTCGAAATCTCCAGCCGCATCGGCGATCGCCATCCCCTGACCTCGACGGGCCTCGGCAAGGCGCTGCTGCTCGATGAAAGCGAATCGCGCTGGCAGCGGGCGTTCGACGCCGAACGCGAAGCGGGCATCCACGCCGCCGACTATAGGCTCTGGCTCGACCGGATGCGCGCCTATGCGACCGCGGGCCGCGCCTATGATCTGGAGGAGAATGAGGACCAGATACGCTGCGTCGCCGCGCCGATCCGCGATGCGTCCGGCGCGATCGTCGCCGCGATCAGCCTGTCGAGCGCCGCCCAATATATGGACGATGATCGCATGGCCGCGCTCAGCGACGACGTCCGCGCGACCGCCAACCGGGTCAGCGCCGATCTCGGCTGGACCCCCGGCCTCAAACCCCGCCGCGCCGTGCGGCGATAGAGTGATGACGGACGCCCATCATTCCTCCCCGGTACGGGGAGGGGGACCGCCGCGAAGCGGTGGTGGAGGGGGCGGGCCGCCAACCACAAGGCGCGTCAGGACCGCTACCCCCCTCCGTCACGCGCTACGCGCGCGCCACCTCCCCTTGCAGGGGAGGATGATCATTGTCTCACACCCTGATACAGGAACCCCGCCCCATGAAACTGCTTGAAGGCAAGACCGTCCTCGTCACCGGCGCATCGACCGGTATTGGGCGCGCCGCCGCGATCGGCGCAGCGCAGCATGGCGCCAATGTCGCGATCAACTATGCCAGCAGCGACGGTCCAGCCCAAAGCTGTGTCGAGGCCATCGAAGCGCTCGGCCAGCGCGCCATCGCGGTAAAGGGCGACGTCGCCGACCCGCAGACCGCGCAGGATTTCGTCGCCAAAGCCGTGGACGCCTTCGGCAAGGTCGATGTCATGGTCAGCAATGCGGGCATTTGCCCCTTCCACGCCTTTCTCGACATGCCGGTCGATGTGGTCGAGCGCACCTTCAAAGTGAACCTGCACGGCGCCTATTTCATGGTCCAGGCCGCCGCCCAGCAAATGGTCCGCCAGGGCCATGGCGGTTCGATCGTCGCCGTCTCCTCCATCTCCGCGCTGGTCGGCGGCGAATATCAGACCCATTACACCCCGACCAAGGCGGGCGTTCATTCGCTGATGCAATCCACCGCCATTGCCCTTGGCAAACATAATATCCGCTGCAACAGCGTCCTGCCCGGCACCATCCTGACGGAGATCAACAAGGATGATCTCGCCGACGTCGAAAAGCGCACCTACATGGAACAGCGCACTCCCCTGGGCCGCCTCGGCGCGCCGGAGGATCTCGCCGGACCCATCGTCTTTCTCGCCTCGGACATGGCGGCCTATGTCACTGGTGCCGCGCTGCTGGTCGACGGCGGCATGTATGTGAATTTGCAGTGACACCCGCACCTACCCCCGTCATCCCCGCGAAGGCGGGGACCCATATCACCGCCTCGCGCCTTCCTTTGGGGCGCATAATGGGTCGCCCCCTGCGCAGCGATGACGACATTGAGGCCAGAAAATGAAACGCTCCCTCCTGGCCCCCCTCGCCGCCCTGCTCCTCACCACCCCCGCGCACGCAACCCGCCCCGGCGACACCATCCTGATCGCGGGCGATTCCACCGCCGCCGATTATGCGCCCGCCCGTTACCCGCAAACCGGCTGGGGCATGATGCTGCGCTGCGCCGTATCGCCCGACGTGCGCATCCTCAACCACGCCAGAAATGGCCGCTCGACCCGCAGCTTCCTGGCCGAGGGGCGCTGGGACGCGCTGCGCGCCGACATCATGCCCGGCGATACGGTGCTGATCCAGTTCGGCCATAATGACCAGACCCGCGCCAAGCCCGAACGCTGGGCGCCCGCGCAGACCGACTATCGCGACAATCTGCTCCGCTTCATCCGCGACGTGCGGATCGCAGGCGGCGTCCCTGTCCTTATCACCCCGGTCGCGCGGCGCAACTTCGGGCCGGACGGCCGCGCTATCGCCGATTATCCCGCCTGGTCCGCCGTGGTGCGCGACCTCGCCACCAAAACCGCCACCCCGCTCATCGACCTCGAAGCCCGCTCGCGCGCCTGGCTCGACCGCGCCGGGCCTGACGCTTCAAAATCCCTCTATCTCCACTACAGCGCCCAGGACAAAATCCCCGCCTTCCCCAAAGGCATCAGCGACGACACCCATTTCAGCGAGCTGGGCGCGCGGCAGGTGGCCGATCTGGTCGCCGACGGCCTCAAGTCCCTCGCCCTTCCCATATCCGCCAAAATAGCCGACCCTCGCCCGGCCCTGACCCGCACGACCCCGCTTGGAAGGACGGATTGCCAATGACAGCCATCGACCGCCGCTCCCTGATTTCCGGCGCACTGGCGGGTGCCGCCCTCGCCCCGACCCTTGCCCACGCACAGGGCATCCCGCTGCCGCAGGGCTTTGTCCGTTTCCCGATCTGGCCGGGCAAGGCACCGGGCGGCGATCATGTCACCGTGACCGAAGCCGAAACCCTGCGCCGCCCCGACGGCGGCCCGCATGACAGCCTCTTCACCCATGTCACCACGCCCACGCTGACGCTGCTGCGCCCAGAATCTGTAGGCGCCCAGCCCAATGGCGCGGCCATCCTGCTCATCCCCGGCGGCGGCTACAGCCGGGTCGCGATCGGCCATGAAGGCTATAGCATCGCCCGCCATTTCGCCGACGCGGGCTATGCCTGTTACAGCCTGCTCTACCGCCTGCCCGCCGATGGCTGGGCGGCCGGCCCGCAGGCCCCGTTGCAGGACGCCCAGCGCGCCCTGCGCCTCGTCCGCTCCCTCGCCTCCCGCGAACGCTATGACGCCCACCGCGTCGGCGTCATCGGCTTTTCGGCGGGCGGCCACCTTGCCGCCTGGCTCACCAGCCGCACGCCCGAACAGACTTACACGCCCATCGACGCCAGCGACCGCGAACCGATCAAGGCCGCCATCGCCGCCTATATGTATCCGGTGATCCAGATGGAGGGCGCGTTCGTCCATCAGGGATCGCGCACCCAGCTGCTTGGCCCCACCCCGTCGCCCGACATGATGCGCGCCTATTCGCTCGACCAGAATGTCAGCGCACAAACCCCGCCCATATTCATGGCCCATGCGCTGGACGACGCTGCCGTGCCGCCCGAAAACAGCCTCGCCATGCTCGCCGCCCTGCGCGCCAGGGGCATCCCGGTCGAAGCGCATCTGTTCGAAAATGGCGGTCACGGCTTCGGCCTCATCGCCCCGCCTGCCGCGCCCGCGCCATGGCCCGACCTGTTCCTCAATTTCGCGAAGCGTCACGGGGTATGACTGGTCAATCTGGGACCCGTCAGGTCGCCCTGTTCGTCACCTGCCTGGTCGACATCATGCGCCCCCGCATCGGCTTCGCTGCGATCCGCGCACTCGAAGCCGCCGGATGCGACGTCATAGTGCCTAAGGGCCAGACCTGCTGCGGCCAGCCCGCCCTCAACAGCGGCGACCGCGACCATGCCGTGGCGCTGGCGAAGCAGACGATCGCCGCGCTAGAACCCTATGAAGCCGTCATCGTCCCCTCCGGCTCCTGCGCCGGGACGATCCGCTGCCACTATCCCGAACTGTTTGAGCATGACGCAATATGGCTCCCCCGGGCGCAGGCGGTCGCCGCCAAAACCTTCGAGGTCATGGCCTATCTCGACGAAGTCTGCGGCTGGAAACCCGACCGCGTCACCCTCCCCGCCACCGCCACCTATCATGACAGCTGCTCCGGCCTGCGCGAACTCGGCATCAAGGCCCAGCCGCGTCGCCTGCTGAGCGCAATCGACGGCCTGTCGCTGACACCGCTGGCGGGCGCGGAAACCTGCTGCGGCTTTGGCGGCACCTTCTGCGTCAAATATCCCGCCATCTCCAACGCCATCGTCGGGGAGAAAGCCGCCGCGATCGACGCGACCGGCGCAGACCTGCTGCTGGCGGGTGACCTCGGTTGCCTGATGAACATGGCAGGCAAGCTCCACCGCGACGGCAGCAAGGTCCGCGCCTTCCACGCCATCGAGCTGATCGCGGGCATGGGCGACGGCCCCGCCATCGGCGAAGAAGCATGAGCGATTTCACCACCCGCGCCGACGCCGCGCTCGCCGACCCGATCCTGAAAATCGCGGTGGAGCGCACCGCCGGCACCGCGCAGGCCAAGCGCGCCATCGCCATCGACGCCTTCCCCGATTTCGAGGCCGCCCGCACCCGCGCCGCTGCGATCAAGGATCATGTGATCGCCCATCTCGGCCCCTATCTGGAGCAGTTCGAGGCGAACGCCATCGCGGCGGGCGCGCAGGTCCACTGGGCGCAAACCGCCGACGAAGCCTGCCGCATCGTCATCGACATCTGCAAAACAGCCAACGCCAAAACCGTCGCCCGCTCCAAATCCATGCTCGGCGAGGAAATCGGCCTGCCCCATGCGCTGGAGGAAGCCGGGATCGGTCGGGTCGAAACCGACCTTGCCGAACATATCATCCAATTGGCCGACGAGCGCCCCTCGCACATCATCTGGCCCGCCATGCACAAGACCAGCGAGCAGGTCTCCGCCCTGTTCAAGGCAAAGCATCGCACCCCGCATCAGGAAGAAACCATCGCCGCCATGGCCCAGAGCGCCCGGCGCGAATTGCGCGGTGCCATGCTCGGCGCGGACGTGGGCATATCGGGCGCGAACTTCCTGATCGCGGACAGCGGCGCAGTCTGCACCGTCACCAATGAAGGCAATGCCGAACTCTCGCTCGTCCCCCCGCGCGTCCATATCGTGACCGCAGGGATCGAAAAGATCGTACCGTCCATGCCCCACGCCATCCACATGCTGCGGATGCTGGCCCGCTCGGCCACCGGCGCGGCGCTGACCCAATATACGACCTTCTACAACGGTCCCAAGCGCCCCGGGGACCGCGACGGGCCGGAGGAGATGCACATCGTCCTGGTCGACAATGGCCGCACCAAAATGCGCGAAGAGGGACTGGCGGAGATGCTGCGCTGCATACGCTGCGGCGCGTGCATGAACCATTGCGTCGTGTTCCGCCAGATTGGCGGCCACGCCTATGGTGGCACCTATCCCGGCCCGATGGGCGCCGTCCTCACCCCCGCGCTCGACGGCCTCGCCGCAACCCGTGACCTCGCCCATGCCTGTACCTTGAACGGCATGTGTCAACAGGTCTGCCCGGTCAAAATCCCGCTCCCCACTTTGCTTCGGGGCTGGCGGGAGAAAAGCTGGCGCGAGGGGCTGGAGCCAACCTCCATGCGCGCAGGGCTGGGCCTCTGGGCCTGGGTCGCCACCCGCCCGGCGCTCTACCGGCTCGGCACGGCCCTGGCCATCCGCGCCATCCGCCTGCTGGGGCGCAGGGGCTGGATCGCCCGCCTGCCGCTGGCGGGCGGCTGGACCCAATATCGCGACCTCCCCAAACCCGCCGCGCAAAGTTTCATGGCCCAATATCAGCAGGAACAGCGCAAATGAGCGCCCGCGCATCAGATAGCAGGGAGGCCATCCTCGCCCGCTTGCATAGCCCCGCCCCGGACGCCTCGAAAGCCGCCGCGCTGCTCGGCACCCCCGAACGCCCGCCAGAACGCCCAGCAGTGGACGCCACCAACCTAGAATCCGAATTTCTCGCCCGGCTGGCCCTCCCCAGCGTCAATGCCAGCCATGACGTCATCGCCAGCCTGACCGATCTCCCCGCCGCCATCGCCCGCTATCTCGCCGACCAGAACGAACCCCTCACCCTCTGCTGCCCGCCCGACCCGCGCCTTGCCCCCTGCGACTGGTCCGCCTTCACCCTCCATGCCACCGCCGCGCCGGATGAAACCGCCACCCTCGCCATCGCCCGCACCGCCATCGCCGAAACCGGATCGCTGATCTTCGAAACCAGCCCAACCGCGCCGATGCTGCCCAATTTCCTGACCCTGCACCATATCGTGCTGCTGCCGGTCGCCGCCATCGCCGCCCATCTGGAGGACGCCCCGCTCCCCGGCCCGCAACCGCGCGCCCATTATTGGATCACCGGTGTCTCCGGCACGACCGACATTGAAGGCACCTATGTCCGCGGCGCGCATGGCCCGCGCTTCCTCCATGTCATCCTGCTGCGCGATGAATTTCCTCACATGGCGGACCATTAGTCCATATATCGGGAATTTATGGCTGACAGGCCGCCCGACCCCCGCTATAAGCCGGACCAAAGCCCGCCAGCGGAGAGACTTGATGTTCGACAAGACCTATTATGCGACGCACCCGGACATGATGGAGTGCGTCAGCAATGACGAACTGCGCGATCGCTATCTGATCGGCGGGCTGTTCCGCGATGGCGAATGCGTGCTGAACTACACCCATGCCGAACGCTTCGTCATCGGCGGCGTCGCGGTCGCCGATGCGCCCGTCGCGCTCCCCGCGCAGACCGAGCCCGCGTCCGCCGCTGGCCACCCCTTCCTGGAGCGGCGCGAACTGGCGATCGTCAATGTGTCAGGCGTCACCGGCACCGTGACCGTCGATGGCGAAGCCTTCACGCTGGGCAACAAGGATTGCCTCTATGTCACCATGGGCGCGAAGGATGTGGTCTTTTCCGGCGCAGGCGCGCGCTATTATCTCGCCTCCTGCCCCGCACACAAGGCGTTCACCACCCGCCTGATCTCGCTGGCCGACGCCACCACGCTCGAACGCGGCAGCCTGGAGGAATCCAACGAGCGCACCATCTATCAGCTGGTCATCCCCGGCATTTGCGAGAGCGCGCAGCTGGTCATGGGCCTCACGGTGCTGAAGCCCGGCAGCGTCTGGAACACCATGCCCCCGCACATCCATGAGCGGCGCA
>NZ_JBMDJF010000002.1:0-403877 GCF_057809055.1 Sphingobium sp. FG58 | reverse complement strand
TCGTAGACCCTTCCTCTCAGGAGTTAGGGCCTCCGGCAATCCCGGGGCGGTTCAGCCCGCCTCAATGTCCCGATACTTCTTTTCCCAGTTGTCCCGGCTCCTTTGGCTCTTTTTAAGGCTTTCCTCATAGGCCATTTGCGCCTTTATGATGACGCTGAACAATTCCATGAGGTCGCCGCTACCATCGGCTTTGTAGATATAGCCGTCATGCCAGGTCGCAACATCGACGCCTTGACCATTAAGCGCCCAGACAAGCTGCGCGGCGGCTTTCGCTCCCTGACGAGATAGGCGGTCGATGTTTTCGACGCATAGGACTTTGCCTTGATGTTTGCCATTTCGAGCTTCGAGTTCAAAAGTATGGAGTGCGGTGCCTTCGATCCGGTTGCTGCCGTGGAATGCGCTTTTACCCTCGTCTTTTAATTCCGACTCGACTTGCCAGCCGTTGCGCTCGACATATTCCCTGCCATTTTTCATCTGGCGTTCGAGTGAGTAACCCTTGCTTTGCTCCAATGAGCTAAACCGGGCGTATATCACGGCGTTTTTGGTCATGTGCTTGCCTCTAAATTGCCTCCGTTAAAATGCTCTCTACAATCTATGCGTTGTGGGAGGCCGAGGATATGCCGGACATCAGCGCCGGGAGCCTATCGATCGCCTTCGGCAATTTCCAGGCGGGCTATGTCATTGCCGAGCGTAGCGACACCAGCATTTTGCGCGATCCGTTCAGCAACAAGCCGTTCGTGCATTTCTATGCGGTCAAGCGGATCGGCGGGGCTGTGGCGAATAGCGAGGCGATTAAGTTGATGAAGTTTGCGGCTTCGTGACGGGCGAGGGGGCCGGCGTCGTACCCCCTCATCCAACTTCGCCTAACTGGCTGCGCCAGTAAGGCTGCGTATCCTTCTCCCCCCAGGGGAGAAGGTTTTTTGGGGGGGAGGCGTTCGCGTCTCTCCCCCTTTTGTTTGTGGGGAGCAAGCAGCGATGAGCCTGTATCTGAAGGATGCCGATAGCAGCATCGATCATGGCATCGACTGGTCGGCCCATCTGGCGGGGCAGACGATCCTTGCCAGTGCGTGGAGCGTGGAGCCGGTCGAGGCGGGCGGGCTTAGCGTCGGGGCGTCGGCTTTTGAGGCAGCGCGGGCCAGCGTGCGGGTGAGCGGGGGGCTGGTCGGGCATCTGTATCGGCTGACCAACCGGGTCACTCTGTCCGACGGGCAGGTCGATGAGCGGTCGGTGACATTTCGGGTGGAGGAACGCTGATGCTGGCGCAGGATGAGAGCGGGGCGCTGGCGGCGTCGCTGGCCGAGCTGAAGGCCTATTTGCGGATCGAGACGAGCGGCGAGGATGGGGTGCTGACCGGGTTGCTGCGGAGCGCGGCGGCCTTGTGCGAGCAATTTGTCGGGCAATGGCTGATCGTGCGGGGCGCGCGCGAGACGGTGGCGGGCGACGGGAGCTGGCAGAGGCTGGCGGCGCGGCCAGTCGTGGGAATCGAGAGTGTCGAGGCGGTGGAGGTTGATGGCACGGCGGTGGCCTTGCCGGTCGATGGCTATGCGATCGACATTGATGCGGCGGGCGAGGGATGGGTGCGATCGACGCGGGCGGGGGACCGGCGGCGGTTGTTGGTGCGCTATTCGGCCGGGATGGCGAGCGAGATGAATGGCCTGCCCGAAGCATTGCGGCAGGGGATCGTGCGGCTGGCGGCGGAGCATTTTTCTGCGCGCGGGACGGAGGGTGCCGCGCCGCCTGCGGTGGTGAGCGCGCTGTGGCGGCCCTGGCGGCGGATGCGGTTGCGATGAGGGCGGCGCTGGCGCGGCTGGTGGAGCAGCGGGCGGCGCGCAGGCTGGCGGCTGTGGCGGCGGGGCTGGAAGAGGCCGGGCTTGCGGTGGTGGTCGAGGGGGATGCGGTGCGGGCGTCCGGGCGTGGCCTTGCGGCGCGCTGGTGGCGGGATCTTGCGCTGCGGGACGCGGGAAGGGGCGGATTATGAGCGCTGAGGTGACGGTGCGCGCGGCGGTGATCGATGCGCTGCGGGCGGATAGCGCGCTGATGGACGGGCTGAACGGCCTGTTCGACGGTGAGCCGGTGCGGGCCAGCCTGCCCTATGGCGTGGTCGGCGACTGTATCGGCGCGGACTGGGGCGGCAAGGATGTGGCGGGGCGCGAGCTGCGGCTGACCATCGGCCTGCATGATGGCGGCGAGACGCCGGGGCGGCTGGCGGGGATGATCGCGCGGATCGACCCGGTGCTGGCGGGCGTGGCGGTGCGCGACGGGTGGCGGATCGTGACCGCGCGGCTGGTGCGGTCGCGCGTGGCGCGGGCGGTGCGGCAGGGTGGTGGCTGGTCGGCGGTGGTGGATTATCGGGTAAGGGCGGTGTGGGAGGGGTAGGCGCAATGGATTGAGCGCCGTACCCCCTCTCAACTGCGGCTAGGCAGCAAGCTGCCAAGCCTTCGTATCTCTCCCCGGCGGGGAGAGAGAAATATGCGCGTTACCCCGGCCTGTTATAGTCCTCATATTCCGCGGTGATCTTGTCGACATATTCGGCGATCTGGTCGTCGGCGTCGGCCTGGGCGGCTTTTTCGGACATGCCGTCGGCCTTGTCGGCGGCGACGATTGCGGCGCGAAAGGCGGCTTCCTTGGCGGCGCAGGTCTTTTTCATTTCGGACTGAAAATCGCCGACCGTCAGCTTCTTTTCCAGGCCGGGCTGAATCTGGGCGGCCACGCATTGCGAATAGGCCTTGCGACCCGCGCCGACAGGATCCGCGGCGGGAGCGGCTGCTGCTGCCAGCAACATGAGCGGTGCGATGAAGATCATTGGGACTCTCCTTAACCAGCGTTTTGCACGCTTTATCGGAAGAAAGGATGCGCCATGGGCGTCGAAAAGGGAAGTGCGTTTCTGTTGAAAGTGGGGGATGGCAACATTCCGGCAACATATGCGACCGTAGCGGGGATGCGCACTACGCAATTGTCCGTGAATGGCGAGGCGGTGAACATCACGTCCAAGGATTCGGGCGGCTGGCGCGAATTGTTGTCGGGCGCGGGGGTGCGATCGGTCAGCGTGTCGGCGGCGGGGCTGTTTACCGGGTCGGCGGCGGAGGTGCGCATTCGTAACCATGCGCTGTCCGGCACGATCGAGGATTATGAGCTGAGTTTCGAGAGCGGCGAGCGGATGCGCGGGCGCTTTCTGGTGACGCGGCTGGACTATGCCGGGGATTATAATGGCGAGCGCAATTATGCGCTGAGCCTGGAAAGCTCCGGCGCGGTGGTGTCGGAATGAGCGGGGCGAACGCGGAGCGCGGCGAGGCGGCGCTGGAGATTGGCGGGGACGTGCTGGCGTTGCGGCCGAGCTTTGGTGCGCTGGTGGCGGCGGAGGCGGAACTGGGGCCGCTGTTCGCGCTGGTGGAGCGGGCGGCGGACGGGAAGCTGTCGCTGGGCGATCTGGTGGCTTTGTTCTGGCATTGCCTGGTCGATCGGGACCGGATGGATCGCGAGACGCTGGGCGAGGCGATATTGGCGGTCGGGCTGGCGAAGGTGACGCCGGTGCTGAAGGCGATTTTGCAGCAGATATTGGCGGGGAAATGACGGGCTTTGCGCAGGGCGCGGCGCGGCTTGCGGGGGTGGCCGGGTGGCTGCTGGGCTGGCGGCCCGATGAGTTTTGGCGCGCGACGCCCGCGGAGCTGGCGGTGGTGCTGCGGGCGGCGCGGGGGGATGAGGTTGTGGATGCGGGGGTGGATGGGGCGGTTCTGGATCGGTTGCGGGCGATGTTCCCGGATTGATCTGGCGTTGAACCTCCTCTTCCAACTGCGCCTAGGCAGCAAGCTGCCAAGGCTTCGTATCCTTCTCCCCGCCGGGGAGAAGGCATTTTTTTGATGGGAGGCGCTGGTGGACGAGGAAATCGAGACGCTGGTGGTGCGGGTTCGGGCGGATACGCAGGGGTTGAGCCGGGACGTGGAGGCGATGCGGGCGGGGATTGAGGGGCCTCTGGGCGATGGGGCTGAGAAGGCCGGAAGGCGGATCGAGCAGGGGCTGTTGCGGGCGGTGCGGACGGGCAAGTTCGGCTTTGAGGATTTGCGGCGGATCGCGCTGTCGGTGCTGGACGAGATTGCAGCCAGTGCGTTGCGGACGGCGATGAATGGTGCCGGTGGCGGGGGTGGTCTCGTCAATCTGGGGGCGTCGTTGCTGACGTCGGCGCTGGGGCTGCCGGGGCGGGCGACGGGCGGGCCGGTTGCGCCGGGGCGGGCCTATATGGTCGGTGAGCGCGGGCCGGAAATGTTCGTGCCGACGAGCAGCGGGCAGGTGATCGCACATGGCGGGGGCGCGCGGGACGTGCGGGTGAGCATCGCGGTGAATGGGCGCGGTGGGGAGAGTGAGGCGCGGTTGCTGGCGCGCAGTGCGCGGCAGGTGGCGCGGGCGGTGAAGGGGGCGCTGGGCTGATGGCGGGCATCGACTATTGGCTGGCGGATGCGCGGCGGGGGCAGGAGATGCGCTGGATGAAGCGCTTTGCCCCGACCCACTGGACCGTCAATTTCCCGCGCCCGATGATGGCGAGCGTGGTCACGACCGGGGCAGATGCTTTGCGGGTGGACGCGACCTTTTATGGGTCGGGCGATCTGGCGGGGCTGATCTGGGAGGCGGCGGACGGGTGGAGCCATCCTTTGCTGGCCTATGAGACCGCGCGGGATTTTGGCGCGTGTGTCATGCGGTTTCGCTGGCGGAGCGGGGGGCTGCGCCAGCTGGACGAGACGCATGGGCCGACGCTGACGATCGAGGGGCGGGACGCGGCGGGGAATCCGCGCGCCTGGTATGTGCGCTTGTGGAACTATGCGAGCGGTGGGCCGGAAGATGCGGTGATTACGCTGGATTTTGCCGCGCTGGAGGGCGGCTTTCTGCTGCCGGACGAGGCCGATCCGGTGTGGGCGGGAGATGTGGACCGGATGTTCATATCGCTGGTGCCGCCCGATTATGATGCGGGGGATACGCCCTTTGTCGGGGTGGTCGAGGGCTGGGCCGAGCTTTCGGACATGGCGTGCGACGGGGCCGGGTCCGTGCTGGCGGTGGGTGACGTCATGGTGCCGGAGCATGGGCTGGCCATTGCGACGGGCTATGATGACTGTTTCAACCAGACGCCGGAGCGGGTGGTCGCGGCGATCCATGCGTTGGGGTATCGCGGGGCGATCAACCATTATGTCGGGATGAGCCATTATTTCCGGCTCGAACGGGTTGGCAGTGGGCTTTACGTCAGTCTGGCGGGGGGCGTGCTGAACGCGCCGTGCGCGGCGTGGCATCGGGATTTTGCGGCACGGGCCAAGGCGCTGGGCTTCGATGTGATCTGGTCGCTCTCCTATGAACTGTTCGATGCGCATTGCTGGAACGACTGGAAGCAGCGGGCGGAAAATGGCGATCCGGCGCTGACGGGGTGGGTGCCGCCTTCGACCTTGCTGTCGCCCGCGCATGGCGGGGCGATGGCTTATTTGCGGGCGGTGGCAGGTGCCTTTGTTTTCATCGGGTTGGAAGCGGGATTGCCGATCCTGTTTCAGGTGGGCGAGCCCTGGTGGTGGGTGGTGCCGGGCGACGGGCGGATATGCATCTATGATGATGCCGCGCGGGCGGCCTTTGGCGGTAGTCCGGTGTCGATTGCGAGCATCTGGGGCGCGCTGGACGGGGCGCAATGCGCGTTGCTGGATCAGGCGGGCGCGGTGCTGGCGGCATCGACGGCGGCCCTGTGCGCGGCGGTGAAGGCGGTTGCGCCGGGAGCGATGACGCATTTACTGGCCTATCTGCCGACGATACTGGACCCACGCGCGCCCGAAGCCAAGCGGGCGAACATGCCGGTGGGGTGGGCGTCGCCTGCCTTCGATGTGCTGCAACTGGAAGATTATGACTGGGTGACCGAGGGGCGGCCTGGGCTGACCGCGCGGGGCATTGAGCTGGCGACGGCGCGGCTGGGCTATCCGGTCGACGAGCAGCATTATCTGGCGGGCTTTGTGCTGTTGGGGAGCCAAGCGGCGCAGTGGCGCGCGATTGCGGCGGCGGCGCAGGCGTCGGTGGATCGGGGGACGGCGGAAACCTTTATCTGGGCGCTGCCGCAGGTGTGCCGCGATGGCTTTGTTGCGTTCAGAATTGATGGAGAGGATGCGATGCAAGCCTTTGATGATGTGCTGTTTCCTTTGGCCATTGGGCGGGAGGCAAGCCTGTCGCCGACCTTTTCGACGCAGATTGTCGAAAGCCCGTCCGGGCATGAGCGGCGGAGCAGCGACTGGGCGGATGCGCGGCTGTCCTTCGATGCCGGGCCGGGGGTGCGGTCCGAAGCGGACATTGGGGCGCTGATCGCGTTTTTCCGGGCGCGGCGGGGCGCGGCGCGGGGGTTCCGGTTCAGCGATCCCTATGATGATCGCAGCGGGGCGATGGGGCAGGCGCCGGGACCGCTCGACCAACGGCTGGGCGTGGGGGACGGGGTGCAGGCCGCGTTTCAGTTGATGCGCTATTATGGCGTGGGTGAGGATGCGCAGGGGCGGATTATTACGCGGCTAGTGGCGGGGACGATCCGGGTGGCGGCCGATGGCGTCGAGATGGTTGGCGGGTGGAGCCATGAGGGGATGGGGGTCATCGCCTTTGATGAGGCACCTGCCGATGGCGTGCTGCTGACCGCGGGGTTCCGCTTCGACGTGCCGGTGCGCTTTGCCGAGGACCGGCTGGACATCAACCGGGCGACCTTTGCGGCGGGGGAAGCGCCGTCGGTGCCGCTGGTGGAGATACGCGAATGAGCATGATCGGGGCGCTGGAGCAGCCGCTCGTGACTTTGGCCTTTTGCTGGCGGATCGAGCGGCGGGATGGGGTGACGATCGGCTGACCAGCCATGATCGCGATCTGATGATTGATGGCCTCACCTATCGCGCCGCGCCGGGGATGACGCCGTCGGCGGTGCGCAGCGGGATCGGGCTGGAGGGGGAGGATAGCGACCTGGCGGGGGCGCTTTCCAGTGATGCGATCAGCGAGGCGGATCTGATGGCGGGGCGCTGGGACGGGGCGGCGCTGGAGCTGTGGCTGACGCAGTGGGAGGCGCCGGGTGTGTTGTGGCTGTCGCTGGCGCGGGGTGAGATTGGTGCGGTGGCGCGCAAGGGGGCGGCGTTCAGTGCCGAGCTGATCGGCGCTGCGGCGGTGCTGGGGGCGGCGGTTGCGCCGTCGACGTCGCCCGATTGTCGCGCGAGCCTGGGCGACCGGGCGTGCCGGGTCGATCTGGCGGGGCGGCGACGGGTGGTGGCGGTTTCCGGTGTTGATGGTGCTGAGGCTGCTGTCACCGGGCTGGTGGCGGGGGATTATGCGTTCGGGACCTTGCGCTGGCTGGGCGGGGCCAATGCGGGGCTGGTGCAGGGGGTGGTGGACAATGGGGGGGACGGGGTGACGCTGGCCGATCCCCCGGCCTTTGCCGTGGCGGCGGGGACGCTGGCGTTGCTGACGGAAGGGTGCGACCGGCAGATGGCGACCTGCGCGGGGCGCTTTGGCAATGGGGTGAATTTTCGGGGCGAGCCTTATCTGCCGGGGATGGATTTGCTGACCCGCTATCCCGGCGCATGAGCGCGGTGGAGCGGGCGCGGGCGCTGGTGGGCGTGCCGTTTCGATTGCATGGGCGGAGCGCGGCTGGCGTGGATTGTGTCGGGCTGGTGGCGCTGGCGCTGGGGCGGGTTGCGCCTTGCGCTTATGGGTTGCGTAGTGGCGATGTCGGGCGAGCGGAAGGGTGGCTGCGGGCGGCGGGGCTGGTGCCGGTGGCGGGCGGCGCGCCGGGCGATGTGGCGCTGGTGCGGCCGGCGCCGTTGCAATTGCATCTGATGATCTGTGTGCCGGGGGGCTTTGTCCATGCCCATGCCGGGTTGCGGCGCGTGGTCGAGATGCCGGGGGCGTCGCCCTGGCCGGTGATGGGCAGGTGGGCCTTGATATGAACGTGCTCCCGCGTAGGCGGGAGACCAGTCCCGCGGCCTGAACTGGGCTCCCGCCTTCGCGGGAGCACGTTGCATTTTGGGAGACATTTATGGCGACGGTGGTGCTGAGTGCGGTTGGCACGGTGATTGGCGGGCCGATCGGTGGGGCTATCGGGGCGCTGATCGGCAATGCGATCGACCATGCGGTGCTGTTCAAGCCCAAGGGGCGGGAAGGGCCGCGCCTGAACGAATTGCAGGTGCAGACGTCGAGTTATGGGACACAGGTGCCACAATTGTTCGGGACGATGCGGGTCGCCGGGACGGTGATCTGGGCGACCGACCTGCGCGAGACGAAAAGCAAGAGCGGCGGCGGCAAGGGACGGCCAAGCGTGACCAGCTACAGCTATTCGGCGAGTTTTGCGGTGGCTTTGTCGGCGCGCAAGATAAGGTCGATCGGGCGGATCTGGGCCGATGGCAATTTGCTGCGCGGGGCGGCGGGGGACTTCAAGAGCGCGGTGTCGGCCTTCCGGGTGCATTTGGGCGGTGAGAACCAGCCCGTCGATCCGCTGATCGCGGCGGCGCAGGGCGTGGGGGAGACGCCGGCGCATCGCGGCATCGCCTATGCCCTGTTCGAGGATCTGGCGCTGGAGGATTATGGCAATCGTATTCCGTCGCTGACGTTCGAGGTGGAGGCGGACGAGGGGGCTGTGGCGATCGGGGCGATTGCGGCGGCGGTGAGTGGCGGGCGGATCGGCGGGGCCGGGCTGGCCAGTGTCGCGGGCTATGCGGCAAGCGGGGCGGATGTGCGGGAGGCTATCACGCCACTGGTCGAGGCGCATGGGCTTGCGTTGCAGGGGTTGGCGCTGATCGCTGCGGGCGAGAGCGTGGACGAGATTGGTTCCCGCGCGCTGGCGGCGCGGGTCAATGGGCGGGCGGTCGATGCCATCGAGCAGTCGGGCGGGGCGGCGGACGGCGTGCCGGTGGCTCTGTCGCTGCGCCATTATGATGCGGCGCGTGATTATCAGGCGGGTGTGCAGCGGGTGACGCGGCCGGGGCCGGGGCGCAGCGAGCGCGGGATCGAGCTGCCCGCCGTGCTGGCGGCGGATGCGGCGCGGGGGCTGGCTGGCGAGCGGCTGGCGAGTGGCTGGACCGGGCGGGCTACGATGGTGCTGCGTTGCGGCTGGGCGGGGCTGGGGCTGGAGCCGGGCATGGTGTTGCGGGTGGTCGATGCGCCGGGGCTATGGCGGATCGAGGAGCGCGAGTGGGAGGCGATGGCGGTGCGGCTGTCGCTGCGGCGGGTGCCGGGGGCTGGCGGGGCGATGCCGGGCGGGGCGTCGTCCGGCGCGATCGTGCGGCAGGTGGATGCGCCGCATGGGGTTACGAGCCTGATTCTGGCCGATGTGCCGCGTCTGACCGACGGGGTGGCGAGTGCGCCTTTGGTGCTGGCTGCGGCGAGTGGGGGGCCAGGTTGGCGCAGTGCGGCGCTGTTTGCCATGAGCGGGACGGGCGAGGCTGTGCCGATCGGCCGGAGTGCGCCGCGGGCAGTGATGGGCGTGGCGGATAATGCGCTGTCGCCGGGTAGCGTGACGATGGTGGACGGGCAGAACGCACTGCTGGTGACGTTGCTGGCGGCGGATATGGAATTATTGTCGGCGGATGAGGCGGCGCTGGCGCAGGGACGGAACCTGTGTCTGGTCGGGCGCGAACTGATCCAGTTTGGCGCGGCGGTGCAGACGGGTGAGGCGAGCTATCGGCTGACCGATTTGCGCCGGGGGTTGCGCGGGACCGAATGGGCGATGGCGGGTCATGCGGCGGGCGAGGCCTTCCTGCTGATCGAGGAGGAACGGCTGGTCGAGCCGCTGGCGATGCTGGGCGTGGCGGGCGAGGTTGGCGGGACGGTGCAGTTATCGGCGATCGGGCTGGGCGATGTGGAGCCTGTGGTGGCCGAAGTGGCGGTTACGGGCGAGGCGCTGATGCCGCCCGCGCCGGTGCATCTGACGGCGCGGGCGGTGAGCGGTGGTTGGGTGATCGGCTGGACGCGGCGCAGCCGTGCGGGATGGCGCTGGAGCAGCGGCGGCGATGTGCCGCTGGGCGAGGAGAGCGAGCGCTATGTCGTGCGGGTGCTGGATGGCGATGTGGTGGTGCGCAGTGCCGAGACGGTGGTGCCGGGCTGGACCTATGACGCGGCGATGATCGCGGTGGATAGTGGTGCCGGGCATGACGGCGCGCTGCGCGTGGAGGTGCGGCAGGTCGGCACCTTTGCGACCGGGCGGGCGGGGGTGATCGGGATCACGATTTGATTTGGGACGGGAGCGATGGTGATGGACATGACGGCGCGATGGGCGATGCCGATGCTGTTTGCGGGGCAGGCGCAGAAGGAAATTTTCCACAATGAGGCGCTGGTGCGGATCGATGCGCTGCTGCACGGCAGGGTCGAGAGCGCGGATGTGGCGACGCCGCCTGCGACGCCGACGGTGGGGCAATGCTGGATCGTGGCGGCTGGCGCGAGTGGCGCATGGACCGGACAGGAGGGATGCGTTGCCAGCTGGAGCGAGGGGGGGTGGCGTTTTGTGGCGCCGCGTGCCGGGCTGTCGATGGATGTGGCGGACCGGGGGCATGCGCTTTTTCATGACGGAAGCCTGTGGCGGGACGCATTGGTGCGGGACGATGGGCTGTATCTGGACGGGGAGAAAGTGGTGAGTGGGCGGCAGGGCGCGATTGCCGCGCCAACGGGCGGCGCGACGATTGACGCAGAGGCGCGCACTACACTGGAGGCCATACTCGTTGCTTTAAGGACACATGGGCTGATCGAAAGCTAAATTTGTCAGAATTTACTTTTTCTTGTCATGTCGCCTCGCTATTAGCTGAGTGAACCATGCGATTAGCCTCACAGGGGGTTCCGAGGAGCCCTACTGCGTTATTTTTGCAACGGTTTCACTATTTGTGGACTTGCCATGAAACTTTCTTCCCGATACAGGGTTTCAGCAGTCCTTCGTGACACTTTTGAAAGGGGAATTCAGATGCGGAAGCTTGCCCTCGCGGCTGCTCTTGCTACCACTGCTTTGGCCACCCCGGCCATGGCACGTGACGACAGCTGGTATGTCGGCGTTGACGCCGGTGTGCTGCTGGTCGAAGACCAGGACATGACTTTCTCGGCAGTTCCTGCCGGTGGCCGTCCGGTCCCGTCGATCGATTATCATAAGGGTTATGATTTCGACGCCAATATCGGCTATGATTTCGGCGGTTTCCGTCTGGAAGCCGAAGCCGCTTACAAGCGCGCCAAAATTGATCTCGACAAGACCGGTTTTGGCGGCGCGGGTTCGGCCCTGTCGTTCATGCTGAACGGCTTGCTGGATTTCGGTCCCGATGATGGCCTGCAGGGCTTTGTCGGCGGCGGCGTCGGCGTTTCGCGCGGTAAGATTGCTTCGGATATCGTCAACGACAGCGACACAGGCTTTGCCTGGCAGGCAATTGCCGGTGTTCGTTATCCGGTCACCAGCAATGTCGACGTTTCGCTGAAATATCGTTTCTTCAACCAGGACGATATCGAGCTGGTTCCGGCCTACACGTCGGCGTTTGGCCTCGCAGGTTCGACCGCCAGCACCAAGCTGCGCACCCACAGCCTGCTGCTGGGTCTGACGTACAACTTTGGCGAACCGGCTGCTCCTCCGCCGCCTCCCCCGCCGCCTCCTCCCCCGCCGCCTCCCCCGCCGCCGCCTCCGCCGCCAGTGGCAGAGTGCAGCCCCGGACCGTACATCGTGTTCTTCGAATGGGACAAGTCGGACGTCACGCCTGACGCCGCCACCATCCTGGACAACGCGGTTTCGGCTTACAGCAACTGCGGCAGCGCCCAGGTCATGCTGGCGGGTTATGCGGACAAGTCGGGTTCGTCCTCGTACAACGTTGGCCTGTCGCAGCGTCGCGCTGACGCCGTCAAGGCTTACATGGCTTCGAAGGGTATCCCTGATGGCGTCATGACGACCCAGGCGTTCGGTGAATCGAACCCCCGCGTCGAAACCGCCGATGGTGTTCGCGAACTGCAGAACCGTCGCGTGGAAATCACCTACGGTCCGGGTTCGGGCCAGTAAGAGACTTTTCCTTCCGCAAGGTTGGAAAGCAGATGAAGGGGCTGGTCGAAAGACCGGCCCCTTTTTCGTTGCGCTGAGTGGCGTTGGGCGTGTGCATCGGACTATTGGCCGTCTTGTATCGCGCGGGGTAGTGCGATTGTGGCTTCTCGACTTCGCTCGAAGCGAACGGTGGTATGTGTGGGCATAGGTTTGGCTGCACTTGGCAGGATTTTGCAGGACAGAAATGCGGTGACAGATCGGTGGTGATCGGCAACAAATGCGCCGTTGCGGCGTTCGCTGCTATGTTCGCCGACCTCCGGGAGTTTGTCATGAAATTTGCCTCGATATTGCTCGCCTTGCCTTTGACTGTCGCGGCATCGGCCTGTGCGACGACCGGGTCGAACCCGTCTGCGCCAACGGCCAGTGCCAATCTGACGGCGGGTGATGGGTCCGCGCGTGGCACCGCCAGCGTGACCGAGGCGGCGGACGGGCTGCATGTGCTGGTCAAGGCGACAGGGCTGACGCCGGGCATTCACGCGGTGCATGTGCATATGACCGGCATTTGCACCGCGCCGGACTTTGCCAGCGCCGGGGGGCATTGGAACCCGACCGGGCGCAAGCATGGCATGGACAATCCGGCGGGGGCGCATATGGGCGACATGCCCAATATGACGGTCGGGTCGGACGGCACGGGTGCGATCGAATATGTCATTGCGGGTGGAAAGATCAGCAGCGGGACGATGCCCTTGCTGGATACCGACGGCGCGGCGGTGGTGATCCATGCACAGGCCGACGACAATATGAGCGATCCGGCGGGCAATGCGGGCGGGCGGATCGCCTGCGGCGTACTGACGGCGGGCTAGGGTCGGCGTTCAGGCCGGGCTGCCCGGCCCATAATCCTCGACGATGTGATAGTTGGCGCCGTTGTGGCCGAGGCGGCTTTCGAACAGGGCGAAGCTGTCGATGGTGAAGGGCGGGCTGGTCAGCGCGGCGTGGGCGGCGAGGAAGGGATCGACCAGCGCGCCTGTCCGGCCGAAGCGGGCGAGGGTGATGTGGGGCAGGTAAGCGCGTTCTTCGGGCGGCAGGCCAAGTGCGACACAGGCGCGGTCGACTTTGCGATGCAGGCTGGCGAGCGGATCGCGCGGTTGGACCCCGGCCCAGAGCGTGTCGATCACGCCGCGGCGGTCGAACGCGCCGACGCCTGAGACGCTGGCGTCGAACGAAGCGAAGCGGATGGCGCGCAGCGCATAGGCGATGTCGGTGGCGCGATGCCGGTCGACTTCGCCGATGAAGCGCAGCGTCAGGTGCAGCTGGTCGTCGCGTTGCCAGCGGGCGCCCGCGACCCCGCCCATCAGCGCAAGCAGCTGCGCGCGGTGGCTGGCCGGCGGGCGGATGGCGACGAACAGGCGGTGCATGACGCGGCGACTATAGGCTTTACCGCGCGTTAGGCCAGTGTGGTTACGAGAGCGCTTGAATATCGGAGCATAACAGCCGATAATGGATGCAGCGGCGACAGTGACGCCGACGAAGGAGAATTTTCATGGCCAACTGGTCTGATCCCCGTTCCGATATTGCGGGCTTTGGCGGCAGCAGCGTCGCGCAGGGTGCGGCGTACGACGCCGGTCTGCGCAGCTATATGCTGTCGGTCTATAATTATATGGCGAGCGGCGTGCTGCTGACGGGCATCGTCGCGGTGCTGTTTGCGTCGAGCGGGCTGGCATTGCAGGTGCTGGGCGGTCCCGGCATCCTGAAATATGTCATCATGTTCGCGCCTTTGGTGTTCGTGATGGTGTTGAGCTTTGGCATCAACCGGCTGTCGACGGCGGCGGCGCAGGGGCTGTTCTGGGCCTATGCCGCGGTGATGGGCCTGTCGCTCTCGTCCATCTTCCTGGTCTATACCGGCACGTCGATCGGCCAGACCTTCTTTGCGACGGCGGCGGCTTTCGCGGGACTGAGCCTGTTTGGCTATACCACCAAGAAGGATTTGTCGGGTTTCGGCACCTTCCTGATCATGGGTGTCGTTGGCCTGCTGGTTGCCAGCCTGATCAACCTGTTCCTGAAATCGAGCGCGATGGATCTGGTCATCAGCTTCATCGGCGTGCTGCTGTTCGCGGGCCTGACCGCCTATGACACGCAGAAGATCAAGAGCATCTATGCGCATGTTGCGGGTACGGACATGATGGGCAAGTCGGTCGTCATGGGGGCGCTGAACCTCTATCTCGACTTCATCAACATGTTCCTGTTCCTGCTGCGCTTCATGGGCAATCGCGACTGATTGGCGCGGTAGCGAGATAAGGAAGGCCCGGCGGAGTGATCTCCGCCGGGCCTTTTTTTGTTTGTGCGGATGATCCCACGAAGGTCGTGGTGGGGGGCAAGCGCCGCACTGGACTCCCGCCTTCGCGGGAGTACGGGGTGGGTGGGATCAGGGCTGTTTCTGCATCGCCGCGATGAGGGCGCCGTCGATCTCCTTCTGGCGCTGATAGCCGGAGCGGGCGCGCAGGCGCTCCGCATAGGCGGTGAAGGCGGGGCGTTCCGGCATGGTGCCGAAGGTCAGGCCCCAGTCGATCTGCGATCCGACATAGACGTCGGCGGCGGTGAACTGATCGCCGCAAATCCATGTCGTCCCCGATACCGCCTGTTCGAGCGTGTCCAGCACCGCGTCGAGCGATCCATAGCCCGCGCTGCGATCCCGCCCTTCGGGCAGGACGAAGCCCATCGCCTTGTTGGTGATGGCGGCTTCGACCGGGCCAGCGGCGAAGAAGAGCCAGCGATAATAAGCGCCGCGCGCTTGCGCTGGCGGGGCGAGGTTGGCAGCGGGGAAGGCGTCGGCGAGATAGGCGCAGATGGCGGCGCATTCGGTGACGATGGTGCCGTTGTGGACGATCGCAGGGACTTTGCCCATCGGGTTGATGGCGAGATAATCGGGGGCTTTCATGCTCGTCGCATAGTCGAGAACGATTGTTTCATAGGGCGCGCCGACCTCCTCCAGCATCCAGCGGGCAATCTGCCCGCGCGACATGGGGTTGGTGTAGAGGGTGATGGTGTCGGGCATGGCGTGGCTCTCCTTTGGCGGGGCGGTTGGGGAGAGGGTGGCGGAAATGTGGGGACGGGGCCAGCGGGATTTGGTGGGGTCGTCCGCTATCGACATATGTGGATGGCTGCCTAACCTAGCCTGGCATGATGAGGAGACGGACTGCTGCTGACGACCAATGGCAATCAGTCGTTCGGGAATGCGCGACGCTCGGAAGCGGACGCTGACGGAAAACACCTGTTTTGCGTCATGTCGCTCGTTTCTTAAGAAAATCCCTTTAGCAGACGGGCCATGAGTTGATAGGCGGGTGAAATTGAAGATGGTGTATGGCCTGAACGTGAAGCCAGAACACGGCTACTATGTAGATACCGAAGTTCTTGACGGCACGCTCGATCGCGTTGAGCTGGTCGATCCTACGGCCGATGGAGGCTATACGCCGCAAGGACTCTATTCCGGTCGGCACATCAAGACCGACACCTTACCCAAGCGGATGCATTGGCTGGATCGGCATGGGCATCCGGTCCCGGATTTTGATCGGCAACATGCGCTCAATGTTTCAGCGCGAGCCAAGGCGCTACTTGAACAGTTCGAACCGGGAGTGCACCAGTTTGTCCCTGTGGAATATCTCAATCTGGAAGGCGATCACCTTGAACATCGCTTTTTCCTGATCGTCGGCAACCGTATCGACAGCCTCGATCACCAAAAGACCACGATGGTTCTGGTGCGCGGCAAAATGTGGATGCCAGCACGCCATCTCGATGACCGCCCCGAACTGATACCGCTTGGCTTCGATGTGAGTGTCGAGCCGAAAATGGTGTTCAGCCTATCGCAAATTGGTGAAAAGCACATGTGGTGCGATAAGCATCTGTCTAGTGGGGGCATTTTTATTTCAGACGAATTGGCGGGTGGTATCGCAGCGGCAAGGCTTAGCGGGGTCGATCCGACACAAGGGGAGTCGGTAGCATAGAGGTCGCCTCCGGCCACCTGCCGTAAATCACATAATTTTCACACACGTTTTTCGAGGCTTGAATGCCGCTCCGTCCATGGCGACTTTATGCCCGATAAACACTGTCGGATTGGACGAATGCGCGAAAACCTCAAGTTCAGGGTTTTCCGTCACCTCATTACGGCATCTATTGGACCGCAAGTCCTCCGAAGCAGACTGACCGCCATCCACCCATATTGGGTTAGCAGTCTGACTTCCTCTGCCCTCGCCAATCGAGACGCGTGGCGAAGGATGGATCCCCGCCTCCGCGGGGATGACGGGGTTGGGGGATTGGTGGGGTGGCATGAAAAAGGGCGGCCGTTGCGGGCCGCCCTTTTCGTTTGCGTCGGTCATCGCGCTTATTTTGTGCCTTCGGAGGCCTTGGCCTTGCCGCCCTTCTTGCCCTTTTTGGGGGCCGCGGGGGTGATTTCGAAGGCGAGGGCTTCGTCTTTCATATGGACATGGACTTCGCCGCCATGGACCAGCTTGCCGAAGAGCAGTTCCTCGGCCAGTGGCTGCTTGATCTTTTCCTGCATCAGGCGGCCCATCGGGCGGGCGCCGTAGAGCTTGTCATAGCCCTTCTTGGTGAGCCAGTCCTTGGCATCCTGATCCAGGGTGATGTGGACGTCGCGGTCGGCCAGTTGCAGTTCGAGTTGCAGGACGAACTTGTCGATGACGCGGGCGACGATTTCCGGCGGGAGATAGCCGAAGGGGACGATCGCATCAAGGCGGTTGCGGAATTCGGGGGTGAAAAGTTTTTTCACCGCATCCTCCTGCACATCCTCGCGCGTGAGTTCGCCAAAGCCGATCGATTCCTTCGCCATGTCCGACGCGCCGGCATTGGTGGTCATGATGAGGATGGTGTTGCGGAAATCGACGGTCTTGCCGTGATGGTCGGTCAGGCGGCCATTATCCATCACCTGCAACAGGATGTTGAACAGGTCGGGGTGGGCCTTTTCGATTTCGTCGAGCAGCAGGACGCTGTGCGGCTGCTGGTCGACGGCGTCGGTCAGCAGGCCGCCCTGGTCATAGCCGACATAGCCCGGAGGCGCGCCGATCAGGCGGCTGACCGAGTGGCGTTCCATATATTCCGACATGTCGAAGCGCTGGAGCGGGATGCCGAGCAGCGTTGCAAGCTGGCGCGCCACCTCCGTCTTGCCGACGCCGGTGGGGCCGGAGAAGAGATAGTTGCCGATCGGCTTGTCGGGATCGCGCAGGCCCGCGCGCGACAGCTTGATCGCGGAGGACAGCACTTCGATCGCCTTGTCCTGGCCAAACACGACGCGCTTCAGGTCCGTGGTCAGCGATTCCAGCACGCTCTTGTCGTCGGAGGAGACGGTCTTGGGCGGGATGCGGGCCATGGTCGCGATCACCAGTTCGATCTCCTTGGGGGTGATCACCTTCTTGCGCTTGCTTGGCACGACCAGCATCTGCATTGCGCCGACTTCGTCGATCACGTCGATCGCCTTGTCGGGCAATTTCCGATCGTTGATGTAGCGCGCCGAAAGCTCCACCGCCGCCTTGATCGCGTCGGGCGTGTAGCGGACGTGGTGATGTTCCTCGAACGCGGTGCGCAGCCCGGCGAGGATCTTGATCGTATCCTCGATCGTAGGTTCGTTGACGTCGATCTTCTGGAAGCGCCGGAGCAGCGCCCGGTCCTTCTCGAAATGGTTGCGGAATTCCTTGTAGGTGGTCGATCCGATGCAACGGATCGTGCCGCCCGACAGAGCGGGCTTGAGCAGGTTAGACGCATCCATCGCGCCGCCGCTGGTCGCGCCAGCGCCGATCACGGTGTGGATTTCGTCGATGAACAGGACCGCGTGGGGCAGCTTTTCCAGTTCAGTGACGACCGCTTTCAGCCGTTCCTCAAAATCGCCGCGATAGCGGGTGCCGGCCAGCAGCGCGCCCATGTCCAGCGAGTAGATGACCGCTTCCTTGAGGACGTCAGGCACTTCGCCCTCGATGATCTTGCGCGCCAGACCTTCGGCAATCGCGGTCTTGCCGACGCCGGGATCGCCGACATAGAGCGGGTTGTTTTTCGAGCGGCGGCACAGGATCTGGATCGTGCGGTCCACTTCGGGGCCGCGCCCGATGAGGGGATCGACCTTGCCGCGCGCCGCCTTCTCATTGAGGTTGACGGTGAACTGATCGAGGGCGCTGTCCTTCTTACCCTTGCCGTCCTGCACCTTCTTCTCCTCTTCGGCTGCCCCCTTGGTCTCCTGACGCTCAGGCGCGGGCGTACCCTTGCCGACGCCATGGCTGATGAAGCTCACGGCATCGAGACGGCTCATATCCTGCTGTTGCAGGAAATAGACGGCATAGCTTTCGCGTTCGGAAAAGAGCGCGACGAGGACATTGGCCCCGGTCACTTCATCCTTGCCGGACGATTGCACATGGAGAATGGCGCGCTGGACCACGCGCTGGAAGCCGCTGGTGGGGGAGGGGTCGGACGCGCCCTCCACCTTGAGGCTGTCCAGTTCCGTATCGAGATATTGGGTGACGGCGTCGCCCAGTTCGCCGATTTCCACGCCGCACGCCTGCATCACTTTTGACGCATGTTCGTCATCAATCAGTGCCAGTAGGAGATGCTCCAGCGTGGCATATTCATGCTTGCGTTCCGACGCATGGGTCAGCGCATTGTGCAGGGTCGTTTCCAGAGCGGGTGCGAAAGAGGGCATGTCTGTTCTACTCCTGGCCCGATGAGAGGGCGGTATCGAACCTTATGTCGGCATTGCTCGACGCCGGATCAAGACGTGCGTCCCGACCTGCGGAATTGCCAGACTGACCGTGCCCGGTAGAACCCGTCAAAAGGGTGCGTGGGGCAAGGCGCGGGTTCATCGCTTGAATAACGCCTCGGCAGTTGCCTTATGGTTAACGGCGTATTCCATTTTCGCTTCTGTCCGCGCTATTTCCGCCTTGAGAGCGACGATGCGGGCGTCCAGTTCAGCCACGGACAAGGGGTCCAGATCCTGCGCGTGCAGCCGGGCCAGTGGATCGTCAGCCCGGCGGGGGAGATCATCATCCTTGTCCATAAAGCGTAATGTTGACCCTGCGGGCCACTCTGTCAATAAGGGCGCTCGTTCTGCCTGTCGATTTTGGTGCGGTGCAGCATGAGCGTGTTTTTGGGGGAAGCGATGATGGCCGATGGCAGCCGCGTACCGGGCGAGATGATGGCGATTGCCATTCCCGTTCCGGGTGGTCCTGACGCGCTGGTGCGGGAGCGGCGCACGGTGCCGGTGCCGGGGGATGACGAGGTGCTGATCCGCGTCGCTGCTGCCGGGGTGAACCGGCCCGATGTGCTGCAACGACAGGGCAAATATCCGCCGCCGCCCGGCGCTTCCGACATTCCGGGGCTGGAAGTGTCCGGCACGGTCGTGGCTGCCGGGCGCGGGGCGGAGTTGCTGGTCGGGCAGAAGGTTTGCGCTTTGCTGGCGGGCGGTGGCTATGCGGAATATGCGGTGGCGCCTGCGGGGCAATGCCTGCCGGTGCCGGACGGCTATGACATGGTCGAGGCGGCGGCGCTGCCGGAGACGTTGTTTACCGTGTGGACCAACCTGTTCGAGCGCGCCTATGCGGTGGGCGGCGACATGGTGCTGGTGCATGGCGGGACCAGCGGGATCGGCACGATGGCGATCCGCCTGTGCAACCTGTTCGATGTGAAGATCATCGTCACCTGCGGGTCGGACGAGAAATGCGCACAGGCCAGGGCGTGGGGCGCGGACGAGGCTATCAATTACAAGACCCAGGATTATGTCGCGGAGGTGAAACGCATCACCGGCGGGCAGGGCGTCCAGGCGGTGCTGGACATGGTCGGCGGCGATTATCTTCCGCGCAACCTGGAGTGCCTGGCCGAGGATGGGCGGCATGTGTCGATCGCGGTGCTGGGCGGGGCGAAGGCGAGTGTGTTCATTCCCGCGATCATGCAGCGACGGCTGACGATCACCGGATCGACGCTGCGGGCGCGGTCGGTGGGGTTCAAGAGCCTGGTCGCGGATGAACTGGTGCGGACGGTGTGGTCGTTCGTGGAAAACGGCAAGTTGCGCCCGGCGATGGATCAGCGGTTCGCGCTGGCGGACGCAGCCAGGGCGCACGCGCGGATGGATGCGGGCGAGCATTTCGGGAAGATTGTGCTGGTGGTTTGAGGGTGCGTTGGCCCACCGCCCAACCCCCTCCCGCAGGCGGGAGGGGGAGCAGAAAATCCCGCAAACCGTAGCATTTCCGTCATAATCCCTTCGGAACTGTAACATTGCGGCGGTAGGGAACCGGTCCTGAGGGCATCAGTCTTTGGGGATCGCATCATGAACGCCATCACGCGCCTGCCATTTCTGGCGGACCTGCCGGAGGACGGCGCAGAGCCATTTTCTGTCCCGGAACGGACGCAGGGCGAGCGTCGCCGGTTTCGCACCATCTGGATTTCCGACATCCACCTTGGCACGCGCGGCTGCAACGCGGCGATGCTGATCGATTTCCTCGACAATGTGGACAGCGACACCATCTATCTGGTGGGCGACATCATTGACGGATGGCGGCTGAAGAAGCGCTTTTACTGGCCGGCCAGTCATAATGACGTGGTGTGGCGGCTGATGAAGCGGGCCAAGCGCGGCACGCGGGTCGTCTATATCCCCGGCAATCATGACGAAATGTTCCGCCAGTTCACCGGCATGAATTTCGGCGGCGTGGAAATTCGGCGCAAGGCGATCCACACCACCGCCGACGGGCGCAAGCTGCTGGTGCTGCATGGCGATGAATTCGACACGATCATGCTGGCGCATCGCTGGCTCGCCTTTGTCGGCGACGCTGCCTACACCACGCTGATGCGGCTGAATGTCGTCGTGAACGCGGTGCGGCAGCGTATGGGATTGCCCTATTGGTCGCTCAGCAAAATGGCCAAGCACAAGGTCAAGAATGCCGTATCCTTCATTTCCCAGTTTGAGGAAGTTGTCGCCCATGAAGCGGGTGCGCGCGGCGTCGATGGCGTGGTGTGCGGGCATATCCATAACGCGGAAATGCGCGAGATTGGCGGCGTAGCCTATTATAATGATGGCGACTGGGTGGAGGGCTGCACCGCTCTGGTCGAACATGATTGCGGACGGATGGAAGTGCTGCACTGGGCTGACGAGATCGCCGCGCGGACGCAGGCCGAGCAGGGCGAACGGGCGCGGATGGCGGCTTGAGATATTATGCCGCGTGTTCCCGCGCAGGCGGGAACACAGTCCGGCCGTTGAACTGGGTTCCCGCCTGCGCGGGAACACGGTGAGTGAGGTAACCAAATGCGCATTATGATCGTCACCGATGCCTGGACCCCGCAGGTCAACGGCGTCGTGCGCACGCTCCAGACGATCCGGGCGGAGCTGGAGGCGATGGGGCATGAGGTTCGGGTGATTTCGCCCGATCTTTATGGTTCCATTCCCTGCCCGACCTATCCCGAAATAAGACTGGCCTTGGTGCGGCCTGGCGTGGTGGGGCAGGCGATTGCGGCGTTCCGGCCTGACGCGGTGCATCTGGCGACGGAAGGGCCGCTCTGTCTGGCCGCGCGGCGCTGGTGTTTGCGGGAGCATGTGCCGTTCACCACCGCCTATCACACCCATTTCCCCGATTATGTGGCGCAGCGGACCGGCCTGCCTGCGGCCTGGTTCTGGCGCTATATTCGCTGGTTTCACGGGTCTGCGCAGGCGGTGCTGGTGTCGACCGGGTCGGTGCGCGCGCAACTCCGCGCTCATGGGCTGCACAATGTGCTGCCATGGGGCAGGGGGGTGGACCTGGGCGCCTTCACGCCCGACGCGCCGCCGCCCGCGCTGTTTGCCGACCTGCCCCGGCCGATCATGCTGGCTGTCGGCCGGGTGGCGGTGGAGAAGAATCTGGAGGCGTTCCTGGCCACCGATCATCCCGGCACCAAGGTGGTGGTGGGCGATGGTCCGGCGCGTGCGGCGCTGGAGCGGCGCTACCCAGAGGCGCATTTTATGGGACCATTGTTCGGGGAGGCGCTGGCGGGCGCCTATGCCGGGGCAGACGTGTTCGTTTTCCCCAGCCGCACCGACACGTTCGGGCTGGTGATGATCGAGGCGCTGGCCTGCGGCACGCCGGTTGCGGCCTATCCCGTCACGGGGCCGGTGGACATCGTGACCCCGGAAAGCGGCGCGCTGTCGGATGATCTGGGGCAGGCGATTGCCGGAGCGCTACGCTGTGACCGGGCCGCCTGCGCCGCCTATGGCCGCAGCTTCAGCTGGGAACGCAGCGCGCGCGAGTTCCTGGCGGGGCTGCACACCATTGACCGGTTGGGGCTGGATAGCGCGGCCTGACGCTTTTCCTTGCTCCAGCGGGGATGATCGACTATCTCCAGACGGTCGCGGCCGCCCTGCTTGGGCGGCCCTTATCGTTTTTGTGCCGGAGAATGTTCCCGTGTCCCAGCCACTCATGCCCCATGCGACCGCCAGCTGGCTGGTCGACAACAGCGCTCTGAGCTTTGACCAGATCGCGGAATTTTGCGGGCTTCACATCCTGGAAGTGCAGGCGATCGCCGACGATACCGCCAGCACCAAATATACCGGTCGTGATCCGGTGCGCGCCCATGAAATCACCATGGACGAAATCCACAAGGGCGAGCAGAACCCCGACTACAAGCTCAAGATGCTGAAAGGGCCGGAGCCTGTCCGTCGCACCAAGGGGCCGCGATACACGCCGGTGTCCAAGCGTCAGGACAAGCCCGATGGCATCGCCTGGATCCTGCGCAACCATCCCGAAGTGTCGGACGGTGCGATCGGCAAGCTGATCGGCACCACCCGCACCACCATCGCGGCGATCCGCGACCGGACCCACTGGAATATTTCCAACATCACGCCCAAAGACCCGGTGACGCTGGGCCTGTGTTCGCAGCGCGAACTGGACGCACTGGTGGCCAAGACCGCCAAGAAGCTGGGCATCGAGGCACCGACCGATTCGCGGCTGGATGGCGACCGTGCGGCGCTGATCGAGGAGCTGCGGCGCGAGCGTGACGACAATGCGCGGCGTGCTGATGAGGCTCTGCGCAGCGAGGCGGAACTGATTTCCGGCGTCGCCACCATCCTTGATCCGTTCAGCAACAACAAGGGCGCGGTGTGATGCCGTAGCGTCATTCGGCGACCGTCCGTAAGTCGCCGCAATGCAGCATTTTCAAGGGTCGCGCCGGGTAACCGACGCGGCCCTTTTTGCTGTGGTTGACGCTTGCGTAAAGCAGCCATTCTCCATAGACTTCCTCCATGGAGAGCATAGAAAAAATCTGGCGGGAGCATTATCAGCACCCCACCGTCTGGGACCGGACATTCCCCCCCTTGTCGATGGGGGACATGGTCACCACCAGCGCACTGGCCCACCCCGATGCGCCGATGATCGATTTCATGGGGCGCCGGTTCAGCTATGGCACGATGTTCGGGCAGATCCGCCGCATCGCCTGCGGATTGCAGGCGATGGGGGTGAAGAAGGGCGACCGGGTCGGCCTTTATCTGCCCAACACCCCCCATTATGTCGCGGCCTATTATGGCGCGCTGATCGCGGGTGCGATCGTCGTCAATTTCTCCCCCCTCTATACCGCCGCCGAACTGGAGCATCAGGTCGAGGATAGCGGGACGAAAATCCTGTTCACCCTGTCGGCCAAGGCGTTGCTGCCCACGGCCTTGCAGGTGCTGGACCATAGCAGCCTGGAGAAGCTGGTCGTCGGATCGGTGGCGGAGATGCTGCCCCCGGTCAAATCCGTGCTGTTCCGCCTGTTCAAGGCGAGCGAGTCCGTGCCGCTGCCGGACGATCCGCGCGTGCTGCGCTATGACCGGCTGATCGCCAATGCGGGCGACTGCACCGTGCCGCCGATCGACCCGGAGCGGGACATCGCCCTGCTGCAATATACGGGCGGCACCACCGGCACGCCCAAGGGCGCGATGCTGACCCACCAGAATCTGACCGCCAATGCCCGGCAGGCGCAGGCGATCGACCCGCACGCCAATGAGGAGGACCGCATCATCGCGGTGCTGCCCTTCTTCCACGTGTTCGCCAATACCTGTACCCTCAACCGCACCGTGATGAACGGCGGCGAGATGGTGATGCTGCCCCGTTTCGACGCGGCGCAGGTGCTGGCGGCGGTGCAGCGGGTGAAGGCGACGTCGCTGCCCGGCGTGCCGACCATGTTCCAGGCACTGCTGGATCACCCCGCGATCCGCAACATCGACTTTTCCTCGCTGCGCGCCTGTATTTCGGGCGGTGCGCCGTTGCCGCTGGAAGTGCGGCAACGGTTCGAGGCGGCGACGGGCGCCAAGCTGATCGAGGGCTATGGCCTTACCGAAACCAGCCCGATCGTCTGTTCCAACCCCTATGAGGGGCTGAACAAGACCGGGACGGTGGGGCAACCGGTGCCGGGGACGCGGGTGAAGCTGGTCGATCGCGAAGATCCGACCAGGCCGCCGCCGCCCGGAGAGCCAGGCGAATTGCTGTTCGCCGGACCGCAGGTGATGAAGGGCTATTGGAACCGGCCCGACGCCGACGCCGAAGTGTTCATCGGCGATTTCATCCGCACCGGGGACGTGGGCGAAATAGACGAGGATGGCTATGTCCGCATCGTCGACAGGCTGAAGGACATGATCGCCGTCGGCGGTTTCAAGGTCTTTCCGAGCCAGGTCGAGGCGGTCCTTTACCATCATCCGATGGTCAAGGAGGCGCTGGTGATCGGCATCCCCGACCATTATCGCGGCGAACAGCCCAAGGCGTTCGTGACGCTGATCGACGACGCGCAGATTGACGGCGCGGCGCTGAAAGACTGGCTCAATCCGCAACTGGGCAAGCATGAGCGGGTGTGCGAGGTCGAAGTGCGGCTGAACCTGCCGCGCACGCTGGTCGGCAAGCTGTCCCGCAAGGAACTGGTGGCCGAGGAGCGGGCGAAAGCCGCGGCGTTGACAGCGGAGGCTGGAACGGCGGCCTGAGCGTTCCTATCTGTGTGGCCAACATGGATAGGAATGGACAGATGGCGCAGGAAATCGCGACACTCGCAGGCGGATGCTTCTGGTGTACCGAAGCGGTGTATCAGAATCTCAAGGGCGTGAGCGCGGTCGAGAGCGGTTATATCGGCGGGGAAAAGCCCGACCCGACCTATGAGCAGGTTTGTTCTGGCACGACCGGCCATGCCGAGGCGATCCGCATCAGCTTCGACCCTGACGTCACCAGCTATGCCGACCTGCTCGACATTTTCTTTGCGACGCATAATCCCACGACCCTGAATCGCCAGGGCAATGATGTCGGCACCCAATATCGATCCGCCATCTTCCCCCATTCGCGCGAGCAGGAGGCAGAGGCCAAGGGCGCGATCGACCGGGCGCAGGCGGACCATGGCGATCCGATCGTCACCACAATCGAACCGGATGGCCCCTGGTATCCGGCGGAGGATTATCATCAGCAATATTGGGACCGGGTCGGCGACCGTAACCCCTATTGCATGGCCGTCATCCCGCCAAAGCTCGCGAAACTGCGCAAGGGCTTTGCCGACAAGATTGACGGCTGATTTTCCGCGACAGGTTTCGCCGCTTTTTGTGTTTGGCTTAGGCTGCGGTTAAGGTGGCCTGTGCCAGGACGGCGGCGAACCAAGTCGGGGGACTGATGATGAACAAGATTGTGATGCTGGCTGCGCCGCTGATGCTGCTGGCTCTGCCCGGCTGTATCGCCAAGACGGCGCTGGATATCGCCACCATGCCGGTGCGCGCTGGCGCGCAGGCGGCGGACTGGGCGACGACCAGTCAGGACGAATCCGATCGCAATTATGGCCGCAAGATGCGCGAACAGGAAGCGCGCGATGGCAAGGCGCGCAAGAAGGCGGACAAGGAACGCCGCCGCCAGTGCGAGGATGCGGGTTACGATAATTGCGATTAGGCAATTAAGGCAGGCTGAGTTCCCCAACCTCCGTTCGTTTCGAGCGAAGTCGAGAAACCTGCGCGCAACGTTACTCGACTTCGCTCGAAACGAACGGGTCGAGGTGAAATTGCACCGCTCTACGCCGCCGCGCGCTTCAGCCGGTCGTTGATCGCCGCGCCGATTCCTTCTTCGGGGATAGGCGCAACCGCGATGCGCTGCTGCGCGCTGGCGTCGGCGATGTGCAGCGCTGCGAACAGATTGGCCGCAGCCTCCCGCACGTCGGCTTCCGGGCTGAGATTGATGTGGCAGGGCATCAGGCCAAAGCCGATCAGATATTCGTCCCGCTCCGCGCGCATGGCGTCGAGCCGTACCGGCTTGGACGGCGCATAATGGCTTTCGAGCTGGCCGGGCGCTTCGATCTTGCCTCCGTCCTTACCGATCACAACCGGCAGCCCGGTCGCTTCCTCCAGCATCGCCGCCGTCACCGGGCCGGGCCGGAGCAGGCGGACATGGTCATGCTCCGGCGCGGCAATGGTCGATTCCAAGCCTTCGCTGGTCGGCCCTTCATCCAATATCATCCGCACCCGGCCATTCAGGCTGGCCAGCACATGTTCGGCGCGTGTCGGGCTGATCGATCCGCTGCGATTGGCCGATGGCGCGGCAAGCGGTCGCCCGCTTTCCCGGATCAGCGCGCGCATCGCCGGATGGGCGGGCAGGCGCAGCGCTACGGTGGGCAGGCCGGCCATGACCAGCGGGGAGAGGCCGCTATCGGCCCGCACCGGCAGCACCAACGTCAACGGCCCCGGCCAGAAGCGATCGGCCAGTGTATCGGCCACGGCTGAGAAATCCGCCAGCCGCTCCGCCATTTCCCGGTCGGCGACATGGACGATCAGCGGATTGAAACTGGGTCGCCCTTTGGCGCTGTAGATGGCGGCGACGGCGTGGCTGTCGGTCGCATCGGCGGCCAGGCCATAAACGGTTTCGGTTGGCACCGCGACGGGTTCGCCGGCGCGGATCAGCAAAGCCGCCTCGCGCAGGGATTCCGCGCCATAACGGCAGGATCGGGTGGAATAGGCTGGATTGGCGATGGTCACGGCCCCCGCGATATAGACGGCGAACCCACCGAGTAAAAGGCCATTGCGTCAGTCGCATGACATGGACGCATGACAGCAAGTTCCCATGCTTGCCGTCGCGCCCGTCGCCCGGTAAGCCCGCGCCATGACCGACGAACTCCTCAACCGCATTGCCCAGGCGCTGGAACGGCTCGCACCGCCGCCCGCGCTGTCCGCCGATCTTGCCGCCTCGCCTGCCTATGTCTGGGATGGCCGCGCGATCCACGCGGTCGAGGCGTTCGCGCCGGTGGATTATGATCTGCTGACCGGGATCGACGCGCAGAAGGGCGCTTTACTCGACAATAGCCGCCGTCATGCGGCGGGCCATGCCGCGCATGACGTGCTGCTCTGGGGTGCGCGCGGGACGGGCAAGTCGGCGGTGGTCGCATCCGTCGTCGGCCAGTTGCAGGGGGAGGGGCAGGACATCGCCCTGCTGCAATGCGCGATCGATGAACTGGCGAGCCTGCCGACGCTCTTCTCGCTGCTGCGCGGCACGTCGCGGCCCTTCATCCTGTTCCTCGACGATCTGGGCTTTGACGAAGGCGTGGGCGATGCCCGTTCGCTGCGGTCGTTGTTGCAGGGCGGCACCGCCGCGCGTCCCGCCAATGTGCGCCTCTATGTGACGTCGAACCGCCGCCATATCGTGCCGCGCCATCTGTCGGAGCAGGATGACCCGATCAATCCGCGCGATGTGGTGGATGATCGGATGGCGCTGTCCGACCGCTTTGGTTTGAGCCTGGGCTTCCATGCGCTTGATCAGGACGCCTATGTCGCGATCGTTGGCGGCTATGCGGCGAAACTCGGCATCAGCTTCGATCCGCTGGAGGCGATCCAGTGGGCAACCCAGCGCGGCAGCCGGTCGGGGCGCGTAGCGTGGCAATATGTGGTGGAATTGGCGGGGCGCAACGGGTTGCGTATCTGATGCAGCGTGCTCCCGCGCAGGCGGGAGTACGCTATGCTAGGGCCGATCGACATTCAGATGATGACGAGCCGAAAATGGTGATTTTTCGTGACCCGGAGCGCAGCCTACTAAAAGTAGGTGAGCACCGGAAGCACGAGAAATCGCCATTTGCAGGCCGTCAGGGCTGAATGTCGATTGGGCCTAAGTCACTTCCCCTTCGTCACCCGCCACACCACGCCGCCGACATCGTCGCTGACCAGCAGCGCGCCCTTGGCGTCGGCGGTCACGTCCACCGGGCGACCATGCGCGTTGCCATCCTTGTCGAGGAAGCCGCTCAGCACATCGACCGGCTTGGCCTTGCCCGCCTCGCCGTCGGCAAAGCCGACGAACACCACCTTGTAACCCGCCGCCGGTTTGCGGTTCCAGCTGCCGTGGAGGCCCACGAACGCGCCGTCGGTGTAAGGCGCGCCCAGCACCACCTTGTCGGCGAAGGTCAGCCCCAGCGGTGCGACATGATTGCCCAGCGCATAGTCGGGCCGCTTGGTATATTCGCGGATTTCCGGGCGTTGCGGCTGGACCCGGCGATCCTCATAACCGCCCCAATAATTCCACGGCCAGCCATAAAAGCCGCCAAATTCGACCCGCGCCAGATAATCTGGCACCAGATCGCTGCCCAGCATGTCGCGTTCATTGACCACGCCCCATAGCGCGCCGCTCTTGGGTTCGAAGGCCAGGCCGACAGGATTGCGCAGCCCCGACGCCCAGATGCGATAGTCGCCGGTCCGGGGATTCACCTCCAGCACCGACGCGCGGTTGGCTTCGCTTTCCAGACCATTTTCGCCGATATTGCTGTTCGACCCGACACCGACATAGAGCAGCCCTTCAGGGCTGACCGTCAGGCTGCGGGTCCAGTGTATGTTGGGCGCCTGCGCGGGCAGGTTCAATATCTTGCGACCCGGCGCGCTGATCTTCGTGTCGCCCGGCTTGTAGGGATAGGCCATCAGCGCGTCGGTATTCGCCACGAACAATGTGTTGCCCAGCAGCGCCATGCCATAGGGCGAATTCAGCCCGGTCAGGAAGGCGGTTTTCGTCTCTGCCCGCCCGTCGCCATCGGCGTCACGCAGCAGCGAAATGCGGTTGGGCGACGGATCGCCCGCGCCCGCCTTGTTCATCAGATAGTTCATCACCCGGTTGACGATGCCGCCGGTCGGGCGGGGCGGGCTGTTGGTTTCGGCCACCAGCACATCGCCATTGGGCAGGCGCAGCAGCGAGCGCGGATGGGACAGCCCCTCGGCAAAGCGCGCCACGGCAAGCCCCTTGGCCGGCACCGGCTTTTCGCCAGCGGTCCATGGCTTCACTTCGGCGATATTGACGGTCGGGATCATCTCGCTGCGTGGCCCGGTGAACACCGGTTCGCGTCCCATATCCGCGCCGGGCGGCAATTGCGCCGTGTCCCCTTGCGCGAAATACAGGAATGCGCCGCCGGCCAAAGTGAGGACGACGAGCGGGAGGGCGATCAGATGCTTGTTCATTCCCCTCATCTATGTCGCGATGCCGCGTCGGGCAAGGCAGATGGGGCTGGCTGTGTCGCTTATTTGCGCCGGTCGCGCAGCCACAGCAGTAGCGCGATCACGATGCCCGCGCCAACGCCCGCCAGCAGGCCGATGCTGGGCTGGCCCATCAGCCCGCCGGTGATCGCACCCCCCAGGATGAGGAAGGCGATGATCGCGCCCGCGCCGGTCGGGTCTTTCCTGTCATTGCTCATGGTCAGCCCCTTGCCATGGACGGCGTGGCAAGGCCAGCGGCTTTGATGCTGCGCGCCGTGTCGGGACGGATCGTGCCGTTACGGGATGGTCGTCCCGCGATGGGACTTGGCTAACGTCCCGTTCACCCTCGCATCCCGCCTGCCGCGCCAAGGCGCTGAAATGGCACGGGGATTGAAGGTGGTAGCCAACCAACAGGTGTCGCCAAAAAAATGATGGGGGTCGCAATGCAGTTGCCATATCTTTCGGGCCGAAAGAGCTATGAGGATGCCGCTGAACTGATGGCGCTGTTCGGCGACAATGCCGGCTATGAAGCCGCCGCGCGCGCCGACCGCAGCCTGGACGTGGGCAATCATATCCATTTCTGCCACTGGCGTCAGATCGAACGGCTGATCGTGCTGCTGACCTATGACCAGCCGCTGGGGACGATTCACTGAGATAGGCAACATTCGCTCGAAACGAACGGATGAAAGCTTACAGCCGCAATCCCGCCGTCTCCGGCAGCCCCGCCAATATATTGAGATTCTGCACCGCCGCGCCTGCCGCACCCTTGCCCAGATTGTCGAGCGCCGCGACCAGCCGCGCCTGGCCACTGGCCGCATTGCCGAACACGAACAATTGCAGCCGGTCGGTCGCGCCGACCTGCTCCAGCTCGATTGCGCCCATGGCGTCGCTGTCGGCCAGCGGTGCGACGCTGACGATCGGCGATCCGGCATAGGCCGACGCCAAAGCGGCATGAACATCGGCCAGCGCGGGCGCGTCGGGCATGGCGCGCAATTGCAACGGCACTTCGACCAGCATCCCGCGATAGGCGTTGGCGACGGCAGGCGCGAAAAGCGGCGCGTGGGTCAGGCCGGAATAGCGGGTCATTTCTGGTACATGCTTGTGCGCCAGACCAAGGCCATAGGCGCGGAACGCGGTCGGCGCGCCGTCTGGTCCTTCATATTCCGCGATCATCGCCTTGCCGCCACCCGAATAGCCCGACGCGCCCGACACGGTGACCGGCCAGTCGGCAGGCAGCAGCCCGGCGAGCGTCAGCGGCCGCACCAGCGCCAGAAAGCCGGTCGGCCAGCAGCCCGGATTGGCGACGAAGCGGCTGGCCGCCAGCGTCTCGCGATGCCCCGGCTCCAGTTCGGGAAAGCCATAGGTCCAGCCATCCGCCACCCGGTGCGCCGTCGATGCGTCGATCACGCAGGTGCGGTCATTGTCGATCAGCGCCACGGCTTCGCGCGCCGCATCGTCGGGCAGGCACAGGATCACGACGTCAGCGGCGTTCAGCGCATCGCGGCGCGCGCCTGCATCCCTGCGATCCTTTTCGTCCAGCCGGATCAGCGAGAGTTCAGGACGCCCGGCCAGCCGGTCGGCGATTTCGATGCCGGTGGTGCCATGGCCGCCGTCGATGAAAACCTGTGTGGTCATGCGCCGATCCTCCGCCGCGCGATGATGGGTTGGGCATGGTCCCCGGCCAGCCGCGCGACCACATCGGCCAGCGGTTCGGCGACGACCGCCATCCAGTGCGCATTGGCGTGGAGCAGCATCTTGCCGTCGATCATGATGCCGACATGGCGGGGGAAGAAGAGAATATCACCACGCTGCAACACCGCGTCGCTGTCGATCGGATTGCCGATCCCTTCGCATTGCAGGTCGGTGTCGCGCGGCACGGACAGGCCGCATTGGCCGAGCGCCACCTGCACCAGCCCCGAACAGTCGATGCCGCGATGCCCGCGCCCGCCCCAGACATAGGGCTGGCCCAGATAACGCTCCGCCACCGCGACCCAGTCCGCCGCAGGGGCATCGAGCGGGGCGGCGTGGCGCGCATGGATGAAGCCTTCGGCGCAGGCGATGAAGCCATCCTCCGCCTCCCCCGAAAACAGCGCGCCGCCCGGCCAATAATCGGCGATCGGCGCCTTGATGTCGGGCGCGCGGAACAGCGGGGCGGTCTCGGCAATGATCCGGTGGCTCGGCGTTTCAAACACGTCCAGCGCTTCGCGCCTTATATAGCCGACATAGCCGTCATGCCCGCAAAAGCCCCAGGCCCAGTCGGTCATCACGTCCAGCGCATGGAAAGTCTCGCCACGCAGCAATTCACTGACCGCTTCGCCGCTCGCCGATGGCGCGCTCAGGATCGGCGTGCCGGGCGCAACGCAGGTGAGGGCGACGGCGCGGGCATAATGGGCGGAAAATAATGTGCCAGCCAATGCCAGGTCGGCCAGATCGCCCCGCGCCGCATGGATGCGGCGGTCGAGCGCGACGGAACGCCCGTCCAGCTTGAAGCGGGTTCTTTCAGGCGGTCCGTTCCGCGCGGGGCTGTTCATACCTGTCATCGCGCGCGGTTCCTGCGATGAAAAGGTGAAAGGCGTCAAGAAATTCCGCCCCTTTGGGGGTCCGGGTGATGAAAATATTGCGCCGGTCGCTCACATCGCGCTCACGGCGGAGGTAGCCGAGCGCCGATAATTTGTTCAGGGCGCGGGTGATGACGGGCTTGGACACATGCAGCGCTTCGGCCAGGCCGCGCACCGTATGCGGCCCGTCGCCAATATAGACGGTCATCATCAATGCCATCTGGCGGTTGGTGAGGTCGGGTTTGCCTGACCGGACATAATCGACGAGGGTGCGCATCCAGTGGGTGAGCGGCAATATGCCGGGCCGGTCGATTGCGGGCGAAAGATCGGTGGCGGGATGAGCGTTCATGTGGGCTTAACGCATGATGCACAATCCGGTTGCGTAACGGACGCGCACAATCGTCACATGCTCAATCGCGCCCGTAACGCTCCTGCAACAGGCGGAAAACCGCACGCAATCCAAGCGCTTCGCCGCCTTTGGCGCGCCCCGGCTTCGCCGCCGGTCGCCAGGCGAACGTATCCAGATGCAGCCAGGCCACATCGTCCGGCACGAAGCGCTTGAGGAACAGGGCGGCGGTGATTGCCCCTGCAAAGCCACCTTCGCCCGCATTGTTGATGTCGGCAATGTCGGATTTGAGCATATCGGCATAGCCATCCCAGAGCGGCAGCCGCCAGGTCGGATCGTCCACCTGGACGCCCGCCGCCGCCATCTCCGCCGCCAGCGCATCGTCATTGGCGAACAGCGCAGGCAGGTCCGGCCCTACCGCCACCCGCGCCGCGCCGGTCAGCGTGGCATAGTCGATGATCAGCTCCGGCTTCTCCTCGCCAGCGCGGGTCAGCGCATCACCCAGCACCAGCCGCCCTTCCGCATCGGTATTGCCGATCTCGACCGTCAGCCCCTGGCGCGTATGCAATATGTCGCCGGGGCGGAAAGCATTGCCGCTGATCGCATTTTCCGCCGCCGGAATCAGCAGGTGCAGCCGCACCGGCAGCCGCGCGCCCATGATGAGTTGCGCCAGCGCCAGCGCATGGGCCGCGCCGCCCATATCTTTCTTCATCAGCCGCATCCCCGACGACGGCTTGATGTCGAGGCCACCGCTGTCGAAGCAGATGCCCTTGCCGACGATCGCGATGCGCGGCGCGGCGGGATCACCCCATGTCAGTTCGATGAGGCGCGGGGCAAAGCTCTTGTCCGCCGCCTTGCCCACCGCGTGGATCATCGGATAGCCCTGTTCCAGCGCGTCGCCGCGCGTCGTGCTGACGCTGGCCCCGAACGCCTTGCCGACCTGCGCCACCGCTGCTTCCAGATCGGCCGGTCCCATGTCGGCGGCTGGCGTATTGACGAGGTCGCGCACCAGCGCGATCGCCTGCGCCAGTTGCACGGTCGCCTCGATCCGCGCGACGTCGCTGGTCAGCAGCACGCGCGGGCCGATGGCGCCATCCTCCTTGCGATAACGGTCGAACCGGTAATGCGCGGTCAGCCAGCCCAGGGCCGCCGCATCGGGCGAGCCTTCCGCCAGCCGGTATGTGCCTTCGGGCAAGGTCTCTGCGAGTTTCGCCAGGCACCAGGGACCGGGCGCGGCCTTGCTGGCGATACCGGCCACCACCCACCAGTCGCCCGCTGCCTCGCCCGGCACGATTGCCTGTTCGCCCGGCTTCCCCTGAAATTTCTGCGCCGCCACGATCGTGCGGACCCGCTCCGGCTGGGTCGCCAGCCAATCGTCATAGCCTGTCGCCTCGATCAGGTGGATCGAACGGGCGGGCTGCTTGTTGTCGGCTTTGAGCAAGGCTGAATAATCGGTCATGGCGTGGGTGTAGGAGAAAGGCGCAAGTGATGGAAAGTGCGAAATTTCATCGCCCGCATCGCACAAGTCGCCCTTTCCCCATTTGCGTCCTGCGCCGGTGAGGCCTAGCTTCGTGCGCATCACAAAATGCCAAGGAGAGAGACGATGATTCATTCCGATGACCGCGGCCTCCAGGCCGCTCGCGCCCGCGCCTATACGCTGGCGGAAAGCGGCCATTTCGACAATGGCCATGCCGTCGAACAGGCGCTGATCGCCGAAGGCTGGCCCAATGCCGGGCAGGCGCTGCAAAGCGACTATGCGCGCAAGGCGATCGGCGAACGCTGCCGCGCTGCACGGGCGCACTGATGCAGCACGGGGAGCTGGCCCGGTCGGCGGGGCTATTGGGTATCGCCGCGATGCTCTTGGTCGCCTGCACCCCCTCGCAGGAGGAGGTCAGCGGCAACGCGGCGGCCAATGTCGCGGCGTCCCGCTTTGCCGACAAGATGGCGGGTACACCGCCACCGGCTCCCCCCGCCAAATCCTTCGCGCAGACAGACAAGAGCGCTCTATTGGAGTTTGCCTATGCCTATCCGGCGCAGGCCGCCGCCATCCCCGCGCTGGTGGAGAAGTTCGGCAAGCAATTGGCGACATCAAGGGCCGATGCCCTCAAAATGGCGAAGGACGACAGCGCGGCGGCGAAGCAATCGGGCTTCCCCTTCCACGCGCATAGTCTGGAAACAGAGTGGAGCGTGTCCGCCGATACCCCGCGCTTCCTGGCGCTCCAGTCGCAAACCTATGTCTTTACCGGCGGCGCGCACGGCATGACCGGCTATGACAGCCTGTTATGGGACAAGGCGCGCAGCCGCGAAACCAGCGTCAAGGCGGTGATGACCAGCCCCGCCGCCTTCGCCGCGGCCATCCGCGACCGCTTCTGCGCCGAACTGGACAAGCAACGCGCCGAAAAACGTGGTGCGCCGGTGGTCCGGGGTGACGATGAATTTACCCAGTGCATCGACCCGATGGAACAGGTGCTGGTACTGACGTCGAAGGACGGCAAGCTGATCGACGGCGTAACCGTCGTGGTCGGCCCCTACAGCGCCGGGCCCTATGCGGAAGGAACGTATGAGGTTGCGCTGCCGATCGATGTCGCGATGCGCAAGGCGATCAAGACCGAATATCAAGACGGGTTTGTGGCGGTAAATTAGCGTCCGTCATCCCAGCGAATGCTGGGATCCCGCTTTTCTTGATCCACTCGAAACAGAAGAAGGGAGATCCCGGCTTTCGCCGGGATGACGGAGCGTGTGCCCCTAAACCGGCACCCCGTACAGATCATGCTCGTCGGCATCCTCGATCATCACGTCGAACATGTCGCCAGCCTTGCGCCCTTCGCCGACATCGCGCAGGAACACATTGCCGTCGATTTCCGGCGCATCCGCCTGTGAGCGCGCGGTTGCGCCGATCGAGCCATCCTCCTCGTCCGGCTCGCCCACTTCATCGACGATCACCGGCAGCACCCGCCCGACCTTGGCCGCGAGCTTGGCGGCGCTGATCGCGGCGGTCTTTTCCATGATCCGCTGGTAGCGTTCTTCCTTGACCTCTTCGGGCAAAGCGCCCGGCAGGGCGTTGGCTGCTGCGCCCTCGACCGGCTCGAAGCGGAACGCGCCGACGCGATCGAGTTGCGCCTCGTCCAGCCAGTCGAGCAGATATTGGAAATCCGCCTCCGTCTCACCGGGGAAGCCGACCACGAAGGTCGAGCGGATCGTAATGTCGGGGCAGATGCTGCGCCATTTATGGATGCGGTCCAGCACCTTGGCTTCGTTTGCCGGGCGCTTCATCGCCTTCAATATGCTGGGCGCGGCGTGCTGGAAGGGAATGTCGAGATAGGGCGTCAGTAGCCCGTCCGCCATCAGCGGAATGACCTGATCGACATGAGGGTAGGGATAGACATAGTGCAGCCGCACCCATGGCGCGCGCCCTTCTGCCGTGCGCAGCTGCCCCAGTTCGCGCGCCATGTCGGTCATATGCGCGCGCACGTCGCGGCCCTTCCACGGCCGGCTTTCATGCCGGGTATCGACGCCATAGGCCGACGTATCCTGGCTGATGACCAGCAATTCCTTGGTGCCGGCGTGAACCAGCTTCTCCGCCTCGCGCAGCACCGCATCGATCCGCCGCGACACCAGATCTCCCCGGATCGACGGGATGATGCAGAAGGAGCAGCGATGGTTGCACCCTTCAGAAATCTTCAGATAGCTGTAATGGCGCGGCGTCAGTTTCAGGCCACCTTCCGGCACCAGATCGACAAAGGCATTGGGGACGGGCGGCGATGCGTCATGCACCGCGTTGACGACCTGCTCATATTGATGCGCGCCAGTGACGGCCAGCACTTGCGGGAATTTCGCGCGGATCAACTCCGCCTCGTCACCCATGCAGCCGGTGACGATGACGCGGCCATTTTCGGCCATCGCCTCGCCAATGGCCTCCAGCGATTCTTCCTTCGCCGAATCGAGAAAGCCGCAGGTGTTGACCAGCACGACGTCGGCCCCGGCATAGTCGGGCGACATCTGATAGCCGTCGGAGCGCAGCTTGGTCAGGATGCGCTCGCTATCGACCAGGTTTTTCGGACAGCCGAGCGAAACCATGCCGATCTTCGGCGCGTCAGGAAATTTGGTTGCCATGATGGTCGCGCACATAGGGATTTTTGCGCGGAATGTCACGCAGCGCGATGGGGATACGCCATTCAGGCCGGTTCGCGGCTTGCTCCTGCGCCATCACCCTCGACAATCTCGATGATCAGATCGCCGGTCTGGAGCTGCCGCGCGCCGTCCTCCCAGAAGCCGATCGGGCGATCGTCGCGATAGATGCGCACGCCAAGACCAGTGGTGATCGCCGACAATGGCCCGCCAATCTCCTGCGGCTTGACGAACCGCTCATTCAGCTTCACCCGCCCGCCCGACGCGGCCAGATCCGCCATATAATCGGCAATATGTTTGCCGCTGGTGCTGCCCGCCAGCAGCAGCCCGGCAAAGCTGACCGGGTTGATCACCGTCGTCGCGCCCGCCTGCCGCGCAGGCAACTCGTTATCCTCGTTGCGCACGACGATGCTGATCGGCAGGCGCGGGGCCAGATGCCTGGCGGTCAGCGTGATCAGGATCGACGTATCGTCGCGCCCGGCCGACACGATCATGCTGCGCGCGCGGTGGATCGCCACGTCCTTCAATGTCCGGTCGCGGGTCGAATCGCCGCACAATATGTTGCACCCCTGCGCCTCGGCCAGTTCCAGCGCCTGCTCGCTGCCGTCGATCACGACGATCTCGCGCGGGTCGGTGCCGCGCGCCAGCAGTTCATGCACCGCTTCCTGCCCGCTGGTGCCGAACCCTGTGACGATGATGTGATTGTGCAGATCGGCTTGTATGCGGGCCATGCGCCACCTGTAGAGGATGTTGCGGAGGAAAAGCGAATAGGCTGTGCCAAGAAAGATCAGCCACACGAACAGCCGGATCGGCGTGACGAACAGCGATTCGAACAATCGCGCTTCGGGCGTGACAGGGACAATGTCGCCATAGCCCACCGTCGTCACCGTGACGGTGGTGAAATACAGCACATCGACAAAGCTGATATGATTGTCGAGATTGTCCTTCAGCCCATCGCGCCCGACCCAGTGGAGCAGCAGCACCAGCGCGATCAGCCCGAACACCAGCGCCACGCGCCAGCTCAAATCCACCCACATCGGCATGGACGATCGCCGCCGCAAAAAGCCTTCGGTCGATCGCGACGCCGCCCGGTCCACCCTCATGGCGCGGTCGGCAGCTGGGGAATGGGGTTCACCGGCACTCGGTCCTTGCGCAGTTCGAAATGCAGCTTGGGCTGGCTGGCATAGCCGCTATCGCCGGTCAGGCCGACAATCTGCCCGCGCGTGATTTTCTGCCCGCGCACCACGTCGACACGACTGGCATGGCCGTAGGCGCTCACCCAGCCGCTGCCATGGTTGATGAGGACAAGTCCGCCAAACACCGCCACCCGGTCGCCCGCATAGGCGACCACGCCGTCCGCCGTCGCGCGGATCGGCGTGCCGGCCGGGACAGCAATGTCGATGCCATTATTTTTCGCGCCGCTTTCGCCGGGGCCAAAGCGCGACAATAGCTTGCCCTTGACCGGCCAGGCAAAACGGCCGGTAAAGCTGGCGGGCTGAGCGATCGGCACATTGCTCGGCAGCGGGCGCGGTTGCGACGAGGCGACCGCCACCGGCGCATTTTCGGCCGCAGCGGGCTGGCCGCCGGTCAGCACATCGTCAATATCGATGCGGAAGGCGGCGGCGCGCTGCTCCAGGTCCGGTGCGGCCACCGGCGCGTCACCCGGCAATAACAGCCTCTGCCCTCGCCGCAGCATGAAGGGTTCGCTCAACCCGTTGGCCGTCACGATCCGGCTCCACGCTACGCCATAGGCGGACGCGATCGCGATCCCCGTCTCCCCCTCCGCCACCAGATGATAGCGGCCGCCGGGGATGGTCAGCTTCTGACCGACGCGTATGGCGAAGGGTGGGGTCAGGCCATTGGCGCGCGCAATCGCTTCCGATCCCGCGCCACTGCGATTGCCGATGCCGCGCAGCGTGTCGCCGGGCTGGACGACATAGGTGGATGTCGCCACCGTCTGCGCATTGGGGACCACCTGTTGCGCGGTCCAAACCGGTTCCGCCTCGACCAGTTCGACGGCGGACGCATCGGCATCCAGCCGGGGCGGGGGTGTTTCTCCCCGTGCGGGCGCTGCCTCATTGGGGATGCAGGCAGCGAGTAGCATCGGGGCAAGCAGCAGGGCGGCATGAAGGAACGGGCGTTGCATCGCCGCCTGTCTATCGCATCGCGCCGCGCTTGCCACCCCCTGCCTTTATTGCCCGAACGCCGCCGCCGTCGCCGCCATGGCGCTGTCCTGCGTCAGGTCATAATGGAGCGGCGTGACCGTGACATAGTCCTGCGCAATCGCCGCCAGATCGCTCCCCTCCGGCACCGCGTCGCTGCTGCCCAGGCTGAACCAGAAATAGCGATAGCCGCGCGGATCGGTGCCTTCGACGATCCTGGTGCGATCGACATCATGAAAGCCCTGCCGCACAACGCGGATGCCCTTGACCGCATCGGGTTCGATTGCCGGGAAATTGACGTTGAACAGCATCCGGCGCGATGGCGGCATGGCGATCAGCGGCGCAATCGCCTTCGCCCCCCACGCCTGCGCCGCCGCAAATGGCACCGCGTCGCCCATTCCCTCGCGCGCATAGACCTGGCTCAGCGCGATCGACCTGATCCCCGAAATCGCGCCTTCCATCGCGGCTGCGACCGTGCCGGAATAGGTGACATCCTCGGCCAGATTGGCCCCGCGATTGACCCCGGACAGGATCAGGTCAGGCTTTGCATCCTTCATCAAATGCCCCACCGCCATCATCACCGCGTCGGTCGGCGTGCCGGTGACGCTAAAATGCTGCTCGCCATGTTTGCGGATGCGCAAGGGCCGGGTCAGCGTCAGGCTATGCCCAGCCCCCGACTGCTCCTCGCTCGGCGCGACGATCCAGATATCGTCGGAAAACTGCCGGGCGATTGCCTCCAGCACTTTGAGGCCGGGCGCATGAACGCCATCGTCGTTGGTGAGCAGTATGCGCATCAATTCCTCCCCGGCACGGGGAGGGGGACCGCGCCCGAAGGGCGTGGTGGAGGGGGATTGCCCCAAACACAGCGCCTGCCGACAGCCCCCTCCACCATGCTGCGCATGGTCCCCCTCCCCGTACCGGGGAGGATCATTTGCGCGGCTCCAGCACCGTCACCCCACCCATATAAGGCGCCAGCACCTCCGGCACGATCACGCTGCCATCGGCCTGCTGGTAATTTTCCAGTACCGCCACCAGCGTCCGTCCCACGGCCAGCCCCGACCCGTTCAGCGTATGGAGGAAGCGCGTCTGCTTCTCCCCCTCCGGCTTGTAGCGGGCGTTCATCCGCCGCGCCTGAAAATCGCCGCAGTTGGAAACGGAGCTGATCTCGCGATACGTATTCTGGCTGGGCAGCCACACTTCCAGATCCCACGTCTTGCGCGCGCCAAAGCCCATGTCGCCGGTGCAGAGCAACATCTTGCGATAGGGCAGGGCAAGCGCCTGGAGGATGCCCTCCGCCGCCGCGCACATGCGTTCATGCTCGGCCTCCGACTCGTCGGGCGCGCAGATCGCGACCAGCTCGACCTTCTCGAACTGATGCTGGCGGATGAACCCGCGCGTATCGCGTCCGGCGGACCCGGCTTCGGATCGGAAACAGGGGGTCAGCGCGGTCAGCCGGACGGGCAGGTCGGCCAGCGGCACGATCTGGTTGGCGACCAGATTGGTCAGGCTGACTTCGGCGGTCGGGATCAGCCAGCGGCCATCGGTCGTCCTGAACAGATCCTCGGCGAATTTGGGCAATTGGCCGGTGCCGAACAGCGCCTCGTCGCGCACCAGCAGAGGCGGATTGACCTCCTCATAGCCATTCTCAGCCGTCTGCCGATCCAGCATGAACTGCGCCAGCGCCCGGTGCAGCCGCGCCATCTGGCCGCGGAGCGCGGTGAAGCGCGCGCCGGACAAGGCTGCGCCGCCCTCAAAATCCAGCCCCAGCGCCGGGCCGAAATCGGCATGGTCCTGCGGCGCAAAGTCGAAGTCGCGCACATTGCCCCAGCGGTTCACCTCGACATTGTCGGCTTCACTGTCGCCTTGCGGCACATCGTCGGCAGGCAGGTTGGGGATCGCCGCCAGCATCGCGCCCAGTGCGTCGCCAACCTCGCGATCCTGCGCTTCCAGCGCGGGCGTGCCTTCCTTGATCGCTGCGACTTCGGCCTTCAGTGCTTCCGCCTTCTCGACGTCCTTCGCCGCCATGGCCTGACCGATCAGCTTGCTCGCCTCGTTGCGACGGGCTTGCCCCACTTGCAATTGCGTCTTGAGCGCCCGGCTTTGCTCGTCCAGCGCCAATATCTCGGCGGACAGGGGCGCCAGCCCGCGCCGGGCCAGGCCAGCGTCGAAAGCAGCAGGATTTTCGCGGATGAAACGGATGTCGTGCATGGGCCAGTCCTATGCCGCCGTGCGACGGGCCACGCAACCCTGCGCGCTGTCATCCGTTAGGCAAGCATCCCGTAAAATGAAAAGGACAAGGCGATGCAGATAGACCAGGACGCGCTCATATTGGTGGCCGACGGCCGCAAGATGCTGTTTTTCCGTAACAAGGGCGACGCCGCCATCCCCAGCCTGGAAACCGAGCAGGTCGAAAAGCAGGATAATCCGGCCGGTCGCGATCAGGGGACGGACACGCCCGGTCGCGCCTTCAGCTCGGTCGGCGGACATCGCAGCGCCATGTCGGAAACCAATTTCCACGATCTGGAAGAGGACCGGTTCGCAGCGCAAGCCGCCGACATCCTCAAGCACCGCGCCTTTGCCAACGACTATGAGAAACTGATCATCGTCGCCCCGCCCGGCACGCTGGGCGAAATGCGCAAACATTATCACAAGGAAGTCGAAAGCCGCCTGACCGGTGAGATCGCCAAGGATCTGGTCAACCATCCGATCGCCGACATCGAACGGATCATCGCCGATAATTGATTTGGGAGCGGTTTGTAGCAAGATGCACTGGACCAGTCTGCATCTCCCCTTCCCAGCGGGGAGGGGTCGGGGGAGGGGGAGCGAGGCGAAGCCGAGCGTCCGCGCTGGCCGCAGTACACCCCCACCCAGCCTCCCCCTCAAAGGGGGAGGAGCCTTACAGATCACGATCATCGCAGTGGTGGTTCGGCATAAACGAAAAGGGCGGCCCCCGCTATCGGGAGCCGCCCTTTTTCGCGTCACTGCCTGACGGATCAGGCGGCCTTGTCGCCCTTGCGCTCGGCAAAGCGGCGGCGGGCGACCAGCGCGACCGCGGCTGCGCCGAACAGCAGGATCATCGGCGGGGCAGGGACGTCGGTGCCGCCGCTGCTGCTCGATCCGCCGCTGGAGCTGCTGGACGAGGAGGAAGAGCTGCTGCTCGACGAGGAGGACGAACCGCTCGACCCCGAACTGCCGCTGGAACCGGAGCTGCCGCTCGATCCGCTGCTGCCCGTGCTGCCGAAGCTGGACGAACCGCCCGAAGAGGAGGAACTGCCCGACGAGGAGGAGGAGGACGAGCTGCTGCCGCTCGACCCGGAACTGCCCGACGATCCGCTGCTGCCGCTCGATCCCGAACTGCCGCTGGAGCCGGAGCTGCCACCCGATCCGCCGCTTGACCCGTGACCATGGCCAGGCTTGCCCGGCTTGCCGCCGCTCGATCCGCCCGAACTGCTCGATGAAGAGCTGGACGAGGAGGATGAGGACGAAGAGCTGGAACTGGACGAACTGCTGCTGCTGACATTGCCGCTGGAGGTCGACACGTTACCGCTCGACGTCGACACGCCGCTCGATGTGGACACGTTGCCGCTGGAGGTGGAAACGCCACCCGTGGAGGTCGAGACGCCACCGGTGGAGGTCGAAACGCCGCCGGTCGATGTGGACACGCCGCCCGTGGTCGAACTGGTCGAGCTGCTGATGCCGCCGGTCGAGCTGCTGGTCGAGGAGATCACCACCGACCCGCCACCGCTGCCGCCGCCACCGCCGCCGAAGAAACCACCGACGAAGCCGCCGCCGCCAAAGCCGCCGCCACCGCCCATGACCATGGGAACGGCACCGCCGCCGCCCGACATCATCGGCATTTCGGCCATCGGTGCTGGCAGGGGAATGGGCGCTTGCTGGGTGACGACCGTCACCGTGCGCGGTGTGCTGGTCGTGACCGTCCGCACCACCTTGCGCTTCACTGTCCGCACGGCATAGCGTTTCCGGGGCGCTGCCGCCTTTGTGCTTTTGCTGCTGTGGACCACTGCCGGTCGCGCATTTTCAGCGACATGCACCGCGCCACCGCCGATGATCGCCCCGCCGCAAGTGCAGGCGCACAATTTAGCCAAAGCCATCCGTACCGACATAGGGTCCACTCTTCATCTTGTTGTCCTGCAACCCGGCATTGGCGTTATCCAATGAAGGGCTGCTTGGAACTTCCTATGCGCAAGAACGCAAAAGAAAGCGTTAACTGCAACGGTGTTAACCCTGAATGTGATGATCAAGTCGAGGGAAATCCTGCCTTCTTCCCAAGGGAAATGGTTAACGTCCCACTATGGAACGACTGTCGCGTGCCGGGTAAAAATCGCTTGGCATGTTTCGCCCTTTTGCCCGGCGGGTCGGACTCGGCGGGGCAGGCTGTCGCTCTCCTGCGAAATCCGACAGAATGAAGCGCAAGCGCAAGAATGCCCGCTTGTGTCGCCCTGCGCCCATCGCTATGAGGCGCCCTCAATGAAAAGTCATGGGCGCCCGGACGTTAAGCGCCGGCGTCCTCCGAGTCGGAGAGCCAGATGGCATCGGTCCTGAATTCCGATAAAGACGGCGACAAGCCGCCCAAATCGACTGTCGAACTTCCTGCTGATTACCGGCCGTCCGCCGATGAGGAATTCATGAACCCGCTCCAGCTGGAATATTTCCGGCAGCGGCTGTGGGACTGGAAGAAGCAGATCCACGCCGAAGCGGAAGGGACGCTGGCCGTCCTTCAGAATGAGCCGCTGCGCGAACCTGACCTGAACGATCGCGCATCCAGCGAGACCGACTGGTCGATCGAACTGCGCACCCGCGACCGCCAGCGCAAGCTGATTTCCAAGATCGAGGCGGCGCTCCGCCGGATCGAGGATGGCGAATATGGCTATTGCGAAGTCACCGGCGAACCGATTTCGCTGGGCCGACTGGAGGCTCGGCCGATCGCGACGATGACGGTCGAAGCGCAGGAACGGCACGAGCGGCAAGAGAAGATCTCGCGCGACGATTAACCCTTTCTCCATTCCCCCGCGACTATAATGCCCACCAATTATCTGGCATTTTATTCGCGGGTCTTGGCATGAACGACGAACAGGATTCTTCCGATCGGGGACCGGCACGCTCCGCGCCGCGTGACAGCCTGTTCCTGCTCACCAGCTTCATGACGCCCGAAGGTGCGCCGCTGGGCAAGGCCCGCGTCCGCAACCTGTCGGCCACCGGCCTGATGGCGGATTGCGAACGCGGCGTTCCTGCTGGCACCAGGGTGGAATTTGAACTGCGGGGCATCGGCAAGGTGACCGGCATCGTTGCCTGGGCGCGCGAGGACAAGATCGGCCTTGCCTTTGACGAACCGATCGACCCGCAACTGGCGCGCAAGCCGGTGTCGACCGGCACAGTGTCACAGGGGATGCCTGATTATCTGCGGCTGTACCAGCATAGCATTCCGCGCCGCTGATCCGACCAGGCATTCATCCGGCCAGGCAGTAAAAAGCCCCGCCAACCAACTGGTTGCGGGGCGTTTTACTGTCTGAACAATAGGGACCGGAATGATCGGGAAGGGTCGGACCGGCAGTCTGTCGCCGCCGGGTCCCAACCTCCTCCCGTATCGCGCACTGCTGCTTAGTGCTGCGCTTCCAGTTCTTCCTTCAACCGCAATTTCTGCTTCTTGAGCGAAGCGACCAAAATAGCGTCGGGCATGGGCCGACTCGTCTCCGCCTTGATTCGGGCGTCGATACCTGCGTGCTTGGCAGAAAGAGCTGAAATGTGGCTGTTTTCCATAACATTCTCCAGATGAGGGGTGATGGATGACGAAGTAGATCATGAAATATTCGGCTTGTCTCGCCCTGATTCGCACCCTGCGCCTGAATGAGAAAATTTTGCGATGGCCCGCATCCGGGCGGCGGGTTATCAGGGCATATGACGAGCATGGTTGACGGATCGGGGGCGCAGTGAGCCGGGAAGATATTATGCGCCGACTGGAGCTGTTGCGGGTGGAGCATCGCGACCTCGACAGCGCGATCGCCGTTCTGATGGCGGCGGGCGCGGGCGACCAGATGCAGATTGCCCGGTTCAAGAAACGCAAGCTGCGCCTGCGCGACGAAATCGCCCAGCTGGAGGACGCGCTGGTGCCGGACATCATTGCGTAAATTCGTTTCGATGTCGGAATATTGTGGTTAACGCCGGGCTAACCGACCCTGAATGGGACAGCGCGCGCTAAAAGCGCACCGGCGGGCCTGACAAGGTTGCGATAATATGTCACTCATCCTTCATGCAAAGCGCAGCCTTTCTGGATCGTGGCCTTCACCGCCGACTGGTCGACGGCCTTTATCTCGAAGCCATGGTCATGGCTGACGAGGCGCGATCCTATTTTGACGGCAGCACAAGCACCGATGAGGGGATGAGCGATCCGCTGCGCCGCGTCTCCTTCGCCTGCGAATCGCTTAAAGTGACGACCCGCCTGATGCACATCATCGCCTGGCTGCTCAGCCAGCGGGCGTGGCAGCGTGGCGAGATTGGCGACGCGGACCTGTCGGACGAGAAATATCGACTGGGCCGCGCGACCCAGACGGCACCTGAACTCGCCGCCGGTTTCCCCTTCATGGCTCGATCGCTGATCGATGCGAGCCAGGAATTATATGACCGGGTTGCCCGGTTGCAGGACCGGATGGACCTGATGATGGGTCCGGCCACGGTCAAGGATGCCAACCCGGCCCGCGCGCTGATCGACCGGCTGCACAGCGCCTTCTGATCGTATTTCGGTTGCCGCACCGGCCCACACCCCCACCCGACCTCCCATTCAGGATACACTCTGTGGGCGGTCGGGTGGGGGTGTGGGCCGGTGCGGGTGCAACCTCTGAGCATTTGGCCGCATTCTTCGCTTTCTAAGGCTGGCGCTTTCGCCCGCACTTGGTCTAGACCATCGCCATGATCCATGGTTTGCGGACCTTTCGCCGCCCTTCTGGCCGCCCGCACCCCGCACGGCTCCTGCTTGTTCCGATGCTGCTCGCCTGTCCGGGCGGCGCGCTGGCGCAGTCCGTCACGCCGCCAGACGCCATGCCGGACATCGACCAGTCGCTCGACACCATGCCCGACATCGGCCTGGACTGGCCCGACATGGGGCAAGAAGATAGCGTCAAGCCGCTGCCCGACGATCCGGCTGACGTGCAGGTGGCAACGCCTGACGCTGCGCCCGATGCCAGCGCGCCGGTCGAGCCGGTCGAGGAAGCCGCGACCTTCGCCGACGCAGGGGAGGAACGGCGCTATACCGTCCAGCTCACCGGCGTCGACACGATCGCCGATGCCACCTTCAAGCTGCGCTTCGACGAATTGTCCGCATTGCGGCTGGGGGAGGGCAAGGCCGCCAACCTGGCGCAGATCAACCGTCGGATCAAAGAGGATGACGAGCTGCTCGACCGGCTGTTGCGCGCCAAGGGCTATTATGCCGCGCGCATCCGGGGTGCCGTCGCCGCGCCGCCCGCAGGCAGCGACCGGCTTGCCGTCAGTTTCGACATCACGCCCGGCCCGCAATATCTGCTCGAATCGGTTGACCTCACCGGTCTCGCCGAGACGGGCGACAAGGAAGCGCAACTGCGCGCCGCTTTCCCGCCCAAGGTCGGCGATCCGGTCGATGCCGATGCGATCCTGGCCGGGCGCGACGCACTGTCGGCGGTGCTGGCCGAAACCGGCTTTCCCTTCGCAAAGGTCGATGAACCCGAAGTGCGGATCGACCATGAGGAGCGCAAGGGCGACCTCGACATCATCGTCACGCCCGGCGGCTATCGCAGCTTCGGCGCGATCCGCATGAACGACGACAAGCTGTTCAGCGCCCACCATGTCCAGGAAATCGCCCGCTTCGACCCCGGCGATCCGTACAAGGCGTCGGATGTCGAGGATCTGCGCCGCGCCATTGTCGCGACCGGCCTTGTCTCCTCGGTCAGCCTGACGCCCAAAGAGGCAGGCGACGGCACCCATGTCGATCTCGCCGTCGATGTCCGCCCTGCACCGCTGCGCACAATTGCGGGCCAGCTGGGCTATGGCACGGGCGAAGGCTATCGCGCCGAAGTCAGCTGGCAGCATCGCAACTTCTTCCCGCCCGAAGGCGCAGTGACGGTGCGCGGTGTCGTCGGCACACAGGAACAGACCGCCTCCTTCACCTATCGCCGCAACAATTTCCACCGTCGCGATAATGTGCTGACCGGCCTGTTGTCGGTCAGCAACATCAAGCGCGATGCCTATGATGCGCGCACCATCACCCTGTCGGGCGGGTTGGAGCGGCAGACCAACATCTTGTTCCAGAAGGACTGGGTCTGGCGTTTCGGCGCGGAACTGATCGCGTCGGACGAAGCCGATGCCTTCAGCGGCGGCGCGCGCCGTACTTTCCTGATCGGCGCGATCCCGTTGAGCCTCACCTATGACGGCAGCGACGACCTGCTGAACCCGACCAAGGGGTTTCGTTTAGGCGGCCGGATCAGTCCCGAACTCTCCTTTCAGGACAAGACTTTCGGCTATGCCAAGGTGCAGGTCGATGGCAGCCTCTATCAGCCGATGGGCGAAAAGCTGGTGGTCGCCGCCCGCGCGCGCTTTGGCACTATCCTGGGTTCTACGGTCGACCAGATCGCGCCGTCGCGGCGTTTCTATGCCGGTGGCGGCGCGTCGGTGCGCGGCTATGGCTATCAGGCGATCGGCCCGCGTTTCGGCGTCGATAACGATCCGGTCGGTGGCAAGAGTCTCGCCGAATTTTCGCTGGAGGCGCGGGTGCGCTTTGGCAATTTCGGCGTCGTGCCCTTCGTCGATGCCGGCAATATCTCCACCACCTTCCTGCCGCGCTTCCGCGACCTGCGCATCGGCACCGGGCTTGGCCTGCGTTACTATAGCAGCTTCGGGCCGATCCGCATCGACGTCGGCACGCCGATCAACCCGCAAAAGGGCGACCCGCGCGTCGCCGTCTATGTGTCCTTGGGGCAGGCCTTCTGATGACGGACGACGCCCCCGCCGCCAAGCCGCATCGCCGCCGCGCCTGGGACGGGCGGTGGCAGCGCTGGCTGGTCGGCATCGTCGCATCGCTGCTGCTGATCGTGGTCGGCGCGCTGGCGTGGCTCGATACATCATCGGGCCATCGCTTCCTGATCAGCCGGATCGCGACGATCAAGCCGCCATCGGGCCTGCGCATCCAGGTCGACCGCATCGACGGCAGCATCTATCGCAAGGCGGTCCTGCACAATCTGACCCTGTCCGATCCCAGGGGCCGTTTCTTCGACGCGCCACGGGTGGAGCTGGACTGGTGGCCCTTCGCCTGGGCCTATAACCGGCTGGATATCGACCGGCTGGTGATCCCGCGCGCCACCCTGCACAAATTGCCCAAACTCAATCCCAGCCTGAAACAGGGTCCGATCCTGCCCGGTTTCGACATTCGCCTGATGCAATTCTCCGTCGGGCAGCTGACGATCGCGCCGGGCATCACGGGACGGGTGCAGCAGGCGACGATGGCGGGCGACGCCGACATTCGCGGCGGACGCGCGATCATCGATCTGACCGCCCGCGTCATCGACGGGCAGGACGCGCTGACCATCGCGCTCGACAGCCGCCCCGACAATGACCGCTTCCGCCTGGACGTCACCGTCAACGCGCCCAAAGGCGGCGTGCTGGCGGCGATGGCGGGCCTGAAACAGGACGCCAATCTGCGCATCGGCGGCAAGGGGGGCTGGAGCCGCTGGGACGGTCGCCTGTCCGCCACGCTCGACAGCCAGCCTGTCGCCGACTTCGTGCTGGCCGCGCGCAGCGGCGCTTATTCGGCGCGCGGTTCGATCGAGGGTGGCGCGATTGCCGGCACCGGCCTTGTGCAGCGCCTCGCCGCGCCGCGCCTCGCTGTCCGCGCCAATGGCACGATGGTCGACCGGGTGATCGACGGGCGCCTCTGGCTCCGTTCCGCCGCGATCGATCTGGATGCGGACGGCGCGCTCGACCTGCGCAACAGCGCGCTCGACAATATGCTGGTGCAGCTGAAACTCGCCCGCCCGCAGGCCTTGCTCAAAAATATGCGGGGTCAGGATGTCGCGGCGAAGATCCGCCTCGATGGCCCCTTCGCGACGTTGGGCTATGAATATCTGCTCACCGCCCGCCAGCTGGCCTTCGACAAGACGTTGATCAGCACTGTGCGGATGGATGGCAAGGGTCGTCGGGCGGAGAATGGCCCGGCGCTGATCCCGCTGCGCCTGCGCGCCGCGCGGCTCGACGGGCAGGGCGAACTGGTCGAGGGCATCATCCGCAATTTTGCGCTCGATGGCGTCCTTCAGCTGAACGGCCAGCAGATCGTCAGCAACCCGATGGACGTGCGCTCCGACAAGCTGCGCGGCAAGCTGGTCATGCTCGCGGACCTCAAGACTGGTCGCTATGATTTCGGCCTGGATGGCCAGATCAACGGCCTGGCCATTCGCGGCCTCGGCATTGTCGATCTGACCTCCAAGCTGCGCGCGGTCCCCGGTCCCAATGGCAGCTTTGGCCTCAGCGGCAATGCGCTGGCGCGGGTGCGGCGGCTGGACAATGAATTTCTGCGCACGCTGGGCGGCGGCCTGCCGACCGTGCGCAGCGCGCTTGCGCTCCGCCCCGACGGGCAGTTGGCACTGACCAATTTGCGGCTCGACGCGCCGTTGCTGACGCTCACCGGCAATGGCCTGCGTCACCGCGACGGCACGCTCCATCTGGAGGGGCAGGGGCGGCACGGCCAATATGGTCCGGTCACACTGACGCTGGATGGCAAGATTGAGCGCCCGACCATCGACCTGCTGCTCGCCAGCCCGATGAAGGCGCTGGGCCTGCGCGACGTACGCGCGAAGCTGATCCCCGATGCGACCGGTTACAGCTATACTGCCGCGGGCGGATCGACCCTTGGTCCGTTCACCGGACGCGGCGTCATCCTGTTGCCGCAGGGCGGGCAGGCGGTCGTGCGCATCGCCCGGATCGACGTGTCCGGCGTCACCGCCAGCGGCGATATTCGCCCGGTGACGGGTGGTCTTGATGGGCAGTTGGCCGTCAATGGTCCCGTCACCGGCTATATCAGCCTGAAACCGGTGGGCGCGATCCAGCAGGTGCAGCTCAAACTCACTGCTAACGACGCCAGTTTCGACGGGCCGACCGTCATTGCGGTGCGGCGCGGCACGCTGGACGCGACGATGCTGCTCGATCCATCCCGCACCACGCTGACCGCCACGGCGCAGGCGCGGGGTCTGCGCGTTGGCGGCGTGCTGCTAGGGCGCTTTGCCGCCAATGCCGATCTGGTCGATGGCCGGGGCAAGATACGCGGCAGCCTGTCGGGCCAGCGCGGCCGTATCTTCGACATACAGGGCGAAGCGCAGGTCGATGCCGACCGCATCCGCCTGACCGCTGGCGGCACCATCGACAAGCGTCCCATCCGCCTGACCCGCGCGGCGCTACTGACCCGCACCGTCGATGGCTGGAAACTGTCGCCCGCGACCATCAGCTATGCGGGCGGATCGTTGCAACTGGCGGGCGAACTGGGCAGCACCTCCACCCATGTCGAGGCGCGGATGCAGAAATTGCCGCTCTCCCTGCTCGACATTGGCTATGACAATCTGGGGCTGGGCGGCACGGCGACCGGGTCATTAAGCTATGCCCAGCCGCGCGGCGGCGGCCTGCCGACCGGCACGGCGGAACTGCGCATCCGTGGCCTGTCGCGGTCGGGCCTGTCGCTCAGCTCCCGCCCGGTCGATGTCGGCCTCAATGCCGCGCTGACCGCCGATCGCCTCGCCACCCGCATGATCTTCGTCGCCGATGGCAAGACGATCGGCCGGGCGCAGGCCTTGCTCAATCCTTTGGGTCGTGAGGGCGGGCTGGTCGAGCGCTTGAACCGTGCGCCCTTCTTCGCGCAATTGCGTTACGGCGGCACGGCGGACACGCTGTGGCGGCTGACCGGTGTGGAGATTGTCGACATTGGCGGTCCCGTCAATGTCTCCGCCGACATGCGCGGCACACTCGGCACCCCGCAAATCACTGGATCGCTGGCGACCGACAATGCCGCGATCAACAGTCCCGTCACCGGAATGCGCCTGAAAAATGTCAAGGCGCGTGGGCGCTTCTCCGGGGACCAGCTGGTCATCTCCAGCTTTGGCGCGACCGCCCAAAATGGCGGCACGGTCAGCGGCACCGGCCGCTTCACCTTCAACGGCATAGCGGGCGTCGGCATGGACCTGGCGATGCAGGCGGACAATGCTGCGCTGCTGGAGCGCGACGATATCGCCGCCACCGTCACCGGGCCGATCAGCCTGCGCTCCGATGGCGTGGGCGGGACAATCGGCGGCGACCTGACGCTCAACAAGAGCCGCTTCACCCTGGGCCGCGCCGCCGCCGTCGCGCAAATCCCCGAACTTGCGGTCACGGAAATCAACCGGCGCGGCGAGGAGGTTGAGCGGGTCCGCACCAATGTCCCCTGGGCGCTGGCGATCAAGGCGCGGGCGCGCAACCGCCTGACCGTCACCGGCCTTGGTCTCGACAGCGAATGGCGCGCCGATCTCGACATTGGCGGCACCGTCACCAGTCCGGCGATTGCGGGCCGGGCCGAACTGGTGCGTGGCGGCTATGAATTTGCCGGTCGCCGCTTCGACCTGCGCGAAGGCCGCATTCAGTTTGACGGCAGGACGCCGGTCAACCCGACGCTGGACATCGACGCCCAGGCCGATGTCAGCGACCTTACGGCTACCATCCATGTCGGCGGCACTGGCTTGAAACCCGAAATCACCTTCACCAGCGTGCCTGCCCTGCCGCAGGACGAACTGCTCTCCCGCATCCTGTTCGGCACCTCGATCACCAACCTGTCCGCGCCCGAAGCCCTGCAACTCGCCTCGGCCGTTGGGTCATTGCAGGGTGGCGGCGGGCTGGACCCGATCAATGCGGTGCGCAAGGCGGCGGGCCTCGACCGGCTGCGCATCATCGCCGCTGACCCGACGCAGGGGCAGGGGACGTCGATCGCGGCGGGCAAATATCTGACCCGCAAAACCTATGTCGAACTGATCACCGACGGGCAGGGCTATAGCGCCACCCGGATCGAATATCAGGTCACGCGCTGGCTCTCCTTGCTCGGTGCCATCTCGACCCTAGGCCGCGAAAGCGCCAATGTGCGCGTGTCGAAGGATTATTGAGCGTGACCAAATCGCGCATTGACGCTGCCGCTGCGATCAGCGTCATGGACCTGTTCACCATCGGCATCGGCCCGTCCAGTTCGCACACCGTCGGCCCGATGCGCGCGGCGCTGATGTTCATGGAATCGCTGCCCGCCCGGCCTGTCCGCGTCCGCTGCGATCTATACGGCTCACTCGCGCTGACCGGCCATGGCCATGCGACCGACAGCGCCATCCTGCTCGGCCTGTCCGGCTATAGTCCTGAAAGCGTCGATCCCGATGCCATCCCCGCTATCCTGCGCGCCATCCGCGACGATGGCCGCATCCGGTCGGGCGAGGACTGGATCGCATTTGAGGAAGCGCGCGACCTGATCTTCCACAAGGGTGAATTTCTGGAAGCGCACAGCAATGGAATGCGCTTTACCGCCTGGTTCGACGGGCAGGGCGATCGCCAAGTGCAGGATTATTACTCCATTGGCGGCGGCGCGGTTCTGCCCGGCAGCCCTCAGCCCGACGCGCCGCTCGGGCATAATATCGTCCAGCCCTATCCCTTCTCCTCCGGCGCGGAAATGCTGGCGCAGGGCGAAGCGACGGGCCTCTCCATCGCCACGCTGGTTCTGCGTAACGAAGGCGCGTGGCGGGTGCAGGCGGATACTGACGCCTTCCTCGACAGCGTGATCGACGCGATGAGCGCCTCGATCGACCGGGGCATGGCGCAGGAAGGGCTGCTGCCCGGTGGCCTGAAGGTCCGCCGCCGCGCCATGGCGATCCACCAGCGGCTACGCCTGCAACAGGACGCACTTGGCCCGGCACAGATTTTCGAATGGGTCAGCCTGTTCGCGCTGGCGGTGAATGAGGAGAATGCAGCCGGTGGCCGTGTCGTCACCGCCCCCACCAATGGCGCGGCGGGGGTGATCCCGGCGGTGCTGCACTATTATCGCCGCTTCGTCCCCGGCGCGGATCGCGATGGCGAGCGGCGCTTCCTGCTCACCGCCGCCGCCATCGGCTTCCTCTACAAGAAACGCGCGTCCATTTCGGCCGCTGAAATGGGCTGTCAGGGCGAAGTCGGCGTCGCTTGCTCCATGGCCGCAGCGGGCCTCGCCGCCGTGTTGGGCGGCACCAACGGGCAAATCGAGAACGCCGCCGAAATCGGCATGGAACATAATCTGGGCCTCACCTGCGACCCGATCGGCGGCCTCGTCCAGATCCCCTGCATCGAGCGCAATACGATGGGCGCGGTCAAGGCGATCAACGCCGCCTATCTCGCGCTCCAGGGCGATGGTCGCCATATCGTCAGCCTCGACGCGGTCATCGAAACCATGCGCCAGACAGGCGAAGATATGGCCAGCCGCTACAAGGAAACATCGCTCGGCGGGCTGGCCGTCAACGTGGTGGAATGCTGAGCAGCTTCCTATCGGCTCGTCCTTTTCAGGCCACAATATCGGGACGAGACGATCTTCACTGTGCCAATTTGGCAACATAAGTCTTTGTTTATCTTAGGTTCATGCAACCAACGGCTTTGCCCGGACTTCAACGTCTCACCCCTGCGGGGCGTGAATGACAATTGGAGTTAAGCATATGCGTAAGTTAGTGGTCGCAACCCTTTTGGCCGGAACCGCGGTCGCCTCACCTGCCCTGGCACAGGACACTGGCCCGACCTTCACCGGTCCCCGCGTCGAAGCGATTTTGGGCTATGACCATGTCGGTGCCGGCAGCGATGTCGACAATAATAATGGCCGCGACGACCAGTCGATCGACGGTCTGCTCTACGGTGTCGGCGCTGGTTACGACATCAATCTGGGCAGCGCGGTCGTCGGCGTCGAGGGCGAATATACCGACTCCACTGCCAAGAGCGACCGTTCCGACCTGACCGACCAGTTCGGTTTCGGCCGCGTCAGCCAGGGGCGTGACCTCTATGTCGGCGCACGCGCCGGTATCCTCGCCAGCCCCAACACTTTGGTCTATGTGAAGGGCGGCTATACCAACACCAAGCTCAACGTGCTCGCTGGCGACACGGACGAAACCACCGACACCGCGTTCAAGCTGGACGGCTGGCGCATCGGTGGTGGCGTGGAGCGCGCGATCAACCAGAACGCCTTTGCCAAGGTGGAATATCGCTACTCCAAATATGACAGCGCCCATATCGACTATATGGACGGCGCGACCAGCAGCGAATTCAACATCGACACCGACCGGCATCAGGTCGTGGCCAGCGTCGGCTGGCGCTTCTAAAGGCAGGTCTGCTGCGTCATCCTCCCCTTTAAGGGGAGGTGGCATCGCGTAGCGATGACGGAGGGGCGGTGTCCTCTCGATGGGCGACACCCCTCCGTCTGACCTGCGGCCCGACACCTCCCCTACAAGGGGAGGAATGAGCCGGATCACAGGTTACAGCGTCGCCTCAATCTCACGCGCGGCCAGATCGGGATTTTCCGCCAGGCTGATCGGACGTCCGACGACCAGGATGGACGCGCCGCGATCCAGCGCCTGTCGCGGCGTCACGGCGCGCTTCTGGTCGCCCATCGCGCCCCCTGCGGGTCGCACGCCCGGCACGACGAAGAAGCCGTCGGGCCAATGTTTCTTGACCATCGCGACTTCTTCGCCCGAACAGACGATCCCGTCCAGCCCGGCATTTTGCGCCAGATCGGCCAGTCGGCGAACTTGGTCCTCCGCTTTGCCGCCCACGCCAATGTCGAGCAGGTCCGCATCGTCCAGGCTGGTCAGCACGGTCACCGCCACCACCTTGGTCTTGATGCCTGCCGCGGCCTTGGCATCCTCCAGCATCGCCCGCCCGCCCGCGGCATGGACGGTCAGGATGGCCGGTTCCAGCAGGTGCAGCGCCTGCACCGCCTTGGCCACCGTATTGGGAATGTCGTGCAGTTTCAGGTCCAGAAAGATCGGCAGGCCGAACTTCATCATCTCATGCACGCCATGATGACCATTGGCGCAGAAAAATTCGAGCCCCAGTTTCAGCCCGCCGACATGATGACGCACCTGCTGCGCCAGATTTTGCGCCTTGTTGAGGTCCGGCGTGTCGATCGCGACGTAAAGGGGGCTGCTCATACGGGTCCTGCGGGGTTGAGGGGGGGAAGGGAGGGGATGGAGACGTCAGAGGCCAAAGGCGGCGTGGTAACAGGTGGCGAGGCAACTGGCGGCGCGGCGGTGGCGGCTGTCACGGCCAGCGCCCGCTCGGCGCTGTCCAGCCGCCGCTTCAACCGCCAGCGCGTCGCACGCGCCATGATCCAGAAGGGCAGCGCGCCCAGCAGAAACGCCCCGATCAGCAGCACCGGCAACTTGGTTTCCATCACCATGTCGCCCCACAGGCGGACGGTCACGGGTACATAATTCGCCATGCAGAAAAAGGCGAGGGCGACGGCGATCACGACCCAGAAGGCGGTCCGCAAAAATTGCATCGGCATATCCTCTTGCTGCTCAACCGGGGCAGCTTAGGCGATCCCGTGGCGTTTCGGAAGCGTCTGATCGTTTTTGTCGATGGCCGCTTCCAGCACGGCCGCCCGCAACAGGACCGGCCCGCCGCTCAGCCGACCATATCCTCAAGCTCGCGACCCTTGGTCTCCTGCACCATTTTGCGCACGAAAAAGTAGGATATCGCCGCAAACAGCGCATAGCCGCTATAGGTCATGACCAGTCCCGGCGACACCGCCAGCGCGGGAAAGCTGACCGAGATGGCGGCATTGGCGATCCACTGGGCAAAGCCGGCGACGGCCAGCCCCGATCCGCGAATCTGGTTGGGGAACATCTCGCCCAGCATCACCCACATGATCGGTCCCCAACTCATGTTGAAAAAGATCACATAGAGATTGGCGGCGATCAGGGCGATCAGGCCATTATGCCCCGGCAGGCTGACCCCGCCATCCGCGCCGGTGACCGCGGTGGAGAAAGCATAGGCGACGATCGCCAGCGTCACCGCCATGCCCGCCGATCCGATCAGCAGCAGCGGCTTGCGACCGATCCGGTCGATCAACAGCATCGACCCCAGGCAGGCACCAATCGACAGCACGCCCGACAATATGTTGATCTGCAACGCATTATCTTCGGAAAAGCCGACCGCTTCCCACAAGGTCGCGCCATAATAAAAGACGACGTTGATGCCGACCAGCTGCTGGAACACGGCGAGGCCAATGCCCGTCCACACGATCGGGCGGATATTGCCGCTGCTCTTGTCGATCAGGTCGGACAGCTTGGGCCGATGATGGTCGACGGCCAGACTGTCGCGAATCTCCACCACTTTGCGGGCGGCCTCCTGCGCGCCGAACAGCCGGGTCAGCACCGCTTCCGCTTCCGCATCGCGACCGCGCGCGACCAGATAGCGGGGGCTTTCGGGGATGAAGAGCAAGGCGACGAAATAGATCGCTGCCGGTATCGCCTGCAACCAGAACATCCAGCGCCATGCCGGGAAGTCCAGCCATAGCGGCGCGGTGGAGCTGCCAGCGTATCGCGCCAGAGCGAAATTGGCGATGAAGGCGCCGGTCAGGCCGGAAATGATCATGACCTGCTGTATGCTCGACAGCCGCCCGCGCACTGCCGCCGGAGTGACTTCGGAAATATAGACCGGCGAAATCACGCTCGCCGCGCCCACGCCCAGCCCGCCGATGATCCGGGCGAAGATGAAGATGGCCGACGACCCGGCAGCGCCCGCCAGCAGTGCGCTGACCAGAAACAGGATGGCCGCCAGCATCATGACGCCGCGCCGCCCGATCATGTCGGCCATCCGCCCTGCGCCAAAGGCGCCGATGGACGATCCGACCAGGATCGCGCCGACATTGACGCCAATGCCCAGCTTGCCCAGGTCAAAGGCGCTTTCCAGCCCCTTTTGCGTGCCGTTGATGACCCCGCTGTCATAGCCGAACATGAACCCGCCAATCGTCGCTACCGCGACGATCGCGGCGATAAAGGCCATGTTGACCTTCTCCGCGCTGCCCTCACTCATCCTCGTGCGTCCTTCCCGTTTTATATCGTTGCGATAATCCGGTTATGCCGCGTCAGCGCCACCCGGCATCGATAAAATAATCATGACCGGTGCAGTAACGCGCATCGTCCGACGCCAGGAACAGCGCCAGCGCCGCGACATCGACCGGCATGATCCGCCCGTCCAGGCATTGCGCGGCCACGATTTCGGCCTCGCCTTCGGGCGTGTACCATTTCATCTGGCGCGGGGTTTTGACATTGCCCGGAATGATGGTGTTGACGCGGATATTGTCGCGCCCCAGATCGCGGGCCAGACTGCGTGTCAGCCCCTCGATCGCGGCCTTGGCGGTCTGGTACAGGACCAGATCGGGCAGGGCGAGATGCCAGCTGATCGACCCGAAATTCAGGATCACCCCGCCTCCCGCGCGCTTCATCGCCGGGACGGCAGCCTGCGCCGCAAAGAACAGGTGGCGCAGATTCACAGCCATCCGCTCGTCCCAATAGGCCGGGGTGACCTCGCCGATGCTGTGCCGGTCGTCATTGGCGGCATTGTTGATCAGGATATCGATGCCGCCCAGCTCTGCCTCCACCTGTCCAATCATCGCCTGCACAGCATCAATGTCGCGCAGGTCGATATGGTGAAAGACCGGCGTAAAGGCCGCACCTGTGAGCCGCGCGACCAGCGCCTCGCTGTCCGCCTGCGCAATATCGCAAAAGGCAACGCGCGCGCCCTGCGCGACAAAGGCCTCGACCAGCCCCTCGCCAATGCCGCTGCCACCGCCCGAAATGAACACCCGTTTGCCCGCCAGGCTGGGATAGATCGCCCGGCTCATGCCGCGTCCGTCCTTGCCAGCAGGCCGCGCTGCGCCAGATTGGTCATCAGCGCGCTCAGCCCCCAGGTCCATGGCGCGGCGTCCTTCGACGTCACGACCCGGTTGACCAGCCTGCCCAGACGCGGGGTCGCGATGGTGACGACATCGCCGACCTTATGGGTAAAGCCGCGCCCCGGATCATCGCGATCCTGCACCGGCGCGAACAATGTCCCCAGGAACAGCGCGAACCCGTCGGGATATTGATGTTCGCTCAGCGTCTGGCGCACCAACTCCAGTGGGTCGCGGCTGATCTGGTTCATGCTGCTGCGCCCTTCCAGCCGATAGCCTTCCGGCCCGTCGATGGTCAGCCCGACCTCGGCGCTACGCACATGGTCGATCGTGAAACCGTCGTCGAACAGGCGGATCAGCGGCCCCAGCGCGCAGGACGCATTATTATCCTTCGCCTTGCCCAGCAACAGTGCGGACCGCCCCTCAAAATCGCGCAAATTGACGTCGTTGCCCAGCGTCGCGCCGACCGCCGTGCCGCCCGCATCGACGATCAGCACGATTTCGGGTTCGGGATTGTTCCAGGTCGAATCGGACCGGATGCCTATATCCGCGCCTGCACCCACGGTCGCCAGCACCGGGGCCTTGGTAAACACCTCCGCATCGGGGCCGATCGCGACCTCCAGATATTGCGACCACAACCCATCCTCGATCAACGCGGCCTTGAGCGCCGCCGCTTCGCTCGATCCGGGGACGACCGCGCGGATGGAGCCGCCGACTCGCTCCTCCAGCCGCTCGCGAATGGCCGCCGCCGCGCCCGAATCGCCGCGCGCCCGTTCCTCGATCACCCGCTCGATCGCCGACAGGGCGAAGGTCACGCCGCACGCCTTGACGCATTGCAGATCGACGGGGCTGAGCAGCGGCAAGTCCAGCGCATCGAGCGCGCCCAACGCTTCGCCAGCGTCCAGCGATACCGGCAGCATCTCGATCAGTTGCGCCACGGTCGGCGCCACCCGGCTCATGTCATAGGCGACGCCCTGCGCCACCAGCAGCGGGCTTGGTCCTTCGGCGCGCAGCACGCGACCGATAAACAGGCCATCGCGCCAATCGGCGGGCAGGCAATCGGACAGGCTCATGTCCACGGGCATCATCAACTCCTGGCAGTCTATCATTGATAGCGCTACCAACAATGCCGATGCAGGGAAGTCAAGGGGCAGGGCAGGGGCAATCCGCGTGCAGCGAAGATTGCGACCGATGGTGGTCACAAAATTGCCTTTCATCTTTTCCCGGCCGCCGCTTTGCGGCATAGCTGCTGATGTCATGAGCAAAATTGAAAAGACCGCGCCGGACACCGACGCCCCATCCGCCATCCCCGCACAGCCTGCTGACGACAAGAGCGATCTCGCCAGCGCCGCCCGCAAATCCGCAGGCAAGGCCGCCTGGACCGGCGCAGCCGTCGGTATCGGATCAGCCGCGATCGTCGCGGCTCTGCTCTACGCCCGCAAGCGCAGCTAAATCCCGTCCATGCAAAGAGGGCGGCATGGTTTTAGAACCATACCGCCCATTGTGCGACCCTTTCGGGCTCTTCTTCTCCGTCCTTCGCGACGGGGAGAATGCGTGTGTCAGCTTATCCGGCGCCACCGCTCAGATAGGTGACCAGTTCGGGCTTGCTGACCGATACGCTCTTGTCGGCGTCCGCCGTGGTGAACGCGCCATTGGCCCAGGCCGTTACCTGCTCGGCGGGCAGCGTCTTGCCGGTCGCCTTCATTTCCTGATCCTTCAGCGCAACCATCCACTTGGAAAATTCGGACTGGTCTAGCTGGCCATCGCTATTGGCGTCATAGGCCGGAAATTCGGTGTCGACGATCGACGCAACCGCATTGGTCGGGTTGGCCGGCGTCGCCGGGGTTGCCGGAGTGGCCGCTTCCGGCGTTGCCGCCTGCGGTTCCGCTGGCGCTGCTGGCGTGGCAGGTGTCGCACTTTGCGGCGTTGCGGCCTGCTGCGCCATGGCGGGGGCGGCGATGGCAAGGGCGGTCGTGACTAGAAGCGTGCGGATCATGACAATCTCCTCGGTTATTTGAGCCGGAGCCATGAAAACTTGCTCTGTCCGGCGTTGAATGACGGAGGGATAATGACTGATAACCCGCCAATGTTCCTGAATATCCGTTCATGTTCAACGGCTTGTCTTGGGAATCCGCTCAATTCGACTGTCTTTGCTGTGCCAAGTGCGACCAGTTGAGGGCAGTATCTTCATTTTCTTTGAAGACATCAGCGCGATTTGCCCCGGCGCAAGGACGCTGCTAGGCGCGCGGCACCTTATCCCTCTCCTATGCAGGATTCGCCCATGGTCCCCCGCTATTCCCGTCCCGCAATGACCGCCCTCTGGGAACCGGAAGCCCGCTTCAAAATCTGGTTCGAGATTGAGGCGCACGCGACCGAGAAGCTTGGCGAGCTGGGCGTGGTGCCGCCATCGGCGGCCAAGGCGCTGTGGGACTGGTGGGCGACCAATCCGGCGATCGACGTCGCCGCGATCGACGCGATCGAGGCGGTCACCAAGCATGACGTCATCGCCTTCCTGACCTGGGTGGCCGAACAGGTGGGCGACGAAGCCCGCTTCATGCATCAGGGCATGACCAGCTCCGACGTTCTGGACACCTGCCTCGCGGTCCAGCTCGCCCGCGCGTCGGACCTGCTGATCGAGGATATCGACAAGCTGCTTGAGGTCATCAAGCGCCGCGCCTTCGAACATAAGCTGACGCCTACCATCGGCCGCAGCCATGGCATCCATGCCGAACCCGTCACCTTCGGCCTCAAAATGGCCGAAGCCTATGCCGAGTTCAGCCGCTGCAAGGCCCGCCTGATCGCCGCCCGCGCCGAAGTCGCCACCTGCGCTATTTCCGGCGCGGTCGGCACCTTCGCCAATATCGATCCGGCGGTTGAGGAGCATGTCGCGGAGAAGCTGGGCCTCGCCATCGAGCCGGTCTCGACCCAGGTGATCCCGCGCGACCGCCACGCCATGTTCTTTGCGACGCTGGGCGTGATCGCCTCGTCCATCGAGCGCCTCGCCGTCGAAGTCCGCCATCTCCAGCGCACCGAAGTGCTGGAGGCGGAGGAATATTTCTCGCCCGGTCAGAAGGGTTCGTCGGCGATGCCGCACAAGCGCAACCCGGTGCTGACCGAAAACCTGACCGGCCTTGCCCGCGTCGTCCGCGCCGCTGTTGTTCCGGCGCTCGAAAATGTCGCCCTCTGGCACGAACGCGACATCAGCCATTCGTCGGTCGAGCGCTTCTTCGGCCCCGACGCCACCATCACGCTCGACTTCGCGCTGGGTCGCCTGACCGGGGTCATCGACAAGCTGCTCATCTATCCTGAGCGGATGATGAAGAATCTCGACAAGATGGGCGGTCTCGTCCACTCGCAGCGGGTGCTGCTGGCCCTGACCCAGGCGGGCGTCAGCCGCGAGGACAGCTATCGCTATGTCCAGCGCAACGCGATGAAAGTGTGGGAATCGGACGGCCAGCTTTCGCTACTGGAGCTGCTCAAGGCCGACACTGATGTCACCGCCGCGCTGCCGGTCGCGGAGATTGAGGACAAGTTCAACCTCGATTATCATTTCAAGCAGGTCGACACCATCTTCCGCCGGGTATTCGGCGAAGCGTAAACGTGTCGCGGTAGAGGATTGGGTGTTCCCGCTCAGGCGGGAACACCCAACTTGTTTCAGCGCCCCGTGGCGTTACCAAATCCCGCCCACTTTCGGCCGCAGCCGTGGCGGCGCGTCCGATTGCCGCCGGATCAGCTGATGGTCCAGCACCAGATGCGCCGGTTCCGTCTCCATCTTGCTCCTCCGGGCGCGCAGCATCTGCACCAGCAACTCGACCGCCGCGCGCGACATGGCGCTGATCGGCTGGCGGATCGTCGTCAGTTCCGGCCAGATGGTCGTTGCCAGCGACGTGTCGTCAAAGCCGCAAACGGTCAGGTCGCCCGGCACGTCCAGCCCGTTCCGATGGGCGATCGCCACGGTCGCCGCCGCCATATCGTCATTGCTGGCAAAGATGGCAGTCGGCGGATTGGCCAGCGCCAATATCTGTTCGGCCGCATCCAGCCCGGACCGGTAGGTGAAATAGCCCTGCGCGATATAATCGTCCTGCACGGCAATAGCCGCCTCGCCCAGTGCCGCGAGATAGCCCTCCATCCGCCGACGGCTGGCGCTCTGGTTGGGATGGCCCTTGATAAAGCCGATGCGGCTGTGGCCCAGCGCGATCAGGTGGCGGGTCATCTCATAGGCGGCCTGCCGATCGTCGATCCGCACCGCGGCCAGATTACCGCCCGATCGCCCGGTGGCGACGGCAACGGCCGCTATGTCGGCTGCGGCCAGAGCCTGCACCATCGCCTCCAGATCGCATAGCGGCGGCGGCAGGATCACCCCGTCGATCCGCCCACGCGACAGACGGTCGATCACCGCCTTGACCGACGTTTGCTCATCCCATTTCTCGACGATCAGATGCACGCCGCTACCGCTGGCCTGCTCCAGGCTGCCGACCAGAAATTCGCTGAGGTAGGATGCGGACGGATTGCTGTAGAGCAGGCCGATCCGCATTTCCTCGCCGCCTGCCAGGCTGCGCGCCGCAGGGCTTGGCGCATAGTTGAGCGCTGCAATCGCCGCATCCACCTTGGCGCGCGTGGCCGGGCGGACCGCCGGTTCGCGATTGATGACGCGCGACACCGTCATCGGCGACACCCCGGCATGGCGCGCTACGTCATTGATCGTCGGTGCGTTGCGCTGGCGGCGCGATGCTCTGCTTTCACTCAACGGACCGGGCCTTGTCGTGCAAAATGGATCATGGACAAGGTCGTAGCGTAACCAGGCGGTCATCACGAAGCGCAAAATGACCCCATAGGGTGCAGCATCGCCGCCATATTTCATGCTGCGGTGCAGGATTGACAAGCGTGCCGGCCCCGATCAGATGGTAACGGTATCATTTTCGTGTCGGCCTCATACCGACATCACGCAAATCGCCACCTTCGTCTCATCGCAACAGGACCGTCCCATGCCAAAGATCATTGACGCCAAGGTCATCGTCACCAGCCCCGGCCGCAATTTCGTTACCTTGAAGATCATCACCGACGATGGCGTCTATGGCCTGGGCGATGCGACCCTCAATGGCCGCGAACTGTCCGTCGCCAGCTATTTGCAGGACCATGTCATTCCCTGCCTCATCGGCCGCGACGCGCACCGGATCGAGGATATCTGGCAATATCTCTACAAGGGCGCCTATTGGCGGCGCGGCCCGGTGACCATGTCGGCCATCGCTGCGGTCGATACCGCGCTGTGGGATATCAAGGGCAAGCTGGCGGGCCTGCCGGTCTACCAGCTGTTGGGCGGGGCCAGCCGCGAAAGCGTGATGGTCTATGGCCATGCCAATGGCACGACGGTCGAAGATACCGTGCGGGTCGCGCTGGAATATCAGGCGCAGGGTTATAAGGCGATCCGCATCCAGTGCGGCGTGCCGGGCATGGCGTCCACCTATGGCGTCAGCAAGGACAAATATTTCTACGAGCCCGCCGACGCCGACCTGCCGACCGAAAATGTCTGGAACACCAGCAAATATCTGCGCATCGTGCCTGAACTGTTCAAGGCGGCACGCGAAGCGCTGGGCTGGGACGTGCATCTGCTGCATGACATCCACCATCGCCTGACCCCGATCGAGGCGGGCCGTCTGGGCAAGGATCTGGAACCCTATCGCCCCTTCTGGCTGGAAGATGCGACCCCGGCGGAAAATCAGGAAGCCTTCAAGCTGATCCGTCAGCACACCACCACGCCGCTGGCCGTGGGCGAAATCTTCAACTCCATCCATGATTGCCGCGAACTGATCGAAAACCAGCTGATCGATTATATCCGCGCCACCGTGGTTCATGCGGGCGGCATCAGCCATCTGCGCAAGATCGCGAACCTGGCCGATCTCTATCAGGTCCGCACCGGCTGCCATGGCGCGACCGACCTGTCGCCGGTCTGCATGGCCGCCGCGCTGCATTTCGACCTGTCGGTCCCCAATTTCGGCGTGCAGGAATATATGCGCCACACGCCCGAAACCGACGCCGTATTCCCCCACGCCTATACCTTTGCCGACGGTGCGATGCATCCGGGCGAAGCGCCGGGTCTGGGCGTCGACATCGACGAGGAACTGGCTGCGAAATATGAATATAATCGGGCGTTCCTGCCGGTGAACCGGCTGGAAGATGGCACCATGTTCAACTGGTGATGCCAACCCAGGAACGGATTTCTCTCTCCTGCCGGGGGAGGGAAGGCGCGCCGATCGCGCGGAAGGGTGGGGGCGGCCTGCACATCTGCTCTCACCCTTCCTTCGGGGACGGATCACCAACGATTTTCATTGGAGCGGCCAGTGACAGACATTCCCAAACCGTCCGGCAAAATACGCTGGATCGTCTGCGCCCTGCTGTTCGCGGCGGTCGTGCTATCCTATGTCGATCGCCTCGTCCTGCCGACGCTCAAGCCCGACCTGCAACAACGCTATGGCTGGACCGAAAGCGGCTATGCTGATCTCGCCATCTGGTTTCAGGCTGGCTATGGCATTGCCTATGTCTTTTTCGGTCGCCTGATCGACCGGATCGGCGCGCGCGCGGGCTATACGCTGGCGGTGACGCTGTGGACGATCGGCCATGTCGCCCATATCTTCTTCACTTCGACCGCCGGGATGCTGATCGCCCGCATCCCGCTTGCCATTGGCGAAGCAGGAACCTTCCCCGCCGCTATCGCCGCGACCAATGAATGGTTCCCCAAGAAGGAGCGGGCGCTCGCCATCGGCATCTTCAACGCCGGCTCCAATGTCGGCGCGATCCTGACGCCGCTGATCGTCCCGATCATCGCGGTCACCATGGGCTGGCGCTGGGCCTTCATCCTCACTGGATTGCTCACCGTGGTGTGGCTCGCCGCCTGGCTCAGCTTCTACCGCCGCCCGCGTGAGAAAAAGAGCCTTTCGGCAGAGGAACTGGCCTGGATCGAAACCGATCCGGTCGAGGAAAAGCGCCCGGTCAAATGGGCCACCCTGTTCCGCCTGCGCCAGACCTGGGCCTATATGCTGGGCCGCTTCCTGATCGATCCGGTCTGGTGGACATTCCTCTTCTGGCTGCCGGATTTCTTCAACAAGCAATATGGCGTCAAGATGCTGGATTTCGGTCCGCCGCTGATCGCCGTCTATCTGCTGGCCGATGTCGGTTCGGTCGCGGGCGGCTGGGCCTCCTCGCGCTTCATGGGCCGGGGCTGGAGCGTCAACCGCGCGCGCAAGACGGCAATGTTCTTGGCCGCTCTTTGCGCCGTGCCGATCGCCTTCGCCAGCCATGCGCCAAACATGTGGGTCGCGGTCGGCCTGATCGGTCTGGCCTGCGCCGGGCATCAGGGTTTTTCTGCCAATCTCTATGCCCTGCCGGGCGATGTGTTCCCGCGCTGGATGGCCGGATCGGTCGTCGGCCTTGGCGGGTTGGCGGGCGCGATCGGCGGCATGATGATGGCCAAATTTGCCGGAACCATATTGGAAAGCGTCGGCAGTTACGGCCCGATCTTTGCTGTCGCATCCTGCGCCTATCTAGTCGCACTTTGCACTATTCATCTGATCATTCCGCGCTATCAGGTCGTTGCCACCGCTGGCATAGCCAGCGTCGAAGGAGCATGATTCTTGCCTAAGCCCCTCATCCTGCACCCTGATCGCCTGTTCCCAGTCGAACCGCGTACCCGCGACATCGCCCGCGCGCTCTATGCCAGTGTCAGGGATCTGCCGATCGTATCGCCCCATGGCCATACCGACCCGCGCTGGTTCGCCTATGACGAGCCGTTCGCCAATCCGGCGGAGTTGCTGATCGTGCCGGACCATTATGTGTTCCGCATGTTGTTCAGCCAGGGCGTCAAGCTGGAAGAGTTGGGCGTGCCGACCGTCGATGGCAGCCCGACCGCCAGCGACCCGCGCGCCATCTGGCACATCTTCGCCGCCAACTATCACCTGTTCCGCGGCACGCCGTCGCGCATGTGGCTCGACTGGGTGTTCGCCGAAGCGTTCTGCATCGACGTGCGGCTGGAGGCGGAAACGGCCGACCATTATTACGACATTATCGACGCCGCGCTCAAAACCCCGGCTTTCCGCCCGCGCGCCTTGTTCGATCGCTACAATATCGAAGTCATTGCCACCACCGAAGGTCCGCTCGACCCGCTCGACCATCACCGCGCCATCCGCGCCAGCGATTGGAACGGCAAGGTCGTCACCGCCTATCGCCCCGATCCGGTGCTGGACCCCGACGACCCCAAATTCATCGCCAATGTCCAGCGCTTCTGCGCCATTGCGGGCGAGGATGCCGCCAGCTTCGCGGGCTATCTGCGCGCCCATGAAAAGCGCCGCGCCGATTTCCGCGCGGCTGGCGCGACCTCGACCGACCATGGCCACCCGTCCGCCTTCACCGCCAACCTGCCCCGCGCGGAGATTGAGGCGCTCTATGCCAAAGTCACCAGCGGCCCGGTCAGCGCGGCGGAGGCGGAACTGTTCCGCGGCCATATGCTCACCGAAATGGCGCGTATGTCGATCGCCGACGGCATGGTGATGCAGCTCCATCCCGGCGTCCACCGCAACCATAATGCCGCCGTACTGGCGCGCTTTGGCAAGGACAAGGGTGCGGACATCCCGACCGCCGGGGAATTTGTGAAGGCATTGAAGCCCCTGCTCGACCTTTACGGCACCGATCCGCGCCTGACGCTGATCCTCTTCACCCTGGACGAGGATGTCTATTCGCGCGAACTCGCGCCGCTGGCGGGCCATTATCCCGCGCTCAAGCTTGGCCCGCCCTGGTGGTTCCATGACAGCCCGGAAGGGATGCGCCGCTTCCGCGAACGCGCGACCGAAACGGGCGGCTTCTACAACACGGTCGGCTTCAACGACGACACCCGCGCCTTCCTGTCGATCCCCGCGCGCCATGACGTCGCCCGCCGCATGGATTGCGGCTGGCTGGCGCAACTGGTCGTGGAACATCGCATGGAAGAGGATGAAGCGTTCGAGGTCGCCCGCGCGCTCGCCTATGATCTCGTCAAGCAGGCCTACAAGTTGTGAGCCGCCTGTCGAGCCAGACGCTCGCCAGTCTGCCCGCCGACGTCATCCGCCCCGGCTATGATCGCGCGCAGGTAAAGGCAGGCGTCGTCCATCTGGGCATCGGCGCGTTCCACCGCGCGCATCAGGCGGTGGTGTTCGATAATGCCCTGAACGCAGGCGATCTGCGCTGGGGCATCATCGCCGCCTCGCTCCGTTCGCCATCGGTGCGTGACCAGATGGTGCCACAGGACGGCCTCTACACCATGCTGGTGCGCGACGGCGGATCGGAGCAGGCGCGCATCATCGGTGCGGTGCAGGATGTCATCGTCGCCCCGCAAGACTGCCAAGCGCTCATCGCCGCGCTGGCGTCGCCCGACACCCATATCGTCACGCTCACCATCACCGAAAAGGGCTATAAGCTCGACCCGGCGACCGGCGCGCTGATCGAGGATGATGCGCAACTCGCCGCCGATCTCGTCTCACTCGACGCCCCCCAAACCGCGCCCGGCTATCTCGTCGCTGCCTTGGCACAGCGCAAGGCGGCGGGACTTGCGCCTTTCACCGCGATCAGCTGCGACAATCTCCCCCATAACGGCACGCGCCTGCGCAACGCCGTGCTGGCGCTTGCCCGCCGCCATGACGCCGCGCTGGCCGACTGGATCGCGGCGGAGGGCTCTTTCCCCGAAACCATGGTGGACCGCATCGTCCCCGCCACCACGCCCGACGACATCGCCGCCCTGACCGCGCGCCTGGGTGTCGAGGATCAGGCGATGGTCAAAACCGAACCCTTCATCCAATGGGTTATCGAGGACAGGTTCTGCGGCCCGCGCCCCGATTTCGGCGCAGGGGTCCAGATCACCGCCGCCGTCGCCCCATGGGAAGAAGCCAAACTCCGCCTGCTCAACGGCGCACATAGCGGCATCGCCTATCTGGGCGGCCTCGCGGCGATCGACCATGTCCATGACGTCCTCGCCTTGCCCGAAGCGCGCATCTTCGTCGAAGCGCTGTGGGACGAAGCGGAAACCACCCTGTCTCCCCCGCCGGAACTGGACGTCGCCGCCTATCGCCGCGAGTTGATGGCGCGTTTCGACAATCCCACACTGCGCCACCGCACTCGCCAGATCGCGATGGACGGATCGCAGAAACTGCCCCAGCGCCTCCTCGCCACCATCGCCGCGCGACTGGCGGCGGGGCAGGGGATCGACGCGCTGTCGCTGGCCGTCGCCGCATGGGTTCGTTGGCAGGCCGGGCAGGATGATCTGGGCCAGCCCCATATCGTGGACGATCCGCTGGCGACGCCCATCGCCGCAGCCCTCGGCGCGGCAAGCACGACGCAGGATCGGGTGGTTGCCATCCTCGCCGTCGACGCCGTCATCCCGCCAGCCCTGGGCGCGAACCCGCTATTCCGCGACGCGCTGATCCACTGGCTGACCATCCTTGAAACAGACGGCGCCCGCGCAGCGCTGGCCACCTTCCGCCCAAACTGACGCGGCCTATTTCCGTCTGCCGCCTGCCTCCAGCACCGTTTCCATCGCCACGAAGGTCGATGTGCTGGCGACATGCGGCAGGCTGGAAATCTTCTCGCCCAGCACGGTGCGATAGCGTCTTATATCCGCCGTCCGTACCTTGAGCAGATAGTCGAAACTGCTGGCGATCATATGACATTCCTCGACTTCGGGGATGCGCCGCACGGCATCGTTAAATTCGGCCAGCGCGCTCTCGCGCGTGTCGGACAGCTTGATCTCGGCAAAGGCGACATGGTCCATCCCCAGCTTGGCCGGATCGACCATCGCCCGGAACCCCCGGATCACCCCGCTCTCCTGCAATCGCCGCAGCCGCATCTGGCAGGGCGTCTTGGACAGCCCGACCGCGACGGCCAGATCGGTGACGGTCATCCGCCCATCTTCCACCAGCGCGGCGATGATCTTGCGATCGAAATCATCCAGATCGACTGTTTGTAGCAATTTATCCACCCACATGACCTAACATAGTAGAATTAAAAGTCATATCGCTCATGAATACCCGTTTGAAAAGTCGGATCGACTTACGCAAATGCGATATTCTGCGCGCCATGACCGCTCAGCTCCCCTTCGCCGCCTTCGCCCCCGCCATCCGCGCGCAATCCCCCCTGCGCCAGGCGATCACCGCCGCCTATCGCCGGGACGAGGCGGAGGCGCTTGCGCCCCTGATCGAAGCAGCGCCCCTTCCGGACGCAATCCGCGCCGCTGCCCGCGACACCGCCCGCGCCCTCGTCACCGCGCTCCGCGCCAATCACAAGGGTAGCGGCGTCGAAGGGCTGGTGCAGGAATATGCCCTCTCCAGTCAGGAGGGCGTCGCGCTGATGTGCCTCGCCGAAGCCCTGCTGCGCATCCCTGACGCGGCCACTCGCGACGCGCTGATCCGCGACAAGATCGCCGACGGCGACTGGGGATCGCATCTGGGCAGCGACAAGTCGCTGTTCGTCAATGCCGCTACATGGGGTCTGGTCGTCACCGGCAAGCTGGTCGGCAGCGTGGACGATCGCGGTCTTGGCGCAGCGCTCACCCGCCTCGTCGCCCGCGCGGGCGAACCGGTCATCCGGCGCGGCGTGGACCTCGCTATGCGAATGATGGGCGAACAATTCGTCACCGGCGAAACCATCAAGGAAGCGCTCAAACGCGCCAAGGCGATGGAGGCCAAGGGGTTCGCCTATAGCTATGACATGCTCGGCGAAGCGGCGACCACCGCCGCCGATGCCGCGCGCTATTATGCCGATTATGAGCAGGCCATCCACGCCATTGGCAAGGCATCGGCGGGGCGCGGCATCTACGCCGGTCCCGGCATCTCGATCAAATTGTCCGCGCTCCACCCGCGCTATGCCCGCGCCCAGGCGGACCGGGTCATGGCCGAACTGCTGCCCCGCGTGCAGCAACTCGCCGCCCTCGCCAAGCGCTATAATATCGGCTTCAACATCGACGCGGAGGAAGCCGATCGCCTCGAACTCTCGCTCGACCTGCTCGAAAGCCTCGCGCTCCATCCGGCGCTGATGGACTGGAACGGCCTCGGCTTTGTCGTGCAGGGCTATGGCAAGCGCTGCCCCTTCGTCATCGACTGGATCGTCGATCTCGCCCGCCGCGCCGACCGCCGCATCATGGTGCGGCTGGTGAAGGGCGCCTATTGGGACGCGGAAATCAAGCGCGCGCAGGTCGATGGCCTGGCCGACTTCCCGGTCTATACCCGCAAGCTGCATACCGACATCGCCTATATCGCCTGCGCCCGCAAATTGCTTGCCGCGCCCGATGCGGTGTTCCCGCAATTCGCCACCCATAATGCCCAGACGCTGGCGACCATCTACCAGATGGCCGGCCCGGATTTCAGCATCGGTTCTTATGAATTTCAGTGCCTCCACGGCATGGGCGAACCGCTCTACGAACAGGTGGTGGGCGCGGGCAAACTGAACCGACCCTGCCGCATCTATGCGCCGGTCGGCACGCATGAGACACTGCTCGCCTATCTCGTCCGCCGCCTGCTGGAAAATGGCGCGAACAGCAGTTTCGTCAACCGCATCGCGGACCCCGCGGTGTCCGTCGAGGAGATGATCGCCGACCCGGTGGACATGGTCAAAGCCATGCCAAATCCCGGCGCGCATCATGATCTGATCGCGCTCCCCGCGAACCTCTACCCCGACCGCCGCAACGCGGCTGGCCTCGACCTGAGCGACGAAACGACGCTTGCCACCCTGACTCAGGCGCTCCGGCATAGCGCCACGCTCGACTGGACCGCCGCGCCAGCAGGCGGGGCAGGGGAGGCGCGTCCCGTCCGCAACCCCGCCGACCATCGCGACATTGTCGGCACCGTCATCGACGCCACGCCGCAAGAAGCCCAGGCCGCCGCTGTCCGTGCAGCTGCTTGCGTCTGGTCCAATACCCCAGTCGCCGACCGCGCCGCCGCGCTCGATCGCGCGGCTGACGCGATGCAGGAGCGGATGCCCATCCTGCTCGGCCTCATCGTCCGTGAAGCGGGCAAGTCCATCCCCAACGCCATCGCCGAAGTGCGCGAGGCGATCGATTTCCTGCGCTATTACGCGCAGCAGGCCCGCACCCGCTTCGGCCCTCAGCAACAGCCGCTGGGCGTCGTCACCTGCATCAGCCCGTGGAACTTCCCGCTGGCCATCTTTACCGGGCAGGTCGCCGCGGCGCTGGTCGCGGGCAATGCCGTCCTCGCCAAGCCTGCCGAGGAAACGCCGCTTATCGCCGCCGAAGCCGTCCGCCTGCTCCATGCAGCGGGCGTTCCGACCGACGCACTCCATCTGGTCCCCGGCGATGGCAGCATCGGCGCAGCCCTCGTCGCCGCGCCGCAGACCGCCGCAGTCATGTTTACCGGCTCAACGCAAGTCGCCCGCCTGATCCAGCGCCAGCTTGCCACCCGCCTGTCCCCCACTGGCCATCCCATCCCGCTGATCGCCGAAACCGGCGGACAGAATGCGATGATCGTGGACAGCAGCGCGCTGGCCGAACAGGTCGTCGCCGACGTCATTGCATCCGCCTTCGACAGCGCGGGCCAGCGCTGCTCGGCGCTGCGTGTCCTGTGCCTGCAAGAGGAAGTCGCCGACCGCACCCTGACGATGCTCAAGGGTGCGTTGGCAGAACTGCGCATCGGTCGAACTGACGCGCTCAAGGTGGACATCGGCCCGGTCATCACCGCCGAAGCCCGCGACGGCATCACGTCCCATATAGACGCGATGCGCGCACTGGGCCGCAAGGTGGAGCAACAGCCGCTTCCGCCCGAAACCAGATATGGCACCTTCGTCGCGCCGACCATCATCGAGATTGACGGCCTGACAGACCTCGACCGCGAGATTTTCGGCCCGGTCCTCCACGTCCTGCGGTTCAAACGGGACGGGCTGGACGCGCTGGTCGATGCGATCAACGCCACCGGCTACGGCCTGACCTTCGGCCTCCACACCCGCCTCGACGAGACCATCGCGCGGGTCACATCGCGGGTGAAGGTTGGCAATATCTATGTGAATCGCAACGTCATCGGCGCGATCGTCGGGGTCCAGCCCTTTGGCGGCTGCGGCCTGTCCGGCACTGGTCCCAAGGCTGGCGGCCCGCTCTATCTAGGGCGCCTCGTCACCAACCCGCCAGCCAGCGCGGCGCAGGTCACGCCGCTCGTCTCCCCGCTCCACAGCTTTGCCGACTGGCTCGACGCGCAGGGGGAGGGGGACGCCGCCACCCACGCCCGCCGCACCGGCGACATGTCCGCTTTGGGGCTGGAGTTGACGCTGCCCGGCCCGGTGGGGGAGCGTAATCTCTACACGCTCCACCCGCGCGGCACGATGCTGCTGCGCCCCACCACCCGCGCGGGCCTGTTCCGCCAGATGGCCGCGATCCTCGCGACCGGCAATGACGCGCTGGTGCAGGGCATGGCGCTGCCCCCCGGTCTGCCGACGGACGTCGCCGCCCGCTTCGCCATTCCCGCCAACACGCCCATAGCCGCCGTGCTGGTCGACGGTGAGCCGGACATAGTCTCCGCCATGGTGCAGGACGTCGCCAACTGGCCCGGCCGCATCGTCCCGGTTCATGCGCCGGGGCAGGACGGCTATTGCCTCGACTGGCTGATGGAGGAGGTCTCCACGTCCATCAACACCACCGCAGCGGGGGGGAATGCCAGCCTGATGATGATCGGCTGAGCAGTCGTTTCACTATGTATGGCTTACTGTCGGCAAAATCGTCTCAGGCGAGTTTCAGGATCATCTTCCCTTCATTGCTGCCATCGAACAAGCGCATGAAGGCGGGATAGGCGCGGTCGATCCCCTCCTCGATATGCTCGTCAAAGACCAGCTTGCCCTGCGCGATCAGCGCCGCGATGGCGCGGCTGCCTTCGGGAAAGCGATCGACAAATTCCATCAGCAGATAGCCGCGCATCGTCGCGCTCTTGACGATCAGCTGCCAGATATTGCGCGCGCCCTGCGGCTCGCCATTATATTCGGCGATCAGCCCGCACAGGATGATCTGCGCCTGGGTGTTGATATGCAGCAGCGTGGCGTCGAGGCAGACGCCCCCGACATTCTCATAGACATGGTCGATCCCCTGCGGGCAGGCGGCCCCAATGTCCGCCGCCAGCGCCGCGACATCCTTGCCGCGATAATCGATCGCTGCGTCAAAGCCATAATGGTCGATCAGCCTGGCGCATTTCGCTGCGCCCCCGGCGATGCCGACCACCCGCGCGCCCTGCAATTTCGCCAGCTGCCCGACCATGGAGCCAACCGCGCCCGCCGCGCCGCTGACCAATACGGTCTGGCCCGCTTTAGGCTTCATAATCTCGCTGACACCGAACCAGGCCGTCAGCCCGACCGCGCCCATGGACGACAGGTAACTGGTCACTGATGGGGCCAGCGACACGTCGATCGGGTGCATGAAATCGTCCGGCGTCACGACGCTATAGTGCTCGATCCGGTTCAACCCCATCACCCAGTCGCCGGGCTGGAACCGATCGACATTGCTCGCTTCGACCGTGCCGATGGTCGATGCCCGCACCGCGTCCCCCAGCGCAACCGGCGGCAAATAGCTTGGCGCATCGTCCAGCCAGCCGCGAATGGCAGGGTCGAGCGAGGCATAATGGTTGCGGATGACGATCTGGCCGGGGCCGGGCGCGGGCAGGGGGCTATCCTCCAGTCGGAAATCGCTTTCCTGCGGCAGCCCGTCCGGGCGCGCCGCCAGTATGAAACGGCGGTTCATGGTGGCGCTCATTGGCCCGGTCCTTTCCAAAGATCATGGACGGGATCGTCCGCCCCCTGCGCGCCGCGCAACGGATAGGGTGCGCGCAGCATATCGTCCGGGCCGCCCGACGGCTGGTGGATAGCCCAGTCGCTGACATAGCGGCGCGCGCTGAATTTCCACACGCCGTCCCGCCGCGCAAAGCGATCGAGATAGCGCCCGCCCGACAGCATCTGCACCGACCGGTCGGCTTCGCTGCGCGGCGTCGCCACCCCGAACACATAGGATTCGCCGACAGCCTCGTCGCCATCGACCCGGAACCATTGGTTGGTCGTCATATGCGATGTCTGGTGAAAGGCGGACTGGACGATGGCGCAAATCTCCACGGCAAAGTCCGCCCCGCTGCCGTTGAACACGCCGCTTTCCACGACGCTGTCCGCATGGAAGATCGACCGGAGCAGGGCGACATCGGCCCGATCGACACCCCGGCAATAGGCCATGGTCAGTTCGGCCAATTGCTGCTTGGCGATCAGGACCGCAACAGCCTCCACCTCAGTCATGGATGTCGCACAGGTCGTTCAGCCGTTCATGGAACATCTGCACCCGCTTTTCCTGCCCCGCCAGCATACCACCGGTATAGCCGCGCGAATGAAGCCCCTGCTGCTGGCCGATCGCCACGCTCATATCCTGATCCGCGACATCGCCCAGCGTTTTGGTGCCGAACACCACCGTCTCACGCTCGACCTGCTCGAATGGTGTCGGTCCCATCGGCCCGAACACGACATCGCTACCGGGGATTTCATGCGCCATGAACCAATGGTCGAAAATGCAGCGTTCCGGGTCGGTCGGGTGCGGCTCCGACCGCAACAACTGGAACCCGTCCGGCCACATGGTCAGGGTGATGTTGGGGAACAGGGTATAATGGTGATAGTCGATAATCTCGCTGTCGCCCATGGCCGCATAATGGGCATAGCCCTTCGCCGCGCCCAGTTTGCGCTTCTGCGCCAATATCGCCTCGCGCGCCTGGCTGGCGCGGCCTTCGAAATCTCTGGGGTCGAGCTCCCAATAGTCCAGCGCCTGCGCCAGCGGCATTTCCAATATGTCGGCAGTCGGATAGCGGCCCGATGGCTTCAAGCCCCGCATCACCATGCAATTATGGCCTTCAGGGTTCATCTCGAAAATGGTGCCGTCCAGCGCATCGTCGATCGACCCGGCAATTTGCGGGTGGAGCGTGGGCAGATGATAGCTTTCGTTGAAATTGTCGCGGATGATCTTCCAGTTGCATGGGACGTCGGACTTGAGCGCCATCACCCGCGTCATCTTGTCCATCTGCCACTGTTCCAGCTGCACGCCCGCTGCGCCCAGCCATTCGCTTAACGGGGCTGCGTCGCGATCCATGGTGAACCACACGAAGCCGCCCCAAACCGTGCAGGGAATTTCCTCCAGCTTCACCTTGCCGCAGGGGGAACCACCGGGAAAATCATCGGGGTCCTGCACATGGGCCAGCGTGCCGTCGGGCGCATATTTCCAGCCATGATAGCCGCAGGTCAGCAGCGGCGCGCCGCCCACCTCGGTCCAGGCGAGGCGGTAGCCGCGATGCTTGCAGGCATTGTAAAAGGCTTTGACCGAACCATCTTCCTGACAGAGCATCACGATCGATTCCCGCCCGATCGCATGGGTCAGGAAATCGCCCGCTTCCTCCAGATCGGCCGCCATGCCGCCAATATGCCAGGTCCTGGTCCAGACATGCTGCCATTCCGCATCCGCCCAGCGCTGCGCATAATAGCGTTCGCCGGTAATGCGGTCGCCACGGACAGGCGGATCATAGTCCGCGATTGCGCGACCCAGAAAGGATTCCACCGTCATAACATGCCTCTCGTTTATTATTTGAACGATCGACTAAATATATCGGCCCGGCTTGTCGCCTGTCAATTCGTCGGGCATAGGTCTGAAATGGGCGGAAATACGTTAAAACTAGCGGAAACGTCAGGTGCCGAAACAGGCGCAAAGGCGACGCCAAAGCCCGACCGCCGCCGTGCGCCGGAGACCGCAGCCCGTATCCTCGACGCCGCCGAGTCGCTCTTTTCGCAGCGCGGTTTCTACGGCGTCTCGCTGCGCGACATCGCCACCGAGGCGGGGGTTCAGGTCGCGCTGACCCATTATCATTTCGGGTCGAAGGATGATCTGTTCCGCGCCGTGATCGATCGCCGGGCGGACGAACATGCCGACGGCATGGCGCAATCACTGGCGCAGGCGGTGACGCTGGATGGCAGTCGCACCGACCGCCGCCGCGCCATCATCCGCGCCTTCATCACCCCGATCGTCGATCGATCGATGCGCGGCGGGCCGGGATGGAAAAATTATATCCGGCTGATGGCCCTTGTCGCGAACCTGCCGCAGGGGGAGGCGTTCGTGTCTCCCTTCCGCCAGCATTTCGACGATCTGATCGCGGCCTATGTCCACGCCCTCCACGCGCTTCACCCGGAAATGGATGAAGGCGACGTCCATTGGTGCTTCTTCTTCTTTCAGGCGATGACCACGCACATTTTGGTCGAAAGCGGGATGCTCGACCGCCAATCGGGCGGGCGTTTCAGCTCCAGCGATCTGGACGCCATGGTCGACCGGCTGGTCGATTTCGTCGCGGCGGGCTTCACGGGTCTGGGCGCGGACGCCTAGCACAAAGCCGAGTTGGCCCACGGCCCTAATCCCTTCATCTACGGCATAATGACCCGGCCGTCGCGGCGTGCCGGACGGCTGATGAGGGAGGATGATATGGCGCGTCTGCAAGGCAAGACGGCATTGGTGGTCGGCGCGGCTGGCAAGGATAATATGGGCCAGATCATCGCCCGCCGCTTCGCTGCCGAAGGCGCGCGCGTCGCCCTGGCCGGGCGCAGGATCGACGCCATGCAGTCTCTGGCCGACGAGATTGGCGGCGTCGCCATTCCCGGAGACATGACCGATCGCGCCAGTATCTTCGCCATGGTCGATGCCGCCGAACAGGCGCTGAGCGGCATCGACATTGCCGTCAACGCCACCGGCTGGGGTCTGCTCAAGCCTTTCCTCGAAACGACGCAGGACGAACTGGACGCCATGTATGCGCTGCAACTGCGCGGCCCGTTCCAGCTGGCGCAGGCGCTGATCCCGGTGATGGAGCGGCGCGGCGGCGGGTCGATCATCCAGATCAGCTCTGCCACCGCAACGATCATGTTCCACGATCATGCCGCCTATATGGCGACCAAGGCCGGGACCGATCACATGATCCGCACCGTCGCCAATGAATTTGGCCATCTGGGCATCCGCGCCAACAGCGTGTCGCCCGGCCTCACCGAAACCCCGATGACCGCTGATGCCGCCGCCGTGCCGGGCCTGATGGAAGCGTTCAAAAAAGGCTATCCGCTGGGGCGCTACGGCACATCGGCAGATATTGCGGCCAGCTGCGTATTTCTGGCCAGCGACGAATGTTTCATGACCGGCCAGAATCTCCAGGTGAGCGGCGGCCTGACCCTGCGCGCCAATCCGAGCAAGGCGGATATAGAGGCATCGGTCGCCGCCGCCATGGCCGCGGGGTGAGGCGCAACCCGATCGCCATGGCGTCGGGCATCATGCCCGAAGCGACCCCGCTGCAACTGGTGGAGGCGGCGGCGCGGGCGGGCTTCGACTATGGCGGCATGTGGTGTGATGCGGCGACCTGGACCCCGGCGACGACGCGCGCGGTGCGGGCTGCATTGCGCGACACCGGCCTGCCGCTGCTCGACATGGAAGTGGTGTGGATCAAGCCCGGTCCGCCCGATCCCGACCATGCCCGGCTGGTCGATGCCGCGCTGGAACTGGGCGCGCGTAACGTCCTGTGCGTCAGCAGCGATCCCGATGCCGGCGCGACGGCTGCGAAACTGGCCGCCTTGGCGGAGCAGGCGGGCGACGGCCTGCGCATCAATCTGGAATTCGGCCTGTTCACGCAGGTCAGGACGATCGCACAGGCCTGCGCCATCCTGCGCCGGATCGACCATCCCGCCATGGCGCTGCTGATCGACGCGCTGCACTGGCGGCGGTCGGGTGGCACGCTGGCGGAGATTGCCGCCGTGCCGCCGAGCTGGCTCAGCTATGTCCAGCTCTGTGACGCCCCCGATCCCGGTGCGGACCCGAACGATCTCGCCGCGATCCTGACCGAAGCTATCGACGGTCGTATGGCTATGGGGGCGGGCGGCCTACCGCTATCGGCGCTCTACGAAGCGTTGCCGCCGGGTATCCCGATCGCGATAGAAGAACGATCGAAAGCGTTGCGCGACGCCTATCCCGATCTTAACGCCCGTGCCGCGCGGATGCTGGCGACGACCCGTCAATGGATCGCCGCGCAAGCCTGATGGCGCGCGTCAGTGCCGCACCATCGTGACGACGCCATTGGCGGCATAGGCGGCGGTCGCCTCGGCCTTGGCGGTCTGCGGATCCTTGCCGTCCAGGATCGCGGCGATCTGGCGCGGGCTGGGGACGCGATCATAGACGCCATAGAGGTCGGTCTGCCCGACCATATGGATCGAGAGCTTATAGCCCTTGCCCTGCGCCGCCGGATCGAACGCCAGCACCGTGCCACTGTCATCCACCGGCACGATGATCGCGCCGTCGCTGCGCCCGGCCTGCTGGAGCATGTCATAGCTACCGTCGGCGGTGGTCACTGATCCGCGCACGCACAGGGCATCCTTGCCCTCGCGCGGGATGCGCACATCCTGCGGGGCGGCGGTAGCAGCGTCGTCCTTCGTCAGGCGCGCATCATGGGTGTCGGCTACGGGACAGCTATCGAACTTGGCAGGCCCGGTCGCGTGCAAAGACGCCGGATCGTCCACTGCCAGCCCTGCCAGCATCCCGTCCAGCCCGGCCAGCACCTCGGCACGGCGTTCGGTCGGCCCGGTCACGCGGATCTTGACGATCCAGCGCCCGGCATGGACGAAGCCCGCCGCGGTCGTCAGCGCGCCATCGGCGGCATCGTCATACACCGCGCGAATCGCGCTGTCGGCCTTGCCCGCGACCGGCGCGCTGGCATAGGCGGTGCGCCGCGTGCGCGATCCGAACCGCTCCATGATCGCCTTGTCGGTCATGTAAGCAGCCAGCGATGCGTCGGCATAGGTTGGCAGATAGACGTAGAGCGTCGCCTGGATCGCGCCATCGTCTGAGAGATATTGCGCATAATTGTCCACCGCCCGCCCGCCATTGGAAGCCTCGCCGCTCTTGGTCAGCGACAGGCTGGCGATCGTCTGCGGCAGGCTGATCCCTGCCGTGGTGGCGCGGATCGCGGTTTCGGTAGGCGTCCAGGCCTCCGCCTCATCCGCCGCGCGCGCCAATGAAGGCACTGCGAGGCAGAGGGCGACGGAAAATATAGTGAGGGCGCGCTTGGGCATCGGCATCCTTCTCCAGATCCAGACCGTCTTGGCGCGGTCTTGAATGTGAAGGAAAGGCTACAGACAAAGCGCGTGCGCGCAAGCGCCTTTTACGTCGTAAGCGGGATTTGCGCCGGATAATGGGGCAGGTCGGGGTCGTGCAACGCCCAGTGCGGCGCGGCCTGTGTCCAGATCACCGCCTGCGGCCCGATCAGCCCCGGATCGTCCAGCGCACCGGCCCGGATGATCGTCTGGTGCGGGCGCGATTCGGCCAGGCTGAAAATAGGCGTGCCGCATTGCGGGCAAAAGCCGCGCCGCATCGCATTGCCGCTGTCGGCGGTGCTGGCGTGCCAGCGGACCTCGCCCGTTATCGTTACGGCATCGGTGGGAAAAACGACATTCACCGTGCCCGATCCCGCGCCCAGATATTGGCACAGGCGGCACCAGCATTGGCGCGCCGCCATCGGTTCCGCGTCGATCGTGATGCGGACGGCACCGCACAGACATCCGCCTTCATGCGCCATCGTCAGCGCCCCTGTCGCCGGGCCATGAAGGCCAGCCGCTCGAACATCATCACATCCTGCTCATTTTTAAGCAGCGCGCCGTGCAGCGGCGGGATCGCCTTGGTCGGGTCGCTATTCTGAAGGACGTCGAGCGGCATATCTTCATTCAGCAGCAGCTTGAGCCAGTCGAGCAACTCGCTGGTGCTGGGCTTTTTCTTCAGGCCCGGCACATCGCGGATCTCGTAGAAAATATCCATCGCCTTGCTGACCAGGATTTTCTGGATGCCGGGGAAATGCACGTCGACAATCGCCTGCATCGTCTCGCGATCGGGGAATTTGATATAGTGGAAGAAGCAGCGACGCAGGAAGGCGTCGGGCAATTCCTTCTCATTGTTCGACGTGATGATGACGATGGGGCGATCCTTCGCCGCGATCGTCTCGCCCGTCTCGTACACATGGAACGCCATGCGATCGAGTTCCTGCAACAGGTCGTTGGGAAATTCGATGTCGGCCTTGTCGATCTCGTCGATCAGCAGCACGGGCAAAGTGGGGCAGGTGAACGCCTCCCACAGCTTGCCCTTGCGGATATAGTTGGAAATGTCGTGGACGCGCTCGTCGCCCAACTGGCCATCGCGTAGCCGGGCGACGGCGTCATATTCATACAGGCCCTGATGCGCTTTGGTCGTGGACTTGACGTTCCATTCGATCAGCGGCGCGCCGAGCGCCGTCGCAATCTCCTGCGCCAGCACGGTCTTGCCGGTCCCCGGCTCCCCCTTCACCAGCAACGGGCGGCGCAGCAGCACCGCGGCATTGACCGCGACTTTCAGGTCGTCGGTGGCGACATAATCCTGGGTGCCTTCGAAACGCATATTTTTGGTCCGCCTTGCTGTCCTGCTTTCGGACTAGGCAAAGCGGGGCAGGGACGCAAGCCGCGCTGGCGTTATCGGTGAGGGGTCAGAGCTGGCGTGCGCGCACGTCGGCGCGGGCGGCGAGCAGATCCCACAGGCCGCGATGCTGGTTCAGCAACTGGCGCGCGCCAAACTGGATCGCCCGGTCAACCACTTCATCGCCGCCGATCGCGCGCGCGACCTCCAGCGTGGCGGCGCGGTCGGGCAGGGTGCAGCGATGCGGCTCCAGCCCCGCGCGGATCGCCGCCATGTCCAGGATATGGCGCACTGCGCGCCAGTCCAGCACCAGCGCCATCGCCGCGCCCATGGCGCAGCCGCGCCGGTCGGACTGGGCGAGCATGTCGAGCGCATGGCGTTGCTGCCCGACGGTGGTTTCGCAATCGGCCTGGCCCGCCGTGCTGGGGGCAGGGCCGACGGCGACGGAAACCTGGGTCAGATAGGCACGTTCGGTGGCAAAGGAATCGGCAGCTTCGATCAACCAGGCACGGGCGGCATTGTCGGCCGATCGGGTGGCAGCATGATCGATCACGCCGGGATGGCGGCCATGGAGCAGACACAGATAATAAGCGCCATCGGCAAGGTCGCCGAGCGACAGCAGCGAATCGCGCGCCACGCTGGCGCCCGCCCGATTGGCATAGGCATGAGCCGCCGTGCCATCGGCAGCGACCAGCGCCTCCAATATCCGCGATATATCGCCAAATTGATAGCGTGGTGCCGCTTCGCTCATATGCCATTCCCTATCAACCCCGGTCCGCCAGCGGGGATTTGACGGTCAAGCTAGGGCAACGGGGTAAAGGAGCGGTTTACGGACGAGAAAAAAGGGCGGCTATGTCGTTCGCAAAATAGTTATTGGCGTTTTGAACAGCGTTCATCCTCCCCCGGCGGGGGAGGTGGCTGGCCGTAGGCCAGACGGAGGGGTGTCGCCGTCTCGATAGGGTAACACCCCTCCACCATTTGCTACGCAAACGGTCCCCCTCCCCTTGCAGGGGAGGATTTTTGGTGGCGGGTCAGCAAGAAATATCATCGCCATAAAAAAGGGCGGCCTGTGCAGACCGCCCTTTGATAAACACCGATAAGCAGCAGCTTACTGGTCGAGGAAACTGCGCATCTTGCGGCTGCGGCTCGGATGCTTGAGCTTGCGCAGCGCTTTCGCCTCGATCTGGCGGATACGTTCGCGGGTCACGCTGAACTGCTGGCCCACTTCCTCCAGCGTATGGTCGGTGTTCATGCCGATACCAAAGCGCATACGAAGGACGCGCTCCTCGCGCGGCGTCAGCGACGCCAGCACGCGGGTGACGGTTTCCTTCAGGTTTGCCTGAATGGCCGCGTCCACCGGGATGATTGCATTCTTGTCCTCGATGAAGTCGCCCAGATGGCTGTCCTCCTCGTCGCCGATCGGCGTTTCGAGGGAGATCGGCTCCTTGGCGATCTTCATCACCTTGCGCACCTTCTCCAGCGGCATGGAGAGGCGCTCGGCCATCTCCTCCGGGGTCGGTTCGCGGCCCTGCTCGTGCAGGAACTGGCGGCTGGTGCGCACCAGCTTGTTGATCGTTTCGATCATGTGGACCGGGATACGGATCGTGCGGGCCTGATCGGCGATCGATCGGGTGATCGCCTGCCGGATCCACCAGGTCGCATAGGTGCTGAACTTGTAGCCGCGGCGATATTCGAACTTATCGACCGCCTTCATCAGGCCGATATTGCCTTCCTGAATAAGATCAAGGAATTGCAGGCCACGGTTCGTATATTTTTTAGCGATGGAAATGACCAGGCGCAGGTTCGCCTCGACCATTTCCTTCTTGGCGATCCGCGCCTCGCGCTCGCCCTTCTGCACCATGTTGACGATGCGGCGGAATTCGCTGAGCGACATGCCGGTCGCCTGCGCGATTTCGCTGACTTCAGTGCGGATGCGTTCCACCGCGCGCCCTTCGGCAGCGACGAAGGCGGTCCATTTCTTGTCGAGGCCCGCGACCCGGTCCATCCAGCCATCGTCCAGCTCATGGTTCACATAGCGGTCGAGGAAGTCCTTGCGCGGCACCTTGTGCCGTTCGGCCAGACGCAACATCTGCCCGCCCAGCGCGGTCAGGCGCCGGTTATAGGCATAGAGCTGATCGACCAGATATTCGATCTTCTGCTGGTGGAACTGCACGCTTTCGACCTGCGCGGTCAGGCTTTCGCGCAGCTCGTGATAGCTGTCCTCTTCCGCCTGGCTCAGCGCGTCGCCATTGCCCATGGCCAACATGCGCGCGGCCTGGATGCTCGAAAAGGCGCGGAAAATCTCGGTGATGGTCGCAAACTTCTCCAGCGCCATCGGCTTGAGCGTTTCTTCCATCTGGGCAAGGGAGAGGGTGTTGTCCTCCTCCTCTTCCTCTTCGACCCGGCGGGGGCGGCGTTCGTTGCCGTCCTCATCCTCGTCGGCGTCGGCAGACTCCTCTTCAGGCTCCTCCTCTTCCTTGAAGCTCGGACCAGCGGTCTTTTCGCTTATCTCGCCATCGTCATCCTCGGCGCCTTCCTCCAGGCTTTCAGGCGCTGGGTCCTTGGACAGCATCGCGTCGAGATCGAGGATCTCGCGCAGCTGCATTTCGCCATTGTTGAGCGCGGTCGACCATTCGATGATCGCGTTGAAGGTCGTCGGGCTTTCGCACAGCCCCAGGATCATGGTGTCGCGGCCGGCCTCGATCCGCTTGGCGATGGCGATTTCGCCCTCACGGCTGAGCAGCTCCACCGCGCCCATTTCGCGCAGATACATGCGAACGGGATCGTCGGTGCGATCGACCGTTTCCTTCTTCTTCTCGGTGATCAGCCGGGGCGAGCCGTCATCGTCCTCCGCCGCCTCATTGGCGTCGTCATTATCATCCTCGCGCTGCTGGTCCTCACCATCCTCGCTGGCTTCTTCATTTTCGACGATGTTGACGCCCATGTCGTTGAGCGCGGACATGACATCCTCGATCTGCTCGGAGGACATCTGGTCCTGCGGCAGGGCGTTGTTCAGCTCGTCATAGGTGATGTAGCCGCGCTTCTTGGCACGGGCGAGCAGCTTCTTGACCGAGGCTTCGTTGAGGTCGAGCAGGGGGGCATCGCCGCCTTCATCCCCGCCATCGCCCGCACCCGCACTTTTGCTGTTCGCCTTGGTCGCCATCTATTCGCCTTAACTCCGCCGCCCCCTCTTGCGGGAGCGATCATATAAATCCCTCGTTCCATATCGGAACGACCATCTCATTCAATGTCGTCGGACTGCGCCAGTTCCGCCAGGCGGCTTTCATGGTCCATTTTCAGTCGATGGACCCGTTGCTGCTCGGCATAGCTTTCCTCGTTGAGGTCATCCCTCGCCCGTCTCGTCGCCTCCGCCAGCGCAGCGTCCAGCTCCGGTCCCTGCGCCATCACCCGAATGGCCTCTTCCAGATCGCGGGTCACGCGATCGGCGTCGGTTATCATCCTGTGGGGGGTGAATGTGAACGTGTCGGCCCGAAGCATCCCCTTCGCCATATTATACACTTCACCTGGCCCCAATATGGTAAGGAGGCCATCAGTTTCAACTGTTTCTTTGCGAAAGGAAGCAGCAATCATCGCGGCGAGCAGCTGACCCAGCGCCCGATCGGCCACATGCAGGCTCGCCAGCGTCTCGCGGTGGCGGACAATCTGCTCCGGGTGACGCAGCAAACTGGCCAGAATCGCGCGCAGCAGCCGCTGTTCCATGCCGGTTGCGCCGATCGCGCGCGCTTCCTGCCCGACCGGGGCGATCGGCGCTTTCCAGTTGCCCTTCTTGTCGCGCTGCCACCGCCCGGCATTGTTGGCGCCTTGCCCGCGCGGGGCGCTGTTGAAGGCGGGGCGAGCGAAAAACAGCGCGTCATAGCGTTCGCGAAACGCATGGGCATAATGGGCGCGCACGTCGGGATGGCCAATCGCCTCGGTAATCGCGGCCAGCCTTTGCTTGAGCGCGGCTTTCTGTTCCGGCGTGTCGAGCGGGGCGACGCTCTGTTCATGGCTCCACAGCCGATCGACCAGCGGCTGCGCGGCGTTCAGCACAGCGTCCATCGCCGCTGGCCCTTCGGCGCGGATCAGATCGTCGGGGTCTTTGCCCGCGGGTAGCGTCGCAAAGGCCAGGCTGTGGCCGGGGCGCAGCAGCGGCAGGGCGCGCATCGCCGCGCGGATCGCCGCCTTCTGCCCCGCCGAATCGCCATCGAAGCACAGGATCGGCACCTCGACCATTTTCCACAGTCGCTCGATCTGATGCTCGGTCAGCGCGGTCCCCAGCGGCGCGACCGCATCGGCAAAGCCCGCCTGGGCCAGCGCGATCACGTCCATATACCCCTCGACCACGATCACCCGCCCCGTATTGCGGCTGGCGGGGGAGGCGCGGTCGATATTGTAGAGCGTGCGCCCCTTGTCGAACAAAGGCGTGTCGGGGGAATTGAGATATTTCGGCTCCCCCGCGCCCAAAATCCGCCCGCCAAACGCGATCACCCGCCCGCGAATGTCGCGGATCGGCAGCATCAGTCGCCCGCGGAAACGGTCATAGGTGTCGCGCTTTTTGGTTTTACCGCCATCCGGCTCGGCACCGTCTGGGTTGATCAGGAGGCCCGCTTCAACGAGCATCGGCTCGCCAAAGTCACGCAGCGCGGTTTTCAGCTTGCCGCGTGAGTCCGGCGAATAGCCAAAGCCGAAGGTCCGCCGCGTCGCATCGCTGATCCCGCGTTTTTGCAGGTAATTTCGAGCCTCCGCCCCGTCGATCCCGCCCAGCTGCTCCTCGAAAAAGCCCTGCGCCGCCGCCATTGCATCATGCAGCCCCTTGGCCGCCTCCGCCCGCTGTGCCGCGCGGGGATCGGGCGCAGGCACATCCATCCCCGCCGCCTGCGCCAATTCCTTGACCGCCTCCATGAAGGGCAGGCCGCGCTGGTCCGTCATCCACCGGATAGCATCGCCATGCGCGCCGCAGCCGAAACAGTGGTAAAAACCCTTCTCGTCATTGATCGTGAAGCTGGGCGTTTTCTCGTTATGGAACGGACAGCACGCCTTATACTCGCGGCCCGCCTTCTGCACCTTCACGGTGCGCCCGATCAGCGTCGACAGCGACGTGCGCGCACGCAATTCGTCGAGAAAGGCAGGGGTTAGTGACAATTAACTCCCCTCCCGCTTGCGGGAGGGGTTGGGGGAGGGCATGTCCGCCAAGACGCGCATAATGTCCTCGATCACCCCGTCCAAATTGCCCAACACTTCATTGTTCCAAAAGCGAATGACGCGAAATCCCTGTGCTTCGATATAGCGCGTCCGTTCGGCATCAACGGCATCGTCATGCTGGCCGCCATCAACCTCAATCACCAGACCAATGGATCGCGCCACGAAGTCGCAGATGAAAGGGCCGACAGGCACCTGGCGGTTGAACCGGATGCCGGACAGTTTGCGCGCGCTGATCGCCTGCCACAGCACGCGCTCGGCGTCCGTCGCATTGTTGCGCAGGGCGCGCGCTCTTGCGGTGGGGCGGGCATAGCCTTTGTCCATTGGGGTCAAACATGCCCTCCCCTGACCCCTCCCGCAAGCGGGAGGGGAACCACAAGCGCCAGTTCAGTTCAGCTAAGCGCCGCCTTCACCAGCGCGCTGGCCTTGCTCATGTCGATCACCTGGCCGTGCCGTTCCTTCAGCACTGCCATCACCTTGCCCATATCCTTGACGCTCGCCGCGCCGACCTCGGCCTTGATGCCCTCGATCGCCGCTTTCGTCTCGTCCTCGCTCAGCTGTTGCGGCAGGAAGCTTTCGATCACTTCCAGCTCGCTCTGTTCCTTGGCGGCCAACTCCTCGCGCCCGCCGCTCTTGAACATGTCGATCGATTCGCGGCGCTGCTTGACCATCTTTTGCAGCACTTCGACCACCACCACATCGTCGTCCGGCACGTTGCTGGCCACGCGCAGTTCGATGTCGCGGTCCTTCAGCTTGGCCATGATCAGGCGCACGGCGGCCAAGCGTTCCTTGTCGCCCGCCTTCATGGCTGTGATCTGGGCGCTCTTGATGGTATCGCGAATCATGGCGAAGCGAATCCTGTCGTTATTCGGAAAGGAGCAGATATAGTGCCAAAAGAGATTTTTAACAGGCGTTGACCGCGACGCCGCACAGGCATAGGTGACCGGCCGTTTAACCCGCACCAGACGGGACCCCGCAAAAGCAAAAAAGGACCACCCGACCATGGCTGACGCCAAGACCCTCATTGTGCCTAAAGGAGCGACAGGGGTATTGGTTTTTGCCGATGGTTCCGCCGTATTCGGCCGTGGTTTTGGCGCTGTGGGCGAAGCGGTGGGCGAACTCTGCTTCAACACTGCGATCACCGGCTATCAGGAAATCATGACCGACCCCAGCTATGCGGGCCAGGTCGTGACCTTCACCTTCCCCCATATAGGCAATGTCGGCACCAATGCCGACGATGTCGAGGCGGACACCCCCTTCGCGCTTGGCTGCGTCGTGCGGCAGGACGTGACGGAGCCGAGCAATTTCCGCAACGTCCAGCCATTCGACGACTGGATGCGCGACCATGGCCGCATCGGCCTGTCGGGGGTCGATACCCGCGCGCTGACCCGCATGATCCGCGAAAAGGGCGCGCCCAACATCGTCATCGCCCATGATCCCGACGGCGCGTTCGACATTGCCGCGCTGGCCGCCAAGGCCGCAGCCTGGCCCGGTCTGGAGGGCATGGACCTCGCCATCGAAGTCACCGGCAAGGACAGCCGGTTGTGGGAAGGCGGACCATGGACGCTGGGCGTGGGCTATTCTTCTCCCCTCCCGCTTGCGGGAGGGGTCGGGGGAGGGGCTGTTACAGCCGACACCCCGGACATGCCCTCCCCTAACCCCTCCCGCAAGCGGGAGGGGGATGATAGCCGCCCCCATGTCGTTGCCATCGACTATGGCGCGAAGAACAATATCTTCCGCAATCTGGTAAAGGCCGGCGCGCGCGTCACCGTGCTGCCCGCCACTGCGACCTTCGATCAGGTGTCGGCCCTCGGCCCCGACGGTGTGTTCCTGTCCAACGGTCCGGGCGATCCCGCCGCGACCGGCGTTTATGCCGTGCCGGTGATCCGGCAGGTGCTGGACGCGGACATTCCCGTGTTCGGCATCTGCCTTGGCCACCAGTTGCTCGGCCTTGCCGTGGGTGCAAAGACCATCAAGATGCATCAGGGCCATCGTGGCGCGAACCATCCGGTCAAGCGGCTGGAGGACGGGCTGGTCGAGATTACCAGCATGAACCATGGCTTTGCGGTCGATGCCGCTACGCTCCCCGCCAATGTGCGCTCCACCCACATCTCGCTGTTCGACGGCAGCAATTGCGGCATTGCGCTGACCGACAAAAACGCCTTCTCGGTCCAATATCACCCCGAAGCCTCGCCCGGCCCGCAGGACAGTTTCTACCTGTTCCAGCGCTTCGTCGATGGCCTGAAAAAAGCGGTGGCGGCATGAGCATCAAGCTGCCCCCCGTCGATGAAGCGCGGCTGGCCGCCGAATGGGAAGCGGACCGCGAAGTCCTCGCCAACCTCGCCGCCAATGGCGACAAGGCGATGATCCCGCGCGCCGTGGACGTCAGCTTCAAGGGCAATGACAAGGATTTCGACCGCGTCCTGGAAATCGCCAGCCAGTTCGGCATGGTCGAACTCGACCGCGAAGAAGATGAGGATGGCGACCTGTTCCTGTTCCTGGAATGCGAACAGGCAGTGGATGAGGCGTCTATCCGCGCGCTGACCAAGAAGTGCCTCCAGATCGAGATATTGTGCGGCGTCGAATATGACGGCTGGGGGTGTGAGGCTCGGACGGGGGCGGTGCATTGATGACTGTCAACCCATGAAAGTGCTGCGCACCAGGGAGTATAGAGAGCTTGCGCTCTACGTCATTTATCGTACCGCGATGGTCGATGGATTTACCATTTGTGACGAAAAACAAATTCTAGAAGGGCTCGGCAGTTTCGCGAATCCGCCACAGCTTCGCCTCGCACTGAATAGTTTGCTTGAAAGGGAACTAGTTCGAGACCCTTTCGATAGTGATCGTCCTCACTTCGAGATAAGGCATTTTATGCTCACTGACGAGGGCGTAGAACTTATCGAGCAACGATTAAGCGAAGAGGAGGAGTCTGCCCCTGCGCTGTTTCGGGATGGGGAATTCGAGTCTTTTCACGAAGATTGGGTGGGAGTGACTTTCGATATAAAAGATAAGGCACCCGCGTCTGATCGAATTGTCGAATTTGACCACAATCAGCCAGAAGTAGCAGAAATAGTTGAGAATTTAACGTCGCTTGAGCAAGATATTCTTACTGCGAATGATGTGGGTGACTTGCTTCCAGAAGATCGGGTAGCAGCTTCAGCCGAGATCGGCGCACTAAGAAACTTACTTTCTAAAACTCGCGTGCGAGCTAGCGCAGTCCTTTCTCAAGCCAAAAGTACGCTTGGATGGATCGCCAAAAAAGCAGGCGAAACCACTGTGACTGAAGCCGCAAAAACAATCCTGAAACTCATAATCTCATGGCTGAATTAATGCCCAAACGCACCGACATTTCCACCACCCTCAGCATCGGTGCTGGACACGCTCGGACTCCCTCTCCCCGGCGGGGAGAGGGTTGGGGTGAGGGGGATCGGCGCTGATGGGACATGCAATTGACGCCGCACACCCCCACCCAACCCTCCCCCTCAAGGGGGAGGGCTTTTTAAGGGAGAAGGTTTCGGGAGAGCCGCAGTTCGGATCGGATACTTTCCAGCACGCCGTCCATGTTGAACAGCACATCATGGTTCCAGAACCGCACCACCCGATAGCCATGCGCTTCGATTGCGCGGGTTCGCGCCGCGTCGGTGTCGCTGGTCGCGTGTTGTCCACCATCCAGTTCGATGACCAGCTTCGCGCTGCGACATGCGAAGTCGGCGACATGCGCGCCGATCGGAAACTGTCGGACGAATTTGCATCCGTCGACCTGCCCGGCGCGCAATCGCGCCCACAACGTTTTTTCCGCCTCGGTCGGGTCGCTGCGCAGTTTGCGCGCCATGCCGGTCAATCGCTTTTCGACCATAAGTCCCCTTTCCCCGCCGGGGAGAGGGATAGGGTGAGGGGGCATCGCCGTCAATTTGACGGACGCCCCTGCACCCTCATCCAACTTCGGCTAAGCGGCTTCGCCGCCAAGCCTGCATATCCTTCTCCCTCAAGGGAGAAGGTCTGGAGCAACCATGCCTAAGCGTACAGACATCTCCTCCATCCTCATTATCGGCGCTGGGCCGATCATCATCGGCCAGGCGTGCGAGTTCGATTATTCGGGCACGCAGGCGGTGAAGGCGTTGAAAGAGGAGGGCTATCGCATCATCCTGGTCAACAGCAATCCGGCCACGATCATGACCGACCCGGAATTTGCCGACGCCACCTATGTCGAGCCGATCACGCCCGAAATCGTGGCGAAGATCATCGAGAAGGAGCGGCCGGACGCGGTGCTGCCGACGATGGGCGGCCAGACCGCGCTCAACACCGCGCTGGCCCTGTTCAATGACGGCACGCTGGAGAAGTACGGCGTCCAGATGATCGGCGCGGACGCCGAAGCCATCGACAAGGCGGAGGACCGGATCAAGTTCCGCGACGCCATGGACAAGATCGGCCTGGAATCCGCCCGTTCGCGCATCGCCCACTCCATGGAGGAGGCGCTGGAGGCGCTGGAGTTCACCGGCCTGCCTTCCATCATCCGCCCCAGCTTCACCATGGGCGGCACCGGCGGCGGCATCGCCTATAATCGCGACGAGTTCATGACCATCGTGCGCGGTGGCCTGGACGCTTCGCCCACCACCGAAGTGCTGATCGAGGAATCGCTGCTCGGCTGGAAAGAATATGAGATGGAGGTGGTCCGCGACCGGGCGGACAATTGCATCATCATCTGCTCGATCGAAAATGTCGATCCGATGGGCGTCCATACCGGGGACAGCATCACCGTCGCCCCCGCGCTGACGCTGACCGACAAGGAATATCAGATCATGCGCAACGCATCCATTGCGGTGCTGCGTGAAATCGGCGTTGAAACAGGCGGTTCCAACGTACAGTTCGCGGTCAATCCAAAGGATGGCCGCCTGATCGTGATCGAGATGAACCCGCGCGTCTCGCGCTCCTCGGCGCTGGCGTCCAAGGCGACCGGCTTCCCGATCGCCAAGGTCGCGGCCAAGCTGGCCGTGGGCTACACGCTGGACGAGATCACCAACGACATTACCGGCGCGACGCCTGCCAGCTTCGAGCCGACCATCGACTATGTCGTGACCAAGATCCCGCGCTTTGCGTTCGAGAAGTTCAAGGGCGCAGAGCCGCTGCTCGGCACCGCGATGAAATCGGTCGGCGAAGTCATGGCGATCGGCCGCAACATCCATGAATCGATGCAGAAGGCGCTGCGTGGTCTGGAAACCGGGCTGTGCGGTTTCAACGATGTCGATCATCTGGTCGGCGCGCCCAAGGACGACATCATCGCGGCCTTGTCTCAGCCCACGCCCGACCGGCTGCTGGTCGCGGCGCAGGCGCTGCGCGAAGGGCTGACCGTCGCGGAAATCCACGCTATCGCCAAGTTCGACCCCTGGTTCCTGGAACGGATCAAGGAAATTGTCGAGGCGGAAGGCGAAGTCATCGAAAACGGCCTGCCGCGCGATGCGGACGGGATGCGTCGCCTCAAATCCATGGGCTTTTCCGACAAGCGCCTCGCCTATCTCGCTCTCAAATCCGCCAATCTGCGCGGCATGGAACGCGGCATTGCGCGCGGGTCCGGCCTGATCCACGATGCGGTCAAGGCGATGACCGGCGGCGTGACCGAAGATGAGGTCCGCACCCTGCGCCACAAGCTGGGCGTGCGCCCGGTGTTCAAGCGCATCGACACCTGCGCCGCCGAGTTTGAGGCGAAAACGCCCTACATGTATTCGACCTATGAAGCGCCGATCTTCGGGGAGGCGGAGAATGAATCCGCCCCGACCGACCGCGAGAAAGTCGTGATCCTTGGCGGCGGACCGAACCGGATCGGGCAGGGGATCGAGTTCGATTATTGCTGCGTCCATGCCTGCTTCGCGCTGAGCGACGTCGGCTATGAGACGATCATGGTCAACTGCAACCCGGAAACCGTGTCGACCGACTATGACACGTCGGACCGCCTCTATTTCGAGCCGCTGACCGCGGAAGATGTGCTGGAAATCCTCGACATCGAAAAGTCGAACGGCACGTTGAAGGGCGTCATCGTCCAGTTTGGCGGCCAGACCCCGCTCAAGCTGGCACAGGCGCTGGAGGATGCGGGCATCCCGATCCTTGGCACGTCGCCCGACGCCATCGACCTGGCCGAAGATCGTGAGCGTTTCGCCGCGCTGATCGACAAGCTCAAGCTGCGCCAGCCAGACAATGGCATTGCCCGCAGCCGGGAGGAGGCGATCGCCGTCGCCAACCGCATCGGCTATCCTGTCCTCATGCGTCCCAGCTATGTGCTGGGTGGCCGGGCGATGGAGATTGTCGACGGGCAGGCGCAACTGGAAGAATATATCACCACCGCCGTGCTGGTATCGGGCGAATCGCCCGTGCTGATCGACCAATATCTGCGCGACGCGATCGAGGTGGATGTCGATGCGCTGTGCGATGGCGTCGATGTCGTGGTGGCTGGCGTGCTCCAGCATATCGAGGAAGCCGGCGTCCATTCGGGCGACAGCGCCTGCTCGCTGCCGCCCTATAGTTTGAGCCATGAGATCATCGCGGAAATCGAACGGCAGACCGAAATATTGGCCCACGCCCTGTCGGTCCGCGGCCTGATGAACATCCAGTTCGCGGTCAAGGATGGCACGGTTTACCTGATCGAGGTCAACCCGCGCGCCAGCCGCACCGTCCCCTTCGTCGCCAAGGCGATCGGCACCCCCATCGCCAAGATCGCGGCGCGGGTGATGGCGGGCGAGATGCTCGAAAACCTGCCCGTGATCGACCGCAACGCCATCAACCATGTCGCGGTCAAGGAAGCGGTATTCCCCTTCGGTCGCTTCCCCGGCGTCGATCCGGTCCTCTCACCGGAAATGAAAAGCACCGGCGAAGTCATGGGAATCGATAGCGATTTCGCGACCGCCTTTGCCAAGGCGCAGATCGGCGCTGGCACCATGTTGCCGACCAGCGGCACGGTGTTCATCTCGCTGAAGGATGGTGACAAGCAGGTCATCCTGCCCGCTGCCAAGAAGCTGGCCGCCATGGGCTTCCGCATCATCGCGACCGGCGGCACCGCCACATTCCTGGCCGATAATGGCCTGGCGGTGGAAACGGTCAACAAGGTGGCGCAGGGCCGCCCGCACATTGTCGACCGGATCACCGACGGCGACGTGCAGCTGATCTTCAACACCACCGAAGGCTGGCAGTCGCTCAAGGACAGCAAGGCGATCCGCACATCGGCTCTACGGGCGAAGATTGCCAGTTTCACCACCGCCGCCGCCAGCGTCGCCGCCGCTGACGCGATCGAGGCTTTACGGGACCATCCCCTTGAAGTGCGGTCGCTCCAGTCCTATTATCCCCTGTCGCAAGCCTGATCCCCTGCACAAGGACACACGCTGCGGGTGGCACCATGTTGGTCGCCGCCAAAGGGAAGTTTTGACGAAGGATTTGCATAATGGCGACCGTTGAGAAGATGCCGATGTTGCAGATGGGCTATGACAAGCTCATGACGCAGCTCCGCGAACTCAAGGCTGAACGGCCATTGATTGTCGACGCCATCGAAGAGGCGCGCGCCCATGGCGATCTGTCGGAAAATGCCGAATATCACGCCGCCAAGGAACGGCAGGGCCAGGTCGAAGCGACCATCTCCGATCTGGAGGACAAGCTGTCGCGCGCGCAGATCATCGATCCCAAGAGCCTGTCGGGCGACAAGATCGTGTTCGGCGCGACCGTCACCTTGCTCGATGAGGATGACAAGCCGGTCAAATATCAGATCGTGGGTCAGGCTGAAGCGGATGCCAAGCTCGGCATGATTTCCTATAACAGCCCGCTTGGCCGCGCGCTGATCGGCCGCACGGTGGGCGAGGATGTGGAAGTGTCGGTCCCGGCGGGCGACAAATTCTACCAGGTCGAAAAAATCGCCTTCATCTGACCGTGAAATTACCCGCAGGCAGGATGACCAACGGGATTGCGGCGATCACTTTCGTCGCATTCCTGCTGCTCCATTTCACCGGCCGCACCGATGACGCCGCCATCATTGGCGGCTTCATCCCGGCGCGGATTGGCGACCCTGCTCTGCTGGAAGGCATGGCGGCGGTCCCGGCCTGGCTGACGCCGCTCAGCTGCGCGCTGATCCACGCGGGCTGGCTGCATATCGGCTTCAACCTGCTGATGCTGGTCTTTTGCGGACGGCAGGTCGAACAGGTGCTGGGGAAGGGGGGTACGCTCTGCCTTTACCTCGTCGGCGCTTATGGTGCCTGCGCGGCGCAATGGGCGATCGACCCCGGATCGACCAACCCCATGGTTGGCGCGAGCGGCGCGATCTCGGCGATCATGGCGACCTATGCCTTGCTCTACAGCCAGCAGACGGTGCGCCGCATCGGGCCACTGTCGGCCAATATCGTGCGCCTGCTCTGGCTGGCGGCGGCGTGGATCGGCCTGCAACTGATGATCGGCATCGCGACCGCGGGCGGGCTTGGCGACCTGGGCCAAATCGCCATCGCCGCACATATTGGCGGCTTTCTGGTGGGGCTGGTGCTGACGCGCCCGCTGCTGCGCTGGCGCTTCCGCAAACCGCCCCAGCCCCTGAATTAACCCCAAATCCGATCATGGGTCCCTCCACTCCTCCCCGGCGGGGAGGAGGTGAAGCCAGGCGAAGCTGAGCGTCGGCAGTACACCTCCACCTAACGTCCCTTCACGAGAAGGGCTATCGCATATGGAACTGCCCCCTCCTTCACCGTCATGCTGAACTTGTTTCAGCATCCATTTCTCGTCCCCAGCGGCGGCTTTTGGCGCACGATGGATCCTGAAATAAATTCAGGATGACGGTGAAGGAATGACGAAAAGCCATATCCTCAGAGGAGAGTGGCTTTATCGGTCGCAATCAACAAAGCTAGCATGAAAGTTCAAGCCGATGGCAGGTCCGGTTCCAGCAGCCGGTGCAGATGCACGATTACATAGCGCATTTCCGCGTCGTCGACCGTCCGCTGTGCCGCGCTGCGCCATGCCTTTTCGGCGGACGCATAGTCAGGGAACACGCCGACCAGATCGACCTTGCTCAGGTCCTGAAATTCCAGTGTCTGTGGATCGGTAACGCGACCGCCCATCACCAGATGCATTTTGCTCATGGCGTTATCTGTCCTCCTGTGGGTGAACGCCGCTCCTAGCAGCGGTGCAGCGTCCATCCAAGGGGGGCAGAGGCCGCAGCGGCGTGCTTTTGCCGCCGTTGCGATTAGTTTTTCGGCAATCGCGCCTTGATCGCATCGGCCAGGGCATCGACCTTGGCGCTGACCATCGCGACCACATCGTCGGTCATGTGCGATGCCTTGGCGGGCAGGTCGCTCGACGCAGCGGTCTTGCGCGCGGTGGCGGCCAGGTCGCTTGCGCCCTGCTTGATCGTCTCCGCGCCATCCGACGCGACCGACCGCGCAGCCAGCGCTGCCTCGACCAACCGCGCACCCGCTGTGCTGGCCAGGCCCGGCAGGGCTTTCATCGCCGCGCGGCTCTTGGGGAACATCCACGCGATCACCGCGCCCGCCGCGACTGCGCCAGCGACAGCAACGACAGGATGCTCCTGCACGATCTGGTTGGCACGCGCTGCGACCTTCTGCGTGCGGTCGCGTGCGTCGCCATAGGCTTCGCTTGCCTTTTCCCGGCTGGTCTGGATCAGTTCGCCCGCGCCTTCGCGCGCCTTTTCCGTGCCATCCTTGATCTTGTCGGTCGCGCTCGTCGCGACATCATTCGCCGCTTCGCGGACGCGGCTCAGTTGGGCGCGAATATCAGCCATCATCAGTCTCCGAATGGTCGGGGTTTGTGTCGTCATTTTGAACGCCCAGCCGACCGAAAAGTGCCGCCAGCGGGCGACGGGCCAGGAAGAGGAGCAGGGCCGCTCCAGCCGCGCCAACCATGGCGGGCCGCTGCCGCGCGGTGGCGGCGGCATAGGCCATCCCATCCATGGCAACATCCACCACCTTGGCCGTGGCATCCTGCTTCAGCCGGGCAGGCGTGATACGCGCCTTGGCCGCGTGAGCGCTGGAAATCAGGCTTTGTTTCGCCGCCTCCGCCCGCGCGGCAGCCTCTTGATAGCGCCCTGCACCGCTCATGGCGTAATCGCTTTCTTCATGCGGGAAATCCGTGCCTTCGCCAGCAGCAACAGGCCGATCGCCACCAGCAGGCTGGCACCCAGCACGGCGAAGGTCGCCCAAAGCGGGCCAAGCTGTGGCGCCAGCGCGATGATCAGGCCGATCAGGAACGCGACCAGCGTGGCAAAGACCAGCATGATCGCAACCCCGGCAAAGATCGCCGCATCGCGCACCCCTGCGCCGATCAGCCCAGCGCGCGCCTTCTGCTTGTCCGCTTCCGCCGCCGCATAGGCACGGCCATCGGCATAGAGACGGGCAAAGACGTCGCGCACCGATTCATCGGGCGCGCTATCGTCCGGCCCGTCGGCGTGCGGCGTCACCGCCGTTTCCGCTGGCATCTCTGTCAAATCACCCTCCGCCCCGCTTGTAAGAGCTTTTGCGCAGATGTCAGGCGTCGCTGTCCGAACCCTTGGCCAGGCGCATCAGCACGAAGCCAACCACCGCCGCCGCGCCGATCGCGACCGCCGGGCTTTTGCGCACGAAGTCGCGCGCTTCGGTCATCAGCTGGTCGACATCCTTGCTGTCTAGCGAGTCCGCAGCGCCTGCGACCGATTCGGCCGCCTGCCGGGCATAGTCGCCATATTGCGGACCCAGCTTGGCATCGACTGTGCCTGCCGTATCGGCGATCAGCTTGGCCAGGCTCTGCATGGCCGTGCCGGTCTTTTCCTTGGCGACGCCAGCGGCGGACTTGGCGGTTTTACCCGCCTGTTCCTTGATCGGGTCGATATGCGACTTCCAATCGACAGCGCCCAGCGCATCGGTCGCGGACTTGGCGGCTTGCTCGGCCTTCGCCTTGATCGGCGCGATCTGCGCGGCCCAGCCGGTGGAGGCTGCACCATTGCCCGGCTTTTTGGCCGTCTTGGCCGCAGGAGTCTTGCGCACGGGCGTTTTGCGCACCGCCGCAGCCTTGACGGGCTTCACCGCAGGAACGCTGGCGGCGGTGGCTTCGACCGGCTTGGCCTTGCGCGGCCTGCCGACCGACTTCTTCGTCGCGCTCTTGACGGGCGGGGTTTCGGGCGTGTCGGCCATGGTCCTAAGTCTCCCTTTCGGTTGCGCGGCTGGGGCGCGCGACGCGGCAAATGATACATTGGTCAAATGCTTTGTGGTCGCTCACAGTTCCGTAGCCGTTCCAATTTCGACCATCGGCATTTTTTCGGCCCATGCAAGCCCCTCTGCATTGCCAAGTACCGGGTCGCTGGCTAAGCGGAGCGCGAAAATAGGCGTCCTGCCGCAGCGCAGGCCATATTTCAGGGAGCGACCATGACCGCCATTCTCGACATTCACGCCCGCCAGATCTTCGACAGCCGGGGCAACCCCACCGTCGAAGTCGATGTCAGCCTTGAGGATGGCAGCTTCGGCCGCGCCGCCGTGCCATCGGGCGCATCCACCGGCGCCTATGAAGCGGTGGAAAAGCGCGACGGCGACAAGTCGCGCTACATGGGCAAGGGCGTGCTGGGCGCAGTCGAGGCGGTCAATGTCCAGATCGCCGACGCGCTGGTCGGCTATGATGCCGAAGATCAGGGCGAAGTCGATGCAGCCATGATCGAACTCGACGGCACCGACAATAAATCGAACCTGGGTGCGAACGCGATCCTGGGCGTCAGCCTGGCGGTGGCGAAGGCGGCTGCCGACGCACGCGGCCTGCCGCTCTATCGCTACGTTGGCGGCGTGTCGTCGCATGTCCTGCCGGTGCCGATGATGAACATCATCAATGGCGGCGAACATGCCGACAACCCGATCGATTTTCAGGAATTCATGATCATGCCGGTGGGGGCCGAAAGCATCGCGGACGCCGTGCGGATCGGGTCGGAAATCTTCCACACCCTGAAAAAAGGCCTGCATGACAAGGGTCTGGCAACCTCGGTCGGTGACGAGGGCGGCTTTGCCCCCAACATCGCATCGACCCGCGACGCGCTCGACTTCATCATGCTGTCGATCGAGAAGGCGGGCTACAAGCCGGGCGACGACGTCGTGCTGGCGCTCGATTGCGCCGCGACCGAATTTTTCAAGAACGGCAAATATGAGATTTCGGGTGAAGGCCTGTCGCTCAGCCCGGTCGAAATGGCCGATTATCTTGCTGCGCTGTGCGCCGACTATCCGATCAAATCGATCGAGGATGGCATGAGCGAGGATGATTTCGAGGGCTGGAAGGCGCTGACCGACAAGATTGGCGGTTCGGTCCAGCTGGTCGGCGACGACCTGTTCGTGACCAATCCCAAGCGTTTGGCCATGGGCATCGACATGGGGCTGGCCAATTCGCTGCTGGTCAAGGTCAACCAGATCGGCACGCTCACCGAAACGCTGGCGGCGGTCAACATGGCGCATCGCGCGCGCTACACCGCCGTCATGTCGCATCGTTCGGGCGAGACCGAGGATGCGACCATCGCCGACCTGGCCGTCGCCACCAACTGCGGCCAGATCAAGACCGGTTCGCTGGCGCGCTCCGACCGGCTCGCAAAGTATAACCAGCTCATCCGTATCGAGGAAGAATTGGGCGACATCGCGGTTTACGCCGGGCGCTCGATCTTCCGCTAAAATCCGTCAGGATTCGGTTGGCCGCAAGTTAACCATTTTTTACTTGCGGCCAGCCCCTCCCTGTGATTCATCTTGGCCATGGCGCATATCGCGAAGCTTCGTTCCCTTCTTTTCTCGGCCTTTGGCCCGGCGGTCGCGCTGCTGCTCCTGCTCGTCTTTGCCGGTTATGTCGTGCTGGGGTCGAATGGGGTGCTGGCGTGGGGCGACTATTCGCGCCAGCTGCGCGCGGCCAAGGCGGAACTGAAAACGACCAAGGCAGCGCAAGCAGAACTGCGCAACCGCGTCGAAGCGCTTGATCCCCGCCGCGTCGATCCCGACCTGGCCGACGAACTGATCCGCCGTCAGCTTGGCGTCATCCATCATGATGAAGTGATCGTTCCACTCAACTGAGCATCGTGCGGAAAAGTGGGAACCGGGTTTCCGCCTGAAACGATGCGACAATAAAAAGTTGGAGCGCGCGACTGCCTCACATTTGACGCAGCGCGCTCCGAGCCATCATATTTTTGCGTCTGCCATTGGTTATGCCCCGATTCCACGGGGTCCGCCGTTGCATTATTGGCGGTTCTGCCGCTATATCGCCCTTCCTTCCATCCTACCCCACGCAAAAGGATAAGAGCCTTGGCGAAACCAACGACGCCGCGTCCTTCACGCGCAACGGCAAAGGCGGCTGCACCCGCTGCCGGCGCGGACCATAACCGGCCTCGCCCTGAAACTCCCACTGATTACAAGGCATCCAAGGAAGAGTTGCTGGAATTCTACCGGCAGATGGTCCTCATCCGCCGTTTCGAGGAAAAGGCCGGGCAGCTTTACGGCCTCGGCCTCATCGGTGGCTTCTGTCACCTCTATATCGGCCAGGAAGCGGTCGCGGTCGGCATCCAGTCGGCGCTCAAGCCCGGCAAGGACAGCGTGATTACCGGCTATCGCGACCATGGCCATATGCTCGCTTACGGCATCGATCCCAACGTCATCATGGCCGAACTGACGGGCCGTGAAGCGGGCATTTCCCGCGGCAAGGGCGGTTCGATGCATATGTTCAGCGTCGAACATAAATTTTTCGGCGGCCATGGCATTGTCGGCGCGCAGGTGTCGCTGGGCGCAGGCCTCGGCTTTGCCCACAAATATAATGACGATGGCGGCGTGTGCGTCGCCTATTTCGGCGATGGCGCGGCCAACCAGGGCCAGGTCTATGAATCGTTCAACATGGCCGAATTGTGGAAGCTCCCGATCATTTTCGTCATCGAAAATAATCAATACGCGATGGGCACCAGCGTCAACCGCTCATCGGCCGAGGACCAGCTCTATCGCCGGGGCGAAAGTTTCCGCATTCCCGGTATCCAGGTCAACGGAATGGACGTGCTGGCCGTGCGCGGCGCGACCGAGGAAGCATTGAAATGGGTGCAGGGCGGCAATGGCCCGATCCTGCTGGAAATGAAAACCTATCGCTATCGTGGCCATTCCATGTCCGACCCGGCCAAATATCGGTCGCGTGAGGAAGTGCAGGCGATGCGCGACAAGTCCGACCCGATCGAAGGCGTCAAAGCCTATCTCGCCGCGCAAGGCGTGGGTGAGGACGAACTCAAGAAGATCGACCAGGACATCCGCAAGATCGTCAGCGAAGCGGCGGACTTTGCCGAAACCTCGCCTGAGCCGGACATGGCCGAACTCTATACAGACGTGCTGGTGGAGCAATATTAATGGGTATCGCAATCAAGATGCCGGCGCTCTCGCCGACGATGGAAGAGGGTACGCTGGCGAAATGGCTGGTCAAGGAAGGCGATGACGTCCGTTCGGGCGACATCCTGGCCGAAATCGAAACCGACAAGGCGACGATGGAATTCGAGGCGGTCGACGAAGGCAAGATCGGCAAGATCATGATCGCCGAAGGCACTGAAGGCGTGAAGGTCGGCACTGTCATCGCCGAAATGGCGGGCGAAGGTGGCGAAGAAGCTGCGCCCGCCCCCAAGGCCGCCGCGCCCGCCAAAGCCGAAACCGCCCCTGAAGCGCCGAAAAAGCCGGTCGCGGTCAAGGCGACCGTGGCTGATCCCAGCCTGCCTGCCGGCACCGAATATGTCAAAACCACTGTCCGCGAAGCGCTGCGCGACGCGATGGCCGAGGAAATGCGTAGCGACGAGCGCGTGTTCGTGATCGGTGAGGAAGTCGCCGAATATCAGGGCGCCTATAAGGTGACCCAGGGTCTGCTCGATGAATTTGGTGCCAAGCGGGTTATCGACACGCCGATCACTGAATATGGTTTTGCCGGTATCGGCACCGGCGCGGCGATGGGCGGCCTGCGCCCGATCGTCGAGTTCATGACGTTCAACTTCGCTATGCAGGCAATCGACCACATCATCAACTCGGCGGCCAAGACCAACTATATGTCGGGCGGCCAGATGCGTTGCCCGATCGTGTTTCGTGGTCCCAACGGCGCGGCCAGCCGCGTTGGCGCGCAGCATAGCCAGAATTATGCCCCCTGGTATGCCGCCGTCCCCGGCCTGATCGTCATCGCGCCCTATGACGCGGCTGACGCCAAGGGTCTGCTCAAGGCCGCGATCCGCAGCCAGGATCCGGTCGTGTTCCTCGAAAACGAACTGCTCTACGGCCGCAGCTTCGACGTACCCAAGGTCGATGATTATGTCCTGCCGATCGGCAAGGCGCGGATCATGCGGTCGGGCAGCGACGTCACGCTGGTCAGCTATTCGATCGGCGTCGGCCTTGCGCTCGAAGCTGCCGAAACGCTGGCGGCAGAGGGCATCGACGCGGAAGTCATCGACCTGCGCACACTGCGCCCGCTCGACACGGCCACGGTGCTGGAGAGCCTCAAAAAGACCAACCGCCTCGTCGTGGTCGAAGAAGGCTGGCCGACCTGCTCGATCGCGTCGGAAATCGCCGCCGTGGTGATGGAACAGGGCTTCGATGATCTCGACGCCCCGGTCCTGCGCGTCACCAATGAGGATGTGCCGCTGCCCTATGCCGCCAACCTGGAAAAAGCAGCCCTGATCGACGCCGCCCGCGTCGTCGCGGCGGCCAGGAAGGTCTGCTACAAATAATAGGAAAGGGGCGGCTCAACGGGCCGCCCCTATGCCATCCGGTGCTGGCCGTTGTGGCCAGATTACCCTTTTACTGCACGAGGCGCGCAGTCTGGAGAGCCGTCGAGAATAGTTGCTGGAGCGCGGTGGTGATGTTGTCATTCGCCGTCACCGTTTGTACCAGCGGCGCACCGTTGGTGCCCGATGATGCGCAACTTTTCAGGCCTGTGAGAACCTGATCGGAACTTCCCGCATTGCCCCTGGGATAGGGCGAGGGCGGGGCTGGCAAAAACGGAGCGATATTTGTCTGCGACCAACCGTCGCCGACCAGGGATTCCGGCAAATATTGGGTATAGAGGATAGCGATCTTGATCCCCTTGGCCTTGATGGCCGTGCATTCCGAAATGTCACTGGTCCGAATCGGGCCGAAATAGCGCCCACCACCATTGGGCTGGTCCAACATTCCGTCCGTAATGATGAACAATATTTTTTGCGGCGTAGCACCCGGCGCACCCGTTCCCGCATTGGGAATGAGGTTTTTCATCGTGGTGAGCATATTCGTCACTTCGGTGGCTTTATCATCGATGTTCGTGCTGCTGGTGGGCATTGAGTTTTTCCACCAATAATCATCGGCCGGGAACAGGGAAGCAGCCGAAAAACCGCTTCCGTAAGACGCGACATTGGTCAGACTGTTAAGTGTCTTGACCGGCGTGGTGCCGCCAGGCCGTGTCCAGTCGAACGAAAACATCTGCGCCTGGTACGTCACCTGATATTGGGAAGCCTGGTTGGACGCGAAGGGGATTAACTGGGTTGCGGCCGTAACAACATCATCCTTGCGCAGGATAATGCTGGAAGGGCTACCATAGATTTTTCCATAATTGTGCGTGAGCCAGTATCCGTCTGCCCAATATCCGGTGTCATGCGTAGTCGTTGCGGTACTTGTCTGCCCTGGAGAGCTGGTCGGCGCATTGGCAGTACCATTGCTTTTATAAGTAATCGTGTATGTCGTTGGCGTAGTTTTTACGACTTTGTTGACTGTAACCGGGCCGTTATTATTATCGTTCGTGATCGTATATGTAACAACGGTCTCCGTTGAAACATATTGATCAACGCGCTTGTTTCCAGTCTTTCCGTTCGATGTCGTTGCACCGACCATTGTCGATGAGCTGTGCATAGTATTGCCGTTACTATCGAAGAGTTCAGTGGGCGAAGTACTTTTGTAGCGATACCAGACATTCTGGTTGGCGGCACCCGCAGTATAATATTGGGTCGACAGCAGCACATTGCGCGTTTGCGTGTCTTTGATGTGGATTTTATCGGACTTCGGAATCTGCGCATGGCACGCAAAGGCACAGCCGTTCGCATTCTCGGACGTTTTCGTCGCCGCGATGATCTTGCTAATCCCGTCCGACGTTGCGGGCAGCAGCATCGATGGCGAATTGTCCATCGCCAGGTAGAAATCGACATTGGGGGGCTGTGCGGCGCTTGCGGTGGATGTTCCGCTGACAGTCATGGTGTCCGCGCCCAGAATCCCGCCGAATAGGTTGATCGACTTGGCCGTATAGCTCACGGTAGCCTTGCGCAGATAGCCCAGGGCGCCACCGCTCCCGGATGAGCCTTCAGTAACTGTGGGAGTGATCTGCAAATCCTCATAACCCGTCACCAGGGAGGCCTGCGCTGCAAACATGCTCCTCGCGGCAGACGTCGATTGGCTGTTCGACTGAAGGATCATCGAAGGGGCGACAGCCGCCAATGCGGCAGCATCGGCAGCGGCGTTCAGGTGCGTTTGCAGGCTCATGGCGCGGGAATAATCGACCCCGAACCCGACCACGAAGGTCAGAGGAATGACCGCAAACCCCATGATCATCATCACCCCGCCTCGTTGATCGGCTTTCAGCCGAGCAATGGGCTTGGGCAATGTTATTGGGGACGTGAGCGAGAGCAGTTTCTTGGTCATATAAGCACCTAGTAAAGGCGAGGAACCATGTAGATGGTGTGGGTTAATGCTTGGGTATCGAGTGGAATGAAGCTGACTGTTGGCGTGAAGTTGTAGGTGATCGTCGCCATGTACAGCCAGCCGCCAGCCGTGCCGACCTGGGTCTTGTTATTGTTGCCCTGAGCAAGGTTTCCACACACGTTCGAGCCGTCCGGCGAAGTCGGCACCATCGTTGCGGTGATCATGTTGCTAGGAATGGAGACGACGTTGCTGGCCAACTGCGCCTCGCTTGTTGGGAGCGTACCGGCTGTATGGCTCGACGTCGTCGCGGTGACTGTGCTGCCATTGCCATTCTGCGTCTGGGCCTGGGTCCAGACGACATAGGCATGTGTGGCATCGCAGACTCTGAGCAGCGAAACCTGCTCGGTCGCGTTATTCAGCTTGTAGGGCGACAGGACGACCGCACTGGCGCTAAGATAGGATGTCGCGTTGGCGCTCGGCGGGTCACTGTAGATGATCGCGGGAGACATGGTTCGGCTGACGAGGTCGGCCAGCGAACGGGTCGCAATAGTGACCTTGCGGCTGCAAGCGATCATGTCCGATATACAGTATCCACCTGTGTACAGGAGCAAAAGCACCGGCAGGCAGAAGGCGAATTCTATGATCACCGCTCCGCGCGTATCTTGTTTGAACCGCGTCAGCATGATGCCTGCGACCCGTTGCATGAATAATCTTCAGTCGTGAACACGGACGTTGCAACAAGTTGGCGACTGGAATTAGGCTGATTGGATAGATTGAGACCCAGCGGTCCTTTTCCTGTCGGCCACAGATAGACCAGTTGCAGGACGATGATGCGGTTCTTGCCGCTGCCGCTTGACTGATAATTGTAGCCGGTACCGGTTGAGATCAATACGCCATTGCTGTCATAGATAAATGTCGGCGCCGCTGTGTTGCTGGTGTTGTAGGCGGTCGCCGTGGCCACGTTCACCGTGAGCCGGGCGCAGGAGAGCATCGAAGGCAATAATGAGGGGATAGTGATCGTTTGGCCATTGACGTCGGTAGCGGACGTGCCGTTACAAATGGCGTTTTTGAAGTCGTTCGCGGACATGCCGACATTCCCGTTGGCCAACCGCATCGTTTGAGCGGAGCCGGTCAACAGCAGGCGTCCTGCGCTTTGAGCCGCAGTTTCGAGCATCTGTTGCGCCAGGAAGATGAGCATCGTGTACAAGATCGCAAGGAGCAGCGCTAGGAAGGCCGGTCCGACTATTGCGAACTCCAACGCAGCCATACCTTTACGGTTTTTCCGCAGGCTCGTGCCAAATTGGCGGACGACCCTCCATGCGGAAACTGTACTGAACATAATCGTCACTGGCGGCCTCCTAGAGGCCATTCGCGCTGTCCAAAGTTGGGGTTTTTCGCACAGTCGCTGGCCCGGCGCAGGAAAAGCCGGGGGATTTCGATCGACAGAACCTTCCCCTGCATCATCATCTCTCTTGATGGCCAAGGCGTTGTCGCAGCCCAGTAAAGCCGGCATCTTTCAAATAGGCTGGCAATCAATGCCGCCCACGGGGGCATCGCTCCCGCGACGATGGCAAGCGTGTCGCAGGGCTGGTTCTCTGCCAACCGTGGCAGAAAGCTCGTAAAATGTCCGTGCCGCTTGCCCATCTGTCCGCAATCACCCATGTCGCGCCCAACACCCCCCATGTCCGGGCAGGGCAACTCTTTTCGCCTATGCAGGCGCGCTGGTTAGAATGTGTATGAGGAACATGGTTAAAGGATCGATAATCCCCGCACCCGATGACGCATTGTCCCCGCTTGCCGCGCTGCTGAGCGCCCATGCCGGGGCGGATGCGGCGTGGCATCGGGCGATCTGGGCCTATGACGCGCGGCTTGCGCATATCGCGCGCTCCACCCGCGAACCCACGATCGGTCAGATGCGGCTGGCCTGGTGGAATGACGTCATCGATGATGCTGCCGGGGTCAAAGGGCAGGGGGAGCCGGTGATCGACGCGATGCGGGCGACGGGGGCCATTGCCGCGCCGGGGCTGATCGCGATGATCGACGGCTGGGAAATCCTGGTGGTGGAGCCGGAGATCGACGTCGAGGAGCTGCGCGCCTATGCGGTAGGTCGGGGTGGGGGGCTGTTCCGCGCCTTGGCGGGGGAGGCGGATGCGCCTGACTGGCTGGTGCAGGCGGGGCAGGTCTGGGCGCTGTGGGACCTGTCGGGCCATGTCGGGGATGAGCGTTTGGCCGATGAAGCGCTGGCGCTGGCCCGCGCTCTCGTGACGGACGCGCCGCCAGCCTGGCCGCGCCGGTGGAAGCCATTGCGGATCGTTTATACACTCGCCCGACGGGATGTGCTGGCCGGACGCCGCACCCCGGTCGGGATGCCGCGCGCCCTGGCGCTGCGGCTGTTGCGGGTTGCGCTGTTCGGGCGCTAGGATGGGCTGACGAAGCGGCGACAGGAGAACAGGGCATGGGGCGATTGCTGGCGGGCGCGATGGCGATGCTGCTGCTGGTCGCGGGCGGCCTGTTCTGGTGGCAGGGGCGGGCGAACCAACAGCCTGTCCCGCAACTGGCCCTCGCTCCGCCACCGCCTCCGCAGATTGAGGGCCTGCCCGAAGGTGATGCCGATGCCACTGGCGACGCCCCGCCCATGCCTGCCGAAGCCAGCCCGCAAAGCCGCGAACAACGGCGCTTCGCCCGTTACGATCGCAATCGCGACGGCGTCATCACCCGGATCGAAATGCTGGGCAGCCGGACCAAGGCGTTCAAGGCGCTCGACAAGGATGGCGACAATCTGCTGTCGTTCGAGGAATGGGCGGTGGCGACATCGGACCGCTTCGGCGCGGCGGACGGCAACAAGGATGGCAAACTGACCCCGGTGGAATTCGCGGCGACCGCGCCGAAACGCAGCCTCAAGCCGAAGTGCAAATGCTGATCCAACGGGGGTGGGGAGATTACGCCCCCACCATCTCCCCCAACCACGCCCCCAACGAAGCCCGCGCCCGCGCCGTATAGGCCTCTTTCCGCTGCTTCTTCTTCACATCGTCCAGCGTCGGGAACAGGCCGAAATTGACGTTCATCGGCTGATAGTCCGCGCTCACGACATTGCCGGTTACATGGCCCAGCAGCGCGCCCAGCGCCGTATCGGCGGGCGGGGGCGTCATCACCCGGCCCTGCAATTCCGCCGCGGCAAAGCGCCCGGCAAGCAGGCCGATCGCCGCGCTCTCGACATAGCCCTCGCACCCCGTCATCTGCCCGGCAAAGCGGATATGCGGCGCACTTTTCAGCCGCAAAGTCGCATCCAGCAATTTGGGCGACTGGATGAAGGTATTGCGATGCAGCCCGCCCAGCCGCGCAAATTCCGCCTTCTCCAGCCCCGGTATGGTGCGGAACAGTTCCACCTGCGCGCCATGTTTCAGCTTGGTCTGGAAGCCGACCATGTTCCACAGCGTCCCGCTGGCATTGTCCTGCCGCAGCTGCACCACCGCATAGGGCCAGCGGCCGGTGCGCGGATTGTCCAGCCCCATCGGCTTCATCGGCCCGTGGCGCAGCGTTTCCGGCCCGCGCGACGCCATCACCTCGATCGGCATACAGCCCTCAAAATAGGGGGTGTTGGCCTCCCATTCCTTAAATTCGGTCTTTTCGCCGTCGATCAGCCCCTGGACGAAAGCCTCATATTGCTCCCGGTTCATCGGGCAATTGATATAATCCTTCCCCTCGCCACCGCCGGGGCCGATCTTGTCCCAGCGATTGGCCATCCAGCACTGGTCCATGTCGATGCTGTCATGGTGGATGACCGGCGCGATCGCGTCGAAAAAGGCCAGATGCTCCATCCCCGCCGCCTGGCCGATGCTGGTCGCCAGCGCAGGTGCGGTCAGCGGCCCGGTCGCCACGATGGTCATGCCGGAGGTGGGCAGCGTGTCGATCCGTTCGCGGATGATCTCCACATTGGGATGCTCGGCCAGCGCGCGGGTGACGCCGCCCGAAAAGACATGCCGATCCACCGCCAGCGCGGAGCCTGCCGGCACCTTGGCCGGCTCCGCCTGCGCCATGATGACGGAATCGAGCCGACGCATTTCCTGATGCAGCAGCCCCACGGCATTCTTGTCGGCATCGTCGGACCGGAAACTGTTGGAGCAAACGAGTTCGGCGAGGCCATCGGTCTGATGCGCCGGGGACATATCGCCCGCGCCCCGCATTTCCGACAGGCGCACCTTCACCCCCGACTGCGCCAATTGCCACGCCGCTTCGGAACCGGCCAGCCCGCCGCCGATGATATGCACCTGATAGTCTGCCACTGCTTCGCCTTGATGTCGCACTTCTGCCCTTCGGGCCACGGCCTATAGCCGATAGAGGCGTGGTAGGACAGGGCGGCGTGAGGGTGCGAAAGTTGCGAAGGATAGAGTGTCCTAGGGTTTGGTTTTGCGTGGGTGCGGCTTTGCAGGGCGGATTTTGTAGTAAGAGGGTTTTGCGAAGTGGGGGCTTGTGTTGGGATTGGGGTAGCACGGGGGGGGGCAGTTTTATCTCCCCCAAGGGCAAGCGAATTGCAGCTGACCCTTTCGTTATCCCTCCAACGTCATGCTGAACTTGTTTCAGCATCCATCGTGCCCCAAAAGCCTCGGCTCGTGACGAGAAATGGATCCTGAAACAAGTTCAGGATGACGAAGAAGGGGATATAGCGGCCTTGACGAACGGATCCTGTGCCAGCTTCGTCATCTGACGGATCGCCTTGACATCCGGGCCAGCGACTATGCGACCGCGCGCGCCATCACCCTTGGCATAGGCAACCGCATCGGCCAGACCGGCCATGATCCCGTCGAAATCCGCACTCTTCATCGCGATGTCTCCTTCAACAGGGCTGTCATGGCACGCACATTTTGCGCAGGAGGCGTGGCTATTGGCCGATTGTGGAATGTCCGGTACGGAGCCTGGATGTGAGCATAGTCGCCATTCACGCGGCTTCGACTGCCGACCGCACCGAATCCCTCATTTGCCGATTTTCAATCTCTGCAACTGGGTAGTCAACTCACCAACCGGCTCAGAACTATCGGCCTATCAGCGCTCTCAGCACGGATTGGGTTGCTCTTTTTAATCTCATAATGCACGCATGCAGAAAGAAATATTGCGGGGCGATAATGGAAAATGGCTATTTTTTCATTGGTGATGTTTTAGGTTTTAAAAATATTGTTAATAACTCTAAAGGTCACCAATTAGACGGAAAAGTGGACGCTTGGCTTAGGTTGGTTGATGAGGCTGCTGAAGTTTCAAAGTCAAGAATTAAGCCGCAACTTATATCCGATACTGTTTTCTGTAAGGCAAATGAGGGTAGGGCGGGGCTCATGAGCTTAATAGCCTTTGCTCGTCATCTACTCAATGAAGGTGTTAAGCAGTCCATACTCATACGGGGGGCGATCACGTTCGGTCCTTACCAGTGGGGTAGGCTGACCTACGGCAAAGCCGTGATTGCCGCACATGAGTTAGAGATGTCGCAAGACTGGATTGGCGTTGCTTGTAGCAGTCAACTACCAGACGCTGAAAGTTGCTGGGGGAAGGATGGACTGGTTTGTTATCCTCCACCATTCAAGGCTGGCGCGATTGCACTTCATCCATGTGTCGTTTGGAATGTTCCGGAGGCGTCTGCACTTGTAGATGCATCGACTGCGTTTCCGCTTGTGAAGGCAGAAGAGATTTTGCAAAATCCTTGGCGTCGGCGACTACGAAACACTGTCGACTTCGGTACCCATCTGAAGCAGGCGTCGGACACGAGCAATTGGAAGAACTACGCTGGGCCGCTTATATAGCAGGTCTCATCACAGAAATTGCAGAATTTCGTTCACAACTGCCACTTCATCAAGCTCGTTTGCATCCGCATGAGGTGTGTGAATACGAAGCCGCGTTAGCCAAAGGATGAATGGGCAGGGATGAAAGGGCGAGACAGAAATGGACCATGTTGGTGCGGGTCCGGGCTAAAGTACAAGAAATGTCACCTCAATCGCGAAGAGCAGGATAGAGGGAACGCATGGGATGCTGTCGCCGCAAACCACAGAGCTTTCCAGAAGAAAACGTGCTGGGCCCTGAATGCTGGGTTTGGCCCGTGTAAAGGGGCGATCATCCGAGCTCACACTGTATCCAAGGGGCCCAATCTTAGCAAAATTGCGAAAAATGGCCATGTACTGCACTACGGTGCGAGCGTAGCCGATCTTAATAAGAACGGCGGAAAGTTGCGGGTTAAATCAATCGGTATCAAAGACGCTTCTGTTTTCAACGGCTTCTGCGCCGATCATGATCGGCGCATTTTTTCTTGCATCGAGAACGAGCCGTATGCCGGTCGTGCCGATCAAAATTTGGCAGTCGCTTATCGGACATTAAGTCGCGAACTTTTCGGCAAGGATGCCTCTTCAGAACTGAAGACTATTCTGCGCGACGCAGACAAAGGGCGAGACTTGCAGACTCAGATCATGATTCAGGCTATTATTCAGCAGTTGGATCAGGGGAATGAGGCCGCGAGACGGGAATTGCGCGCGACGTACCAAGTCATCACAAACGCGGTCGTTCATCAGCAGTTCGGGGTGCTGCGTTCGCTCGTCATCGAACTTGATGGTCGGCTTCCCTTCATGTTCGCTGGGGCTTGGTCCCCCCTCAGCGATCTCCATGGCGCAACGCTTCAGAACGGGTATGGCGACGAGTTGCTTCAGCAGATCTTCTTCGCATCCTTTGTAGGCGATCCAGGAGACTACATCTGCGTGTCTTGGCGCGACACTCCAGATGCGCCCGCGAAGATCATCGCCGATCAAATCGATCTGGTATCCGGAGACCAGAGGGCAAGTCTCTGCCTTCAGTTCGTTGTCAAACATGTCGAAAATATCTTCTTTAACCCGACGTGGTTTGAAGGGCTGAACCGAGGGCAGCGCACTCTTCTCGACAGCCTTGCTTTTAGTGGCGTTGACAATCTGGGTGCAGCACCCGCTGTCGCCCTCAAGCCAGATATTGGATTTGTGCTCCCCAAAGCTATCCGTTCGACGTGGATCTGATCTTCAGTCAAAAAAGGCTATCTTTGTTAAGTCGCACCTCTGTCCCAGGCTACCGTTTGACCGAGAGGCTACTTTGACCAGATCGCTTTTCGGTTGCTGCCGTCCCGAGATGTCCCAGACTCTGTCATAATCTGAACGACCGCTTTCAGGTGCAGGAAAACCGCCGACGAACGGCGAGGATTGGCGCTACCCAGCCACCAACGCCCCCTCGCCATAATAAGCGCCCTCGTCCAAAATCCCCTCGCGTTTGGCGACGACCACGCCCACCAGCACCTGCCCCGCGACATTCACCGCCGTGCGGCCCATGTCCAAAATCGGGTCGATCGCCAGCAGCAGCCCCGCGCCCTCCAGTGGCAGGCCCAGCGTCGACAGGGTCAGCGTCAGCATCACGGTCGCGCCGGTCAGGCCTGCCGTTGCCGCCGAGCCGATCACCGACACCACCGCGATCAGCGCATAATCGACCACGCCTAACGGGATGCCGTAAAAGCCCGCGACGAAGATCGCCGCCAGCGCGGGGTAGATCGACGCGCAGCCATCCATCTTGGTGGTGGAGGCCAGCGGAATGGCGAAGGCGGCGTAGCTTTTGTCGACGCCCAGCCGCTCGGTCACGGCTTCGGTGACGGGCAGGGTGCCGACCGAGGAGCGGGAGACGAAGCCCAGCTGGATCGCGGGCCAGGCCTTGGCGAAGAAGGGCAGGGGCTTCAAACCATGGGCGATCAATAGCGTTGGGTAAACGATCAGCAGGACGATCGCCAAACCCAGATAGATGGCGCCGGTGAACACACCCAGCCGCGCCAGCGCGTCCCAGCCATAGGTGGCGACCGCCGCCCCGATCAGCCCCGCCGACCCGATCGGCGTCAGGCGAATGACCCAGCCGAGCAGCGCACGCACTACCGCCAGCAGCGAGCGGATGAAGGCGAGGAAGGGGTCGGCCTTCTCCCCGACTTTCAGCGTCGCCAGGCCCACCGCGATGGCGATGACCAGCAATTGCAATATGTTGAAGCTGATGCTGGTGCTGGCCGCGCCATCCTCGCCGATCTTGGTGCTGCCTGACAACGCCAGGCTGTTGCCCGGCACCAGCCCTTTGAGGAAATCGAGCCAGCCGCCGACCGACGATGGCGGCTTGGCGACCAGCGCGACGTTGCTCAGGCCCACGCCCGGCTGGGTGACGATACCGATGGCGAGGCCAATGAGGACCGCGATCAGCGCGGTGATGGCGAACCACAACAATGTCTGCCCCGCCAGCCGCGCGCCATTATCAAGCGCGCGCAGATTGGCGATCGACGCGACGATGGCCGCGAACACCAGGGGCGGCACGATGGCCTTGAGCAAGGAGACGAAGATCGATCCGACCGTCTTGAGCGTGGTCGCCAGCCAGTTGAGATCGCCATCCGGCCCCGCGCCGATCTGGCGTGCGACAAGGCCCAGCGCGAGTCCCGCGACCATGCCGACCAGCACCTGAAATCCGAAACTGCGATAGGGTAGGGCCATGTTGTACCGTCCTTTGGCGATCGGCCGGTGATATGGGATCGACCGGGCCGATTGCGCGCAAGCAAATCTTGAGGGGGGACAAGGTGGATAAGGTGGCCCTCTTTCCGCTTGTCGTCGGGTCAAACGCATTGGCCGACGCAATCCGCTATGCCACACAGGGCGTAACGGTCCATCAGGGAGTGCAAATAGATGATGTTGCGGCGCATGACAGTGGCGATGACGGGCGCGGCGTTGATGCTGCCCCATGGCGCGATGGCGGCGGCGGACCCGGCAGTGGCGAAGGACATATTGATGCGCTCGGTCGCCTTTCGCACGGTGGAGGGGGCAGGGCAGGTGCCAAAGCTGGCGGCTTATTATGCGTCGGTGTTGAAGGCGGCGGGCTTTGCCGACGCCGACATCGTCATCACGCCGATGGGCGAAACGGCGACGCTGGCCGCGACGATCAAGGGGCGCGATGCCAAACTCAAACCCCTGCTGATGATCGGCCATATGGATGTGGTGGCAGCCGACCGGGCGGACTGGACCCGCGATCCTTTCGTGCCGGTCGAAGAAAATGGCTATATTTTCGGGCGCGGGTCGGAGGATAATAAATATGACGTCGCGATGATGGTCGCGACGCTGGCGCAGCTGAAGAAACAGGGCTGGACCCCCCGCCGCACCGTCACCCTGCTCTTGTCGGGCGACGAAGAGACCGCGATGGTGACGACCAAGGCGCTGGCGGCGCAGTATAAAGATGCCGAATTGCTGCTGAACGGCGATGGCGGCGGCGGGCTGCTGAATGAGGAAGGGAAGCCCGTCCTCTACCAATTGCAGGCGGGCGAGAAAACCTATGCCGATTTCGAGATCGGCTTTACCGATCCGGGCGGGCATAGCAGCGCGCCGACGCCGGGCAATCCCATCTACCGGCTGGCGAAGGCGATCGACAGGATCGCCGCCTATCAATTCCCGCCGATGCGCAATGAACTGACAAAGGCGTCGCTGTCGCTGTCGGCGGGCCGGATCGGCGGCGAGGTCGGCGCGGCGATGCAGCGTTATGCGGAGACGGGCGACATGGCGGCGGCGGAGTTGCTGTCGACCAAGCCGGAATTTGTCGGCCAGGTCCGCACCACCTGCGTCGCGACCATGGCGCAAGCGGGCCATGCGCTCAACGCCCTGCCGCAAAGCGCCAAGGTGATGGTCAATTGCCGCATCTTCCCCGGCGTGGCGATCGACGCGGTGAAGGCGGAACTGGTGAAAGTGGTGGCGGACAGCAGCGCGGCCGTGACCACGCTGGGCGATCCGCTGGCCAGCGATGCGTCGCCTCTGCGCGCTGACGTCATGAAGGCGGTGCGCGACGCGGTGACCGCCCGTTCGCCGGGCATCACCGTAATGCCCGGCATGTCGGCGGGCGCGACCGACAGCCTGTATTTCCGCGCGCTGGGCGTGCCAAGTTACGGCGTGTCCAGCCTGTTCATGAAGGCCGAGGACGGCTTCGCCCACGGTCTGAACGAGCGGGTGCCGGTCGCGGGGATCGGGGAGTCGCTGGTGCAGTGGGACGCGGTGGTGCGGGCTTTGGCGAAGTAGAAAAACCGTGCTCCTGCGCAGGCAGGAGCCCAGTTCCGACCTCGGATCGTCTCGCAAGGTCTGGACTGGGTTCCCGCCTGCGCGGGAACACCATATTTGCTTACCCTCGCGCCACCGCATTCGCCGCCGACAGCACTGCCTGCACCGAAGCGGTCGCAACGTCCGCATCCGTCCCCACGCCGAACACCGTGCGCCCGTCGGGCGTGCGGCATTCGACATAGGCGGCGGCGTTCACGTCGCTGCCCGATCCGATCGCATGTTCGCTATAGTCGGCAATCTCCAGCTCGACGCCCAGTTCGTCGCGCAGCGCCGCCAGCACCGACGAGAGCAGGCCGTTGCCGCGCCCCGAAATGCTCCGCTCGCCGCCCTTGTGCGCAATCTTGCCGGTGAAGATGCGGTCGCCCGCCGCGCCGCCCTCCTGATAGTCGATCAGGCGATAGGCCTGCTCGCCACCCAGGCGATAATGGTCCTGGAAGGCGGTCCAGATGTCCGCGGCGTTGAGTTCGCGGCTGCTGCTGTCGGCCATGCCCTGCACCACGCGGCTGAAATCGGCCTGCATCCGCTTGGGCAGTTTGAAGCCCTTGTCCTGCTGCAACACCCAGGCGACGCCGCCCTTGCCCGACTGCGAATTGACGCGGATCACCGCCTCATAATCGCGGCCCAGATCCTTGGGATCGATCGGCAGATAGGGGACGTCCCAGATCAGGTCGTTGCGCGCTTCCTGCGCGGCAAAACCCTTCTTGATCGCGTCCTGATGGCTGCCGGAAAACGCCGTGAACACCAGTTCGCCAGCATAGGGGTGGCGCGGATGGACGGGCAACTGGTTGCAATATTCGACTGTCTGGATCACCTCGTCAATGTCGCTGAAGTCCAGACCGGGGTTGATCCCCTGCGTGTACATGTTGAGCGCGACGGTCACCAGATCGCAATTGCCGGTGCGTTCGCCATTGCCGAACAGGCAGCCTTCGACCCGGTCCGCGCCCGCCATCAGCCCCAGTTCCGCCGCCGCCACGCCGGTGCCACGATCATTATGCGGGTGGAGCGAGATGACGACGCTGTCGCGGCGCGAAATATGGCGGCACATCCATTCGATCTGGTCGGCATAGATGTTGGGCGTGGCGCATTCGACGGTCGCTGGCAGGTTCAGGATCAGCGGCTTGTCCGGCGTGGGCATCAGTATGTCCATCACCGCCTCGCAACACTCCAGGCTGAAATCCAGCTCGGCGGTGGAGAAGGTTTCGGGCGAATATTCGAAATGCCAGTCCGTGTCGGGCTGGGCCGCCGCATTGTCGCGCAGCAGCTTGGCGGCAGTGACGGCGATCTCCTTGATCTGCGGCCTTTCCATCCCGAACACGATCCGCCGCCAGGCGGGCGACACCGCATTATAGACATGGACGATGGCTTTCTTCGCGCCGCGCAACGATTCAAACGTCGTCGCGATCAGATCCTCGCGCGCTTGCGTCAGCACCTGCACCATCACATCGTCGGGGATGCGCCCATCCTTCACCAGCCCGCTGATGAAGTCGAACTCGGTCGCACCGGCCGAGGGGAAACCGACCTCAATCTCCTTGACGCCAACCTTGACCAGCAGGTCGAAGAAGCGGCTCTTTTTCTCCGCATTCATCGGGTCGATCAGCGCCTGATTGCCATCGCGCAGGTCGGTCGAGAGCCAGCGCGGGGGCGACGTGATGACATTGCCGGGCCATTGGCGATTGGGCAGGTCGATCTGGGGGAAGGCGCGATATTTCTGGGACGGATCGGTCAGCATCATGGGACAGCTACTTCTTTTGCGAACGGGCGCGCAGCTATGAATGGCGCGCGGCCCGGTTAACGATGATCAGCGAAAAGGAAGCCCTTAGGCGTATCGTTGCTGCCCATAATCGAAAGGCAGCGCAAAAACCACGCCTAAGGGCGTGTAAGTCGTAGCAGGGAAAGAAGCGTCGCGCTCTGCATGATGGGGTCGGCATAGCCGCTTTTGGGGCGGGGCGTCCAGTGCTTATTGCCCAACCCAGATCCGTCATCCTGACGAAAGTCAGGATCCAGGGTCCGGCACACAGCGCCCGACGCCCTGGACCCCGGAGCAAGTCCGGGGTGACGGAGAGGGAGTAGGTAGTCGTCTTACTTCTGGAACGCGGCGACGATCTTCAGTTCGATAGTATCGCCGACCATCGGCACGCCATAGCCCATGCCGAAATCGCTGCGCTTGATCGCGCCGGTCGCGACGAAGCCGACATTTTCCTTGCCGCCCGCCATCGCCGGGGCCTTGCCCGCGCCGTAAAGTTCAGCGTCCAGCGTCACCGGCTTGGTCACGCCCTTGATCGTCAGATTGCCGGTGATGTCCGCGCCGGTCGCGCCGTCGGGCTTCACGCTGGTCGATACGAAGGTTGCGGTCGGAAATTTGGCGGCGTCGAAGAAATCCGCCTTCATCAGATGCTCGTCCAGCTTGGGCACACCGGTGCGCAGATTGGCGATCGTGAAGGTGACGGATACTTTGGACGCGGCCGGGTTCGCCTTGTCCAGGGTCAGGGTGCCGGTCGGTTCGGCGATGGTGCCCATATTGCTGGTGAAACCCATATGGTCCCAAGCGAACACGACCTGGGTATGGCCCGGATCGACGGTGTAAGTGCCGCCGGTCACCTTCGCGGCATCTTTGGTGCCGGGCGCGGTCATCGGCCCCTGCGCGATCAGGACGGTGCCGCCGGTCAGGGCGATCAGGGCGGCGGCGGGAATGAGATATTTTTGCATGGGGGACTCTCCAAAACGATCAAGGGGCGCAGCTTGAATAAGCTACGCCCCTAAATTGTTCCAGAGCCGTAACCGGAAACGGATCGTTCCGGTGCGTGCGCTATGCCACCTGCGCTTTAGCCGCCCTGGACCCCGGCCTTCGCCGGGGTGACGGCCAATGCTTGGCCGTCAGTTCTTTTCCTGGTCCACCAGCTTGTTGGCGCCGATCCAGGGCATCATCGCGCGCAGCTTGGCGCCGGTTTCCTCGATCGGGTGACGCTTGGCGGCGATGCGGCTGGCCTTCAGTTCCGGCTGGCCGGCGCGGTTGTCGAGGACGAAGTCCTTGACGAAGCGGCCCGACTGGATGTCGGCCAGCACGCGCTTCATTTCCTTCTTGGTTTCTTCGGTAATGATGCGCGGGCCGGTCTTGATGTCGCCATATTCGGCGGTGTTGCTGATCGAATAGCGCATATTGGCGATGCCGCCTTCGTACATCAGGTCGACGATCAGCTTGAGTTCGTGCAGGCACTCGAAATAGGCCATTTCCGGCGCATAGCCCGCCTCGACCAGCGTTTCGAAACCGGCCTGGACCAGCGCGGTGGCGCCGCCGCACAGCACGGCCTGCTCGCCGAACAGGTCGGTTTCGCATTCCTCGCGGAAGTTGGTTTCGATGATGCCGCTGCGACCGCCGCCGACGCCGCTGGCGTAGGACAGGGCAATATCATGCGCGTTGCCGGTCGCGTCCTGATGGACCGCGATCAGGCAGGGGACGCCGCCGCCGCGCTGATATTCGGAACGGACAGTGTGGCCCGGACCCTTGGGCGCGATCATGATGACGTCCACGTCCTTGCGGGTTTCGATCAGGCCGAAATGGACGTTCAGGCCATGGGCAAAGGCCAGCGCCCCGCCGGGGCGCAGATTGGCGTGGATGTCGTCGGCATAGATGGCGGCCTGATGCTCGTCGGGGGCCAGGATCATGAGGACGTCGGCCCAGGCGGCAGCTTCCGCGTTGGGCAATACCTTGAAGCCCGCGCCTTCCGCCTTCTTGGCCGACGCCGAACCGGGGCGCAGCGCGATGGCGACTTCAGCGACGCCGCTGTCACGCAGATTCTGTGCATGGGCATGGCCCTGCGACCCGTAACCCAGAATGGCGACCTTCTTGCCCTTGATCAGGCCGATGTCCGCGTCGTGATCGTAATAAACCTTCATGAGTGTCTCTTCCCTCGAACCGTGCCATTTTCCTCGCCCCTTCAGGGGAGAGGATACGAAATCTTGGCGCGGCGAAGCCGTGCCTAGATGAAGTTGGAGAGGGGGACCGCTGTGCCGGCCCCCTCTCCAGCTGCGACTAGGCAGTCGATCAGAGTCACGTGCCTCTGAATCGACTGCCAAGTCTCGCTTCCTCTCCCCGCCGGGGAGAGGAGAATTCAGGTTAAATCGCTTCTTTCCCCCGGATCAGGCCGACCACACCGGTGCGGCCAACCTCGACCAGGCCGATCTGGCGCATAAGCCCCACGAAATTGTCCACCTTGTCGGTGGTGCCGGTAATCTCGAAAATGAAGCTTTCGATGGTCGTGTCGACCACCTTGGCGCGGAACACATCGGCCAGGCGCAGCGCCTCGATCCGGTCCTCGCCAACGCCCGCGACCTTGACCAGCGCCAGTTCGCGCTCGACGAAGGGGCCGCTTTCGGTGAGGTCGGTGACCTTGTGGACCGAAACCAGCCGATCGAGTTGGGCCATGATCTGGTCGATCACCTTGGGCGGGCCGCTGGTGACGATGGTGATGCGGCTCACGCCATGGTCGGGGGTGATGTCGGCCACGGTCAGGCTGTCGATATTATAGCCGCGCGCGGTGAACAGCCCGGCGATGCGCGCCAATATGCCCGCCTCGTTGGAGACGGTCAGCGACAGGACGTGCCGCTGGCTCAGTTCTTCCTGAATATGCATCAGATGCTTGTCCCGTTATCCTGTTCAGCGTGCCCGTCCGCATTGTCGGGGCGCTGCGAAATCATCGCCGTAAAGGCATAATGCCAGCTACCATCCTGCCGGTGGGCGAGGCGGACGGGAAAGCCCGTCACCGCATCGAACATGCGGCTCAGATGCTCGCCCACATAGCGCGGCCCGATCAGCAGCGTGCCGATATGGTCGCCATGATGTTCGAACCCATGGTCCAGATGCACTTCCCATTCCTCATTGTCCGGGTCGGCATGGTCGATGGTCCATCCGGTCAGCTCGGCGCTGCCCGCGTTCCGCTCGAAATCCCATGGTTCCGTAACGTGGATGCGAAGCTTGAGGTGTTGGGTCACACCAGCGCCTTGGCTTCGTCCGTCATGCTGCCCTTCACCTGACTGGGATCGAGCAGCATCTCGGTATGCGCCGCGCCCGACGGGATCATCGGGAAACAGTTGGACAGCTTGGCCACGCGGCAATCGACGATCACCGGGCCGGGCGTGTCGATCATAGCGCGGATGCCACTTTCCAGATCGGCGGGTCCGTCGATACGGATGCCGGTCCAGCCATAGGCCTCCGCCAGCTTCACGAAATCGGGCAGGCTGTCGGAATAGCTGTTGGAATAGCGGCTCTGATAGGTCAGTTCCTGCCACTGGCGGACCATGCCCATATATTCATTGTTCAGGATGAAAATCTTGACCGGCAGACGGTACTGGGTCGCGGTCCCCATTTCCTGAATGTTCATCTGAATCGACGCATCGCCAGCGATACAGATGACCAGACTGTCGGGATTGCCCATCTGCGCGCCGATGGCTGCCGGAAAGCCATAGCCCATCGTGCCAAGGCCACCGGACGTCAGCCATTTATTGGGCGCATCAAAACCGAAATGCTGCGCCGCCCACATCTGGTGCTGGCCGACTTCGGTGGTGATGATGATGTCTTTGCCGGTCGCGGTGCATGCCTTGTAAAGATCCGCGATCGCGCGCTGGGGCATGATCTCGGTCGCGTTTTCGGCATAGTCGAGCGACTTTTTCGCGCGCCAGCCGTCGATCTGCGCCCACCAGGCGGACAGGTCGGCGGCTTCATGGCCGCGGGCCTTCCACAGCGCCACCATATCGGTCAGCGCGCTGCCAACGTCGGCGACGATGGCGACGTCGACATCGACGATCTTGTTGATGCTGCTGCGGTCGATATCGATATGGACCTTGCGGCTGTTGGGCGCGAAGGCATCCAGACGGCCAGTCACCCGGTCATCGAAGCGCGCGCCGACGCAGACGATCAGGTCGGCCTGATTCATCGCAAAATTGGCTTCATAGGTGCCGTGCATCCCCAGCATCCCCAGCCATTGCGGCCCGGTTGCGGGATAGGCGCCCAGACCCATCAGCGTGGAGGTGACGGGCGCGCCGGTCATCGCGGCCAGTTCGCGCAGCAGGGTGGAGGCTTCCGGTCCGCTGTTGATGACGCCGCCGCCGGTGTAGAAAATCGGGCGTTCCGCGGCCGCCAGCATCTCGACCGCTGCGTCGATCCCGGCGGCGTCCGCCTTTGTCTGCGGGCGATAGCTGGCATGGGCGACCGGTTCGGGACGCTTGTAGGGTGCCGTGGCGATCTGGACATTTTTGGGAATGTCGATGACGACCGGGCCGGGGCGGCCGGTGGTAGCGATATGGAACGCCTCATGAATGACGCCCGCCAGTTTGGCCGGGTCCTTCACCAGATAATTATGTTTGGTGCAGTGGCGCGTGATGCCGACCGTGTCCGCTTCCTGAAAAGCGTCGGTGCCGATCAGTTGCGTTGGAACCTGGCCGGTGATGACGACCATGGGGATCGAATCCATCAGCGCGTCAGTGATGCCGGTGACGGCATTGGTCGCGCCGGGGCCGGACGTGACCAGGACGACGCCGGGCTTGCCGGTCGACCGGGCATAGCCCTCCGCCATATGGGTCGCGCCCTGTTCGTGGCGGACCAGCACATGCTTGATCGTGGGATGATTGAAGAGCGCGTCGTAAATGGGCAGCACCGCGCCGCCCGGATAGCCGAACACGACTTCGACGCCCAGATCCAGCAGGCATTCGACCAAAATGTCCGCGCCGCTCTTTTCGGCCACGATAGATTCCTTCGCATTGTTCAAGCTGCGCCCTTTGCGTCAAGCGACGCGAAATGGCAAGGTGGCGGCCACTATCTGACATAAAATGACGTGTCAAATATTATTGTTGTAATTTAATTGCTAATTCTTCGATAATTTTGTCATCAATATGCTGTCTCTCCCGCTCCCAGCCCGGCGGGGGCTGGTTGGAGAACCAGGTATATTGCCGCTTGGCATATTGCCGCGTCGCCAGCCGACCTTTTTCAATTGCTATGTCCAGCTCAGTGTCGCCTTTGATCCAGCCGCGGATTTCCGGCACGCCGATCGCCCGCATTACCGGCAGGTCGGGATGCAGGTTACGCGCCAGCAGCGCCTCCACCTCCGCCACCGCGCCCTGCTCCATCATCAGCCCGAACCGCCGGTCGCACCGCTCCATCAGCCAGTCGCGCGGCGGCAGCAGGATCATCGGCGACAGGGTGATGGTGTCGCGAATCCCGCCGCTCTTATGCTGCTGCCAGGCTTTGAGCGGCCTGCCGGTCGATCGCACCACCTCCAGCGCCCGCGCCACCCGCGTCGTGTCGGCAGGGGCGAGGCGCGCGGCGGCTTCGGGATCTTCGACGCTCAGCGCCGCATGGGCGTCTGCGACCGGCAGCGCCCGCACCGTCGCGCGAATCTCCGGGTCGATCTCCGGCACCGGGGCGATCCCGTCCAGCAGCGTGCGAATATAGAGGCCGGTCCCGCCAACCAGCACCGGCAGGCGGGCGGCGTCATGGGCGGCGGCAATCTCCGCCTTTGCCTCCGCCGCCCAGCGCGGTGCGGTGCAGGCCTCCGCCCCGTCGATATGGCCGAACAGCCGGTGCGGGACATCGCCCATTTCCTCTGGCGAAGGGCGGGCGGACAGGATGGCAAGGTCGGCATAGACCTGGCTGGCATCGGCATTGATGACGACGCCGCCCGTGGCCTTGGCCAGTGCAATGGCAAGCGCGCTCTTGCCGCTGGCGGTCGGCCCGGCAATAAGCGCGACCCGTGGGCGGGATTCGCCGGTTCTTGGTTCGGAGTGTAGCATGTTCGTCGCGACCTTAGTGGCAAGCGCCTCGATGGGGCAGGGGGATATTGCAGAGGCGCTCGATCGGCTTGCCCAAGCGGGTTGCCAGCCGGGCGATACCATCTGGCTGGACGCGGACAAGGCCGCCGACATCTTCTTCGCCGCCGATTCCGTCGCGGCCCGCGCGGCGCTGATGGGTCTGGGGCAGGGGATCGACATCATCGTCCAGCCGCAAGCCACCCGCGAAAAGGCGCTGATCATCGCCGACATGGATTCGACCATGATCACCGTCGAATGTATCGACGAACTGGCCGACTATGCCGGGATCAAGCCGCAGATCGCCGAGATTACCGAACGGGCGATGCGCGGCGAACTGGACTTTGCAGGCGCGCTGGACGAGCGGGTCGCTCTGCTCAAAGGACTGGACGACAGCGCCATCGACCGCTGCCGCGCCGAACGGGTGAAAATCATGCCGGGGGCCAAGGCGCTGGTCCGCACGATGAAGGCGCGCGGCGCACGGGCGCTGCTGGTGTCGGGCGGCTTCACCCGTTTTACAGGACCAGTGGCGGAGGAAATCGGCTTCGATGCCGCCGTCGCCAATGTGCTGGAGATTGCCGATGGCGCGCTGCTCGGCACCGTCTCCCGCCCGATCGTCGACGCCGCGCGCAAGCGGGCGGAACTCGAAGCCATGATCGCTGGCGGTATCGACCGGGCGCTGACGCTGGCGGTGGGCGATGGCGCGAACGACATTCCGATGATCGAAGGGGCAGGGCTGGGCGTTGCCTATCATGCCAAGCCCAAGACCCGCGCGGCGGCGGCGGCGGAGATCGTCCATGGCGACCTGTCGGTGCTGCTTTATGCGCAGGGCATTGCATCCGCCGACTGGATGCAGGACTGATTTTCGGCACTGTCCGCACATTATCGTGGTTAAGCCACTATTCGCCGTCATTTCGCTCCGGTAATGGATTTTTTGCGCGGTTCGCACGTTGGCCCCGCGTCGTAGCTGCTGTCGCAGTTGCTGCGGCAAGAGGTTCAACGCGGCGTCCGGCGATCCCCGCCATCGCGCCCAGGGAGAAGATATGAAAATCAACCATATGGCTTTGGCTGCTGCCGGGTTGCTCGCACTGAGCGCCTGCGCGACGAATGAAGCCCCCGTCACCGTCGCGCCGCCCGTCGGCCCCGGCGCGATCGCTGGCACCGTTGCCGCCGACCGCGATGGCGACGGCTATGTCGATGGCTATTATACGTCGGACGGCATGTATCATGCCGTGCAGGGTCCGCCTTGCCCGCCGCCACCCCCGCCGCCAGCGCCCCGTCGCGGAGAACGCGGCTGATCCGTAAGTTGAACCGGGCGCGGCACCACCGCCGCGCCCGCACCTTGCCCCTCGCCCTGCTGCTGACCGCGTGCGCCGTCATGCCGCTGGCCGCGCGCGCCCAACCGGCAGCGCCCGCCGAGGCCGCGAAGTCCAGCGTCGCGACCGAAATCCGCGCAGGCGTCAGCGGCAAGCTCAAGGAATTTTACGCCCCCCGTGGCTATTGGCCGCTCTGGGTCGAAAAGGACGCGATCGGGCCGCAGGCGGACGCGCTGCTGGCGCTGATCGCCAGCGTCGATGTCGATGGCCTCGACCCGCGCGACTATGACCCGCGCGGCCTCCAGCGCCTGATCGAGGAAGCCGACGCCAGTCCCACGCCCAAGGCACTGGCCCGCGCCGATCTGGCCCTGTCCAAGGCGTTCGCCGCGCTGGTCGCGGACATGCGTCGCCCGGCGCGCGGCATGGGGATGCGCTATCTCGACCCGGAGGTCGAGCCGCGCGATCCCGATCCGTCCGACCTGCTGCGCGCCGCCGCCATCACCCCGTCGCTGACCGACTATATCCAGACCGCAGGCTGGATGAGTCCCTTCTACATGCAGTTGCGCACCGCCCGCGCCGACTATCAGGCGAAGTGGGGCGACCTGCCCGACGTGACCGTGCCGGAAGGCGTCAAGCTGCGCCCCGGCGGCCGCGTGCCGGAGATCGCGCTGCTGCGCCACCGGCTCGGCCTGCCCGACGGCACCGCCTATGACAAGGCGCTGGCGGCACGGGTGCGCAGCTTTCAGAGCGACCATGGCCTGAATGCCGATGGCGTTGCGGGCGCGCAGACCATCATTGCGCTCAACCGGGGCGTGTCCTATTATGAGCGGCTGCTGGCGCTCAATATGGAGCGGACGCGGCTGCTCCCTGGACCCTGGGTGCGCCATGTCGTGGTCGATGCCGCCTCGGCGCGGCTATGGTATTACAGCAAGGGTTCGCTCGACGGCACGATGAAGGTCGTGGTGGGCGCGAAGGACACGCAGACGCCGATGATGGCGGGGATGATCCGCTACGCCACGCTCAACCCCTATTGGAACATCCCGCCCGACCTGGTGCAAAGCCGGGTCGCGCCCAAAATCCTGAATGGCGCATCGCTCAAAGGCCTGCATTATGAAGCGCTGACCGATTGGAGCGCCAATCCTGCGCCACTGGCCCAGAGCGCAATCGACTGGCGGTCGGTCGCGGCGGGGCGCAGCGAAGTGCGCGTTCGCCAGTTGCCCGGCGGCGACAATGCGATGGGCCGGGTCAAGTTCATGTTCCCCAACGACCTTGGCATCTACCTGCACGACACCCCCTCGCGCGACCTGTTCGCCAAGCCCTCACGCCATTTCAGCAATGGCTGCGTGCGATTGGAGGATGCCCAGCGTCTGGGCCGCTGGTTCTTCGGTAAGCAGCCGGTGGCGGACGGCAGCGCGCCGGAACAGCATCAGCCATTGCCTCAGCCGGTGCCGGTGTTTCTCACCTACCTGACGGCGGTGCCCACGGCGCAGGGGGTGCAGTTTCTGCCCGATGTTTACGGGCGAGATGGGGAGTAGGTCAGAGCAAGATTGATTTGAACCACGACCGTTCGTCCTGAGTAGGGACTGAGCGAAGTCGAAGGCCCGTATCGAAGGGGCAGCGCCCAAACGCGGTCCTTCGATACGCCATTTCGACAAGCTCAATGGCTACTCAGGACGAACGGTTATGAGGCTGGCTCAAACGAACGCAAGGACGCCCGCCCCTAAAGTCCCGCCACCAGCCCGTCGATCGCGCCCTGCAAAATGTAACTCGCCGCCAGCTTGTCCACCAGCACCTCGCGCCGGGCGCGGCTGGCGTCGGCTTCCAGCAGGGTGCGGGTGACGGCCTGGGTCGACCAGCGTTCGTCCCACAGAAGGATCGGCAGGCCCAGATCGAGGAGGTTCTGCGCAAAAGCGCGGCTGGATTGGCTGCGGGGGCTGCCGGTGCCGTCCAGGTTGAGCGGCAGGCCGATGACGATACCCTTGACCTGCTGCTCCGCGATAAAGGCGGCGATGGCGACCTTGTCCTTGGTGAACTTGCCGCGGCTGATCGTGTGGGCGGGACTGGCGATCGACCAGCGATCGTCGCACAATGCCAGCCCGATCGTCTTGGTGCCGACGTCCATGCCGATCAGGCGTCCGCCTTGGGGCAGGCACTCGCGAAAGGCCACGCGGTCAGTTGTCAGCAGGCTCATGATTTGACGAACGCGGCCAGCCGCTGCCGGGCATCGTCGCGGACATTGGCCCAGAACAGGCTGTAATCGTAAACATGATAGTTGTTGCCGGGCAGGGTGAACGGCCCCATGTCCACCGGCTCGCCGATCATCAGCACGCCGCTGGTGTCGCAGCGCGCAGGCACGATGCCTGACAGGAGGCGCGGGGGCTTTCCTTCTTCCCGGCTGTCGAGCGTGCCGCGATTGGCGCTGGCCGGGGCCGCGCCGTTGAACGCGCCGGTGAGGGGGTTGGTGCAGAGCATGTGCGTGCCCTTGCGCGGCTTGCCGCTATAGCCGGTTTTCTTGCCGAACGTCTCGATCACCGCCGACGGATCGGCCGGTTCGGCATAGCTTTGCCAGCTGACGATGCAATGCGCTTGGCGCGCCCGCGCGCAGGCGGGCAGGCCGAGTGCGGGTAGGTCCGCCTCCACCGAAATCGGCCAGCCCACCGCATAGACCGCCGCAACCCGATCCGCGACCGGCTTGCCCGCGACTTGCTCGCGCAGCAATTGCAGCAGGTGGCGCGACCCCTGGCTATGCCCGGCCAGGATCAGCGGCCCGGTAGGATTGGCTTTCAGGAAGGCGGCAAAAGCCTGGGCCACGTCACGATAGGCCGCGGCCAGCGCCTTGTCCCCCTCCGGCCCGTCGGTCAGGAATGCGCCATAATTGGCCTGGCGATAGCGCGGCGCCCAAATATCGCCCGCCGCGTTGAAGGCGCTGGCCTGTCCGGTGACGAAGCGGCGCGCGGTTGCGTCAGCCTCCTTCTCGCCGATGGGCGCGTTCCAATGGGCGTCGCCAAAGGTGGTGATATAGCTGGTCGGGTGGATGAAGAACACCGCCGCTTTTTCCGGCACGGGTGCGTCCTTGATCCCCTGCGGCGTCCAGAGCGCGGGATTGTCCTTCACGATATCGGGCCGGGCGATCCACATCGCCTGTCCGTCATAGGCGTCGGCAGGCAGGGGTTTCAGGTCGCTAAACGCCTCGCGCGGAATCATGACCGCGCGGATCAACTGCATCCCCCAGATGCGATAGACCAGCAGCGCGGCGATCACCAGCACCACAAGGCCAGCGATGACATAGAGGAATTTGCGCGCCACGACTGCTCTCCGATGCCGGGCGGAACCCGTCCCGCCTTTCTGCCCGCCTGTCTGGCCCAACCGCCGCGGCGGCGCAAGATGAACCATGGTCGGCAGGTCGCCCCTTGAAGCGGGTTAAACCGAGTGCTAGCGGCGGAGCCATGTCGATAGACCTTCAAACCGTAAAAAAGATCGCCAGCCTCTCGCGCATTTCGGTGACCGACGCCGAAGCGCAGGCGATGGTGCCTGAACTCAACAACATCCTTGGCTGGGTGGAGCAACTGGGCGAGGTGGACGTCACCGGCATAGAGCCGATGACCGCCGTCATCCCCAATACCCAACGCCTGCGCGTGGACGCCGTGACCGACGGCAATGTCCGCGACAAGGTGCTGGCCAATGCGCCCCAGGCCGAGCATGGCTTTTTTGCCGTTCCCAAGGTGATCGAGTGACCAATCTTACTGACCTGACCGTAGCCGAAATCCGCGACGGATTCCGCGCTGGCGATTTTTCCGCGCGCGAAGTGGCCGAAGGTTTCAACACCAATGTCGCGGCGGCCAAGGCGCTTAACGCCTTCATCGTCGAAACGCCGGAAAAGGCGCTGGCCGCTGCCGATGCCGCCGACAAGGCGAAGGCCGCTGGCGAAACGCTCGGCGCGCTGGCCGGTGTGCCGATCGGCATGAAGGATCTGTTCTGTACAGAGGGCGTGCAGACCACCGCCGCGTCGCACATGCTGGAAGGCTTTGTGCCGACCTATGAATCGACCGTGTCGGGCAAGCTGTGGGCAGCGGGCGCGGGGATGCTGGGCAAGCTGAACCTGGACCAGTTCGCCATGGGATCGTCCAACGAGACAAGCTATTTCGGCAATGTCATTTCCCCTTGGAAGCGCGGCGGCGGTGACAATGCGGCGCTGGCGCCCGGTGGCTCTTCGGGCGGCTCTTCGTCCGCTATTTCCGCGCGGCTCTGCCCGGCGGCGACCGGTACGGATACCGGCGGCTCGATCCGCCAGCCTGCCGCCTTCACCGGCATTTCGGGCATCAAGCCGACCTATGGCCGCTGTTCGCGCTGGGGCATCGTGGCGTTTGCGAGTTCGCTCGATCAGGCCGGACCGATGGCGCGCACCGTGCGCGACAATGCGTTGCTGCTGGAGGTGATGGCGGGTTTCGATCCCAAGGATTCCACCAGCCTTGATTTGGCCGTGCCTCAGTGGGAAGCAAACCTGTCCAGCGACCTGCGCGGCAAGACGGTCGGCATTCCCAAGGAATATCGCCCCGATGGCCTGAACGCGGAAATCGCGGCTTTGTGGGACAAGGGCATAGCCTGGCTCAAGGACGCAGGCGCGAACGTGGTGGACGTGTCGCTGCCGCATACCAAATATGCGCTGCCGACCTATTATATCATCGCGCCCGCCGAAGCCTCTTCCAACCTCGCCCGCTATGACGGCGTGCGCTATGGCCAGCGCGACCTGCCCGATGGCGCAGGCCTGCAGGACATGTATGCAGCCACTCGCGCCGCGGGTTTCGGGCCGGAGGTCAAGCGCCGCATCATGATCGGCACCTATGTGCTGAGCGCCGGTTTCTACGACGCTTATTATACCCAGGCGCAGAAGGTCAGGGCGCTGATTTCGCGCGACTTCGACCGGGCGTTCGAGCAATGCGACCTGCTGCTGACGCCGACTGCACCAAGCGCGGCCTTCACGCTGGGCGAGAAGCAGGCCGATCCGCTGGCCATGTATTTGAACGACGTGTTCACCGTGCCAGCCTCGCTGGCCGGACTGCCCGCGATGAGCGTGCCGGGCGGTCTGGACTCGCAAGGCCTACCGCTGGGCCTCCAGATCATCGGCAAGGCGCTGGACGAGCAAACGGTGCTGAACGCGGGGCTGGCTATCGAGGAACGCGCTGGCTTTGTGGCGCGGCCGGACAAGTGGTGGTGAGATGAAACTGTCCAGCGTTCAAGATTGGATTGCATGGGCAGGAATTGTAATTCCTTTGCTTGCGATTGCTTGGGCCGCTGTACAGTATGTTGCAACTCAGCGCAGAGAGCAGAAGTATCGGGAATTTGAAAAGCTCCACCGGCTTATGTGTGAACTGGGAACCAGCGGAAAGTCTGTTCTTGGAAATGTTGCAGTTTGTTATGAGCTAAGAAAATTCCCAGATTATTCGGAAGTGATTATCCGCGCTTTGCGAGACATTGAAGTTAGAGGCGCCCGTGCTGATCTATTGGAAAATGAGATTGAAGAAACAATCGTGTTTTTGGGTGGAGAGCGTACAAAGTAATTAACATTTTGAAAAATGCTCTTGGAGAAAGGCCGTCGCTATGCGTTACCGCAAATCTACGATCATGGATCAGCAAGGGCATATCTTTATCCCGCTCGATATACGGCGCGCCTTGGGATTAACGGCTGGCGGAGCGGTTGAGTTTTTCATCAACGATTATGGGCAGGCTGCTTTTCGAGCTGCCAAACCGAAGCGGAATAAGCAAATTCATGACTGAATCAACCTATCGCATCCAGGGCGCAACCGGTGAGTGGGAGGTCGTGGTCGGCCTGGAGGTCCATGCGCAGGTCACGTCGAACGCCAAGCTGTTTTCCGGCGCGGCGACCGCGTTCGGGGCGGAGCCAAATACGCAGGTGTCGCTGGTCGATGCGGCCATGCCCGGCATGTTGCCCGTCCCCAACCGCGAATGCATCCGTCAGGCGGTGCGCACCGGCATGGCGATCGACGCGCAGATCAACAAATGGTCGCGTTTCGACCGGAAAAATTATTTCTACGCCGATTTGCCGCAGGGTTATCAGATCAGCCAGCTCTATCACCCGATCGTGGGCGAAGGGCAGATCGAGATCGTGCTGGACGAAAAGAACCCCGAAACCAGTAGCAAGGTGATCGGCGTCGAGCGCATCCATGTCGAGCAGGATGCGGGCAAGCTGATGCATGACCAGCATCCCACCAGCTCCTATGTCGATCTCAACCGGTCGGGCGTCGCGCTGATGGAAATCGTGTCGCGGCCGGACATGCGTTCTCCCGCCGAAGCAGGGGCCTATCTGGCCAAGCTGCGGACGATCCTGCGCTATGTCGGATCGTGCGACGGCAATATGGATCAGGGGTCGATGCGCGCCGACGTCAATGTGTCGGTGCGCAAGCCCGGCGGAGAACTCGGCACGCGGACCGAGACGAAGAACGTCAACTCGGTGCGCTTCGTCATGGCCGTGGTGGAGCGGGAGGCGAGCCGTCAGGTCGATGTGCTGGAGGCCGGCGGCAAGATCGTGCAGGAAACCCGCCTCTACGACCCGGACAAGAATGAGACCCGGTCGATGCGGTCGAAGGAAGATGCGCATGATTATCGCTACTTCCCCGATCCTGACCTGTTGCCGCTGGTGCTGGACGACGCTTTCCTCGACGAATGCCGCGCCTCGCTGCCCGAACTGCCCGACGTCAAGCGCAAGCGCTACGAGCAGGCGCTGGGCCTGTCGCCCTATAATGCCGCGACCCTGACCGCCGACGCCGATACCGCCCGCTGGTTCGAAACGCTGTTGGCGCAAAGCGCCGCCGCCCAGAAAAAGAGCGAGAGCGATGTCGCCAAGGCGGCGGCCAACTGGCTGCTATCCGACCTGTATGGTGCGCTCAACCGGCTGGGCAAAAGCCTGGAGGACAGCCCCGTCAGTCCCGCGCAGGCCGCCGAATTGCTGGCGCTGGTCTCGGACGGCACGCTGTCGGGATCGCTGGCCAAGCAGGTGTTCGAAATCATGCTGGAAACCGGCGACGCGCCCGGCAAGATCGTCGAGGAAAAGGGTCTGAAGCAGACATCCGACACCGGCGCGATCGAAGCAGCGGTGGCCGCCGTGCTGGCTAACAACGCCGACAAGGTTGAGCAGTATCGCGGCGGCAAGGAAGCGCTGTTCGGCTTCTTCGTCGGCCAGACGATGAAGGCGATGCAGGGCAAGGCCAACCCGCAGGTGGTGAACGAACTGGTGAAGAAGGCGCTGGCAGGGTAAGCCGCGCCGCTCTTTCAAACGGAAAAATTAAGGGGCGCCGCCGGGGGGACCGGCGACGCCCCTCTTTTTGTGCCCGGCGCCCTGGGGGAGGGATGTTGCCGGGGCGGAATGGACGGACCGGGAGGGTCTGTGGGGTGTGGCCCGTCCATTCACACTCAAGACGTCACAGCACGAAGTTAACCGTCGCCCTAAATGAGATGGCGACGTGATTTTGTTGTTCCTCCGCGCCAAACTCCCCGCCGACGCGGAACGTGTCAGTGCCGCCATAAAGGCGCGCGCGGCCGGTCCATCCATTGGTGCGATCGTCCGCCACCAGGGTGAAGCGGTCGCCATCCTTGAAATAGGCCACCGTATCGCCCAGCGATCCGCCAATGATCTGGCGACGGCCACCCTCCAGCTCCAGACGGACCCAGCCATCTTCTGGCCTGAGGCTGCCGAAATCATAGCCCGCCGTCACCGTACCGTTGGCGGTGGTTTCATCACTGCTGCGGCCCAGGACGGTCAGGTTGAAGGCGTCGCCGCCGCCAGCCTCGCTATAGCCGTCCTCCTTCAGGCGGTAATAGTCGATGCCGACCGCCGGGCGCAGGCTGAGCCGCCCCATCTGCCACTGATAGGAGGCACCGGCGGTCGCAGAATAGAGCTTGCCATCCCATTTGCCGTCCGCCGTCCGGGTGACGTCGCCATTTTCAAAATGGCGGCTGCCGGTAAAGCCGATCGTCGCGGCGGACAGGCGAGCAAAGGCCAGCAACGGTCCCCATTGACCGCGCCAGTGTGCCGCCAACTCATATTGGTCGGAATCGACTGCATTGTTGGCGCTGCCGCTGCTGTCGCTGGCGTGGATATAGGCGAAGGAACCGCCGAACGCGCCCAGATCGGTCAGATATTCGACGCCACCACCAGCGCCCCAACCGCTGATGTCGTAGGAGGCTGTATCGCCCACGCTCTTGGCCCCGCCGAAACCGACCTGTTGCAGCCAGAAGCCCAGCCGCCCGTCCTTGGTGCGATAAATGCCATTGGGGTCGGACAGGATGCGTGCGGTCGCGCGCGACCCCGACGTCACCGCCTCGAACGTGCCGCCTGCATGGTCGGGCAGCATCTGGCGCAAATTGGTGGCGAGCGTCGTGCCGTCGCTGATACCGAGATAGGCGCTGGCGACCGCGGCGTCATTGTCGAGCGCATTGAAGATCGCTGGATAGGCGCGGGCGAGCGAGCCGGTGAGGCCCAGATCGGTAACGCTTTTGGCCGCGATCGAGAGGGTCACTGTGCCGGCATTGCTGTCGCCAGTGACGCTGCCCTTGAACAGATAGGGTAGCAGCGTGCTGGTTGCTAGCGTCGGCGATCCGCTGAGCGACCCGGCGCGCACGATGACATAGTCGCCCGCCGATCCGCTGACCTGGGTTAGGTTCACCTTGACCTGCGATCCGCTGGCAAAGCTGGCCGCGCCCGCCACGTCATAGACGGTGGCGGTGTTGGTCGCCGCGTTGATGGTGACGCCAAGGGTCGATGTGCCGCTGGCGGACAGGGAGGCAAGCGACACCGTACCGCTGTTGGTGGCATTGAGCGTGCCGCCGTTCAGCACCACCGCCATATTGCCGCTGTTGCTGATCGCACCGGTCAGCGTCGATGTGCCGCCCAATGTCAGCGTGCCGCTGCCGCTGCCGAAGTCCACCGCGCCGGTCAGTTTGGCGCTGTCGGCCAGGGAGAGGCTGGCATTGCCGACACCGAAGCCGACATTGCCGTTGAGGCTGGACGTGCCGGAAAGGGCAATGCTGTCATTGCCCGCGCCCAGCGTCAGATTGCCGGTGATGCTGCCCGCCGAAACGGTGATCGCGTCATTGCCCGACCCCAGCTTGATGTCGCCGATGATCGACGGCGCGGCGGCAGTCGCGGAGGCGAGCGCCTGGGTCAGGGTGACGCCGCTGCTGTTGACGGTCAGGTCGATCGCGGTGTTGGTCAGGCCACCCGATGCGCTGATCCGGCCGGTGTTGGACAGGCTGGCGAGCGTGCCGGAGGAATCGAGGATCGCGATCGCTATGCCCTTCTCCGTACTGAGAGCCGATGCGCCGACAGTGCCGCTGATGGTGAGGGCGTTGACCGATGCGCCCGCGTCGATGACGATGGCGCGCGCCGATGTGCCGGTCAGTGCAGAACCGGTAGCGCCGATCGTGCCGCCCACCTTGATCGTGCCGGTGCTGGCCCCGGACCCCAGCCGCAATGCGGTGGCGTTACTGTCATAGGAGACGGCGGCGAGCGTGCCGTCGATCGCGACACCCTTGGCGATGGTGACATTGCCGCCGAGGCCACCGATGGTGAGGCCATTGGCGGCGACCCCGTCATAAATGCCATAACCACCGATCGCGCCCTTGACGATCAGGCCATAGCCCGAACTGTCGGCCGCGACGGCGCCGATGACGGTGTTGGCGCTGGACGATCCGACCTGCACCGCAGCGGCGGAACCATAGCTGATGATCGACGCGCTGCCTTCGCTGGCGTCGAGCAGGCCGTCATCGTCCACATCGGTATCCGTGGTGCTGAGCGTTGGCGGCACGTCGAAGATCACGCCGCCGCCCACATTGCCCGCGATGACGACGGCCGAGCCGCCCTGCAACAGATCGTCCGCGTCCAGCTTGGTCACGTCGGTCGGTCGGGTGGTGGAGCGATAGCCGGTGCTGACGACGCTGCCCTGGATTTTGAGCGCGCCGCTGATGTCGCCCAGCAAAGCTGCACCGATGCTGTTAGCACCCAGCACTGACGTCGAACTGCGCAGCGTGACATTGCCGGTGACGGCGTTTGCGACCAGCCCATAGCTGTTGTCGCCGGTGACGGTGGTGGTGCCGCTGGTCGTCAGATTGCCGGTCAGTGCGCCGTCGAGCCGGATGCCAGCGGACTGGTTGCCCTCGATCGTCATCGTGCCGCTATGTTCCACATTGCCGATATGGGCTGCACCGGACTGGACCCAGATGCCGGTCTTGCCCGATCCTTTGGCGAAGGTGCCATCTATGTCGCCATCGCTGTCGGTGTCGGTTGCCGTGTAATTTTCAGTGAGGGTGATCGTGCCGCTGTTGGTGATGTCGCCGGTGGTGCCGGGAGCGGCGAGAATGGCGGTGACATTGTCCGCGTCGTTGATCGTGATCGTGCCGGCATTGCTGACGTCATGATTGCTGTCGAGCGTGACCGCTGTGCCGCTGGTCAGGGTGATTGTTCCTGCGGAACTGATGATGATGTCGTCCGCCGATCCGCTGGCGATGGTCGATGTCTTGACTGCGGTCGTGGTCGACGTGCCGATGGTGGTGGCTGCCATGGCGTTGGCCAGCGTCAGCGCGACCAGCGCCGGGGCGATGGCCGTGCAGGCCAGTAGATGTCGCATGATGTCTCCTCTGCGTGCCGCGCCTGTTTTTATGCGCGCGTGCAGGAAGGACGGTGCCGGACGGGCATTTCCGTCTGAACCGATGTTCAGAAAGCGAAGTCGATGCCGATCCGCACGGTACGGGGCCGCAATGGGGTGTAGTAGTCGGTACGCAGGTCGAAGGGCGTGCCGAGCGAGAAGCGGTTGCCGTCACTGTCGAGCAGGTTGGTGAGCGAAAGCGACATTTGCACGGGGCCGCGCGTCACGCTGGCGGACAGGCTGGTGTCGACATAATCGCCCTGGGTCCGCCCCAATATCGGCCCGACGCCCAGTTGCGACTTGCCGACATAGCGGGCCGATCCTGACAGATGCAGGGTCATCGCATCGCCCATCGGCGCGCGATAATCGAATGCCAGCCGCCCGCCCAGATTGGCGACATTGGGCAGGGTGAGCGATCGCCCGTCGAACGAGAGCGCCCGCAGAAACTGCGCGGGCTGGGTCAGGCGGCTGTCATTATAGATGATGCTGCCATCCAGCGTCAGGCGCGGCACCGGCCGCACGACGATCCGCCCCTCGACCGTATAGATGCGCCCGTCGCCGATATTGGCGGTGGTGGGCAGGCCGATCCGGTCGGTCACGTCGGCCTGAATGTTGCGCCAGTCGGTATAGGCCAGGTTGCCGCTGATCGCGATCGCGTCGCGCCCCGGCACGCCTTTGCGAAAGCCGACCTCCACGGTCGAGGCGCGGTCATTCTGGAACCGGCGGACCCGCTGGTCATCCACCGCCAGGCCGCCGGGCCGAAAGCCCTGCTGATAGCGGGCATAAAGGGTGACGTCGGGGATCGCGTCGGTCAGCAGCGCGAAGGAGGGGAGGAAGATGGTTTCGCTGCGGTCCGCCTGGGCTTCGGCGCGGGCGAGATCAGCCGAGGACAGGGCCGAAACGGGATCGAGCGCCTCGCCCGACAGGCGGCTGTTGGTCAGCCGTCCACCGACCGTGGCGATCAGGCCTTTGAGCGGCTCGAAAGAAGCTTCTCCGAACAGGGTCGCTTCCTTGACGCTGTTGCGCACCCCGGTCGCCGTCGCGGGCATCCCGTCGCCGAACATCGGGACGCCGGGGATGACCTGCGGCTGAAAAGGGGTGGTGCCGTAGGAGGTCAGCGAGCGGCTGATCTTCGAGCGGCTTTGCAGATAGGATGCGCCCAATATCCAGCCCAGGCCATTGTCGAGATCGCGCACCAGCCGGTTTTCGGTGGAGAAGATATCGACATCATTGCGCTGGCGGAACAGCGCGCTGGGGCCGCCTTCCTGGGTCGCGTCATAGCTTTCGGCGAGTTCATTATGGACAAAGCCGGTCGAGGACACGAAGCGCAGCGTATCCCACTGACGCTCGATCCGTATGTTGCCGAGCAGATAGTCGGAAAAATAGGGCTGGGCGACACTGGAGGCGCGCTGGAGTCGGGCGAGCGACTGGGTCGCATATTGGGCATCCCGGCCGTCGATATGCTGGTACACGCCATTGAGGTCGATGGTCCAGTTTTCGTCCGGGGCGAAGCGCAAAGCGGCGCGCCCGCCATAGGTGCGGGTGCGGTTGACGTCGTTCAGGTCGCGGCTGACATCGTCGATATAGCCGCCCTCCTGCACGCCATAGCCAACGACGCGCAGCGCAATCTTTTCCGCGACGATCGGCATATTCAGCGTGGCGGACAGGTCGCCGCCGGGGTCGCCATGCTGGGTCGCGGAGAGGCCCGCCGACACTTGTCCGCCAAATTCGCCGAGATTGGGGGCGTTGGGCATGATGCGGATAATCCCGCCAAGCGATCCCGCGCCATAGAGCGTACCCTGCGGCCCCTCCAATATCTCGACCCGGCCGACATCATAGAGTTTGAGGTCCGGGTCGGGCGCGGCATAGTTGAGCCGCATGTCGCCCAGATATTGGCCAGTCGTCGCCTGGGTCGGCCCAGCAACGCCGGAATCGGCGATGGCACGGATGAACAGCTTGTTGCGGCCCGCGCCTGCATGGGTGGAGCTGAGACTCGCGACCCGTGCCAGTAGCGTTGCGGTGCCGCCCGAAGCCTCGCCGCTGGAAAAGAGGTTGGTGTCGAGCGCTTCGACCATGCCGGCATAGCGGAGCAGGGGCGTGTCGCGCTTGGAGGCGGTGACGACGATGTCGGCTGCGGGTTGATCGGCCAGAGGTGCCGCAGGAACAGGTGGGGGTGCAGTGGGGCGCGGGGTGGATCGGGCGCGGACGATGCGCCAGGTGGTGGCGTCGATCCGCCGGGCGGTCGCGCCGCTGCCCCGGAGCAGGCGTTTGAGCGCGGCTTCCACCGACAGGCGACCGGTGACGGCGGGGGTGGCGATCCCGGCCAGCGACTGGTCGGACATGCCGACGCTGACCCCGGTTTGACGGCCAAGCGCCACCACGGCCTCGCCCAGTCGAGTAGGGGCGATGCTGATGCTCTGTCTGTCCGCCGCCTGTGCGGGCGTTGCGATTGCCAGGGCGGTGACGATCAGGAGGTCAGCTTTGCGGCCCATTCCCTTCCTTCAGCACCCAGCCGTCGCCGGTGCGTATCGCGCGCAGCCCCATCAGCGGGGCGGCACCCGCGAAGAAGCGTGCCGGGTCGTTGTCCAGCCGGATCGTGCCAGTGAAACGCATGGCCCGCGCGCCGGGCGTGGCGGTCAGCTTTACGCCGAGCGACCGGCCAATATCTTCGCTAATCTCGCCCACGGCCGCATTGGCATAGACCAGCCGCCCCTGCCGCCAACTGGCCACTGCGGCGGGCGCGACATCCATCACCCGTAAGCCCTGCGCATCGTCGGCCAGCGCGCGTCCGGCGGGCAGGCTGATGGCTTGCGCCTCCGGGTTGTAGATCACCTTGCCTTCGGACACGCCGATGCGGGTCGCGCCGCCGCTGTGGACGATATTGAACACCGTGCCTGCATCCTCGAACACGGCGTCGCCCACAGTCACGCGAAACGGATTGGCCTCGTCATGGCGAACGGTGAAGGCCGCTTCGCCGCTGTCGAGCGCGGCAAAGCGGGTGTCGTTGCGGTCGAGCCGCAGCGTGGTGCCGCCATTGACGTCGATCCTTGTGCCATCCTCCAGCGCGATGGTCTGCGTTTCGCCGGGGCGGGTGGTGACGGTGTAGATGTCCGCCTGGTTCATCATGCCGACCGAGATGGCCGCAACCAGCGCCGCGGCAATCGCGCCGCCGCCGACCCAGCGCCATATCCGGCGGCGCGGCTGCCCCGGATCATTGGCCGCGACCGGCATGGCGACGGGTTCGGGCGGAATGATCATGTCCAGCTCGGTGTCGGCTGCCATCAGTGCGTCATAGGCGTCGGCACGCGCCGGGTCGCCCTCCAGCCACAGGGTGAAGGCCTCCCAGTCGACAAAGTCGGGATCGCGCGTGCGGATAACCCATCCGAGCGCTTCCTCTTGCATCATGGCTCCAGCCCTGTTCATTTTTTGCCCTTTACAGAGACTGACGCCGCCGATCCGCTCATGCCGTATCCATTTTCTGCTTGAGCGCGATCATCGCACGATAGGCCTTTTGCAGATCCTTCTCCACCGTGGTCAGACTGACCCCCAGTTCGTCGGCGATGGCGCGTTGCCCGACCCCTTCGATACGGAAGCGGCGAAACACCATCTCGACGCGCGGGCCAAGCGCGCGAAGCACCTCGCGCGCCTCTTCCAGCGTCTGGTTGAGGATCAGCCGTTCGTCGACCGGCATGTCATCGGCGGGGTCCGCCATCACGCCGCCTGCCCCTTCCGCCCAATCCTGTTCGCGCCGTTCGCGCCGGGTGGCGGATCGGTAGCGGTCCAGCATCAGATTATTGGCCATGCGATAAAGATAGGGCAGCGGATCGGCGACCGGGCCGATATCCTTGGCCTCCAGCTTCATCCACATGTCCTGGATCATATCCTCCGCATTCTCCCCCGCACCGCGTGCGCGCAGGAAGCGCAGCAGGGCGGCGCGGTTTGCCATGAAAAGTGCGGAAAGGCCGGTGGCCATGCCTGTCTATGTCCAATGCGGGGCAGTTCTTGGCGGGTTGCCATAGATGGCCGGGCGGGGTCTTGGCAACGCCCAAGCTGTTTACGGGGTGGCTAGCCAATATTTCCGTTCGGGCTGAGCTTGTCGAAGCCGCCTCCTTCTGGAAAAGAAGAACAGTCCTTCGACAGGCTCAGGACGAACGGATGTGGTGAATGTCTCGGCATGTTGTCAGGGCGAATATTGGGAGCATGACGGCATGACGGATGGCGTGGACAGGGCGGCGGCGCAGGCGGCGGGGATGGACCCGGATCGGCTGGATGCGTTGGTCGGCCATCTGGACCGGACCTATCTGGCGTCGGGCAAGCTGGCGCATATGCAGTTATTGGTATCGCGCGATGAACAGCCTTTGCTGTCGATGGCGCGCGGTGCGGCGCGGGCGAGTGGCGAGCCATTACGCGACGATGCGCTGTACCGCATCGCGTCCATGACCAAGCCGGTCACCTCGGTCGCCTTCATGATGCTGGTGGAGGCTGGCAAGGTCGCGCTCGATACGCCGGTGGCCGACGTCATCCCCGAATTTGCCGACCTGCGCGTCGGGCGGGGCAATCGGGCGCGGGTGAAGCAGGCGATGCGGATGATCGACCTGCTGCGCCATACGTCCGGGCTGACCTACGGGCTGCAGCGCCAGACACCGATCGACGCGCGATACCGCTTGCTGGGGCTGGACGAATTCCAGCAGAAGCGCACGTCGGATGCGTTCATCGCCGATCTCGCTGGCCTGCCACTGGAATTTTCGCCCGGTGAACGGTGGAATTATTCGGTATCGACCGATGTACTGGGTGTGGTGGTGGAACGGCTGAGCGGGATGGACTTGAACGCCTTTTTCCGCAGTCGCATCTTCGATCCGCTGGGCATGACCGACACCGGCTTCGTCGTGCGCGATGATCAGGTCGATCGGCTGACCGACGCCTGGCGGCTGGATGAGGATGGGCAGCGGGTGATCGCCGATCTGGGCGCGCGCAGCGGCTGGCGGCGGCAGGGGCGTTTCCTGTCCGGCGGGGGCGGGCTGGTGTCGAGCGTGGCGGATTATCACCGCTTCGCCCGCATGTTGCTGCGCGGCGGAGAGCTGGATGGAGCGCGGCTGTTGCTGCCCGAAACAGTGGCGATGATGCGGGACAATCATCTGCCGGGCGGGGGTGATCTGGCCCGCCACTCGACCGGCATGTTCAGCGAGGCCGACTATGAGGGCGTGGGCTTTGGCCTGGGCTTTGCGATGAACCTTGAAAGCCGGGAATATTATTGGGGTGGGGTGTTTTCGACCTATTTCTGGATCGACCCGATCGAGCAGCTGATCGGCATTTTCATGACGCAGTTGCTGCCTTCCAGCGCCTATCCGGTGCGGGCCGAATTGCGCGCAGGTGTCCGGGATTCGATTGTCGCGCGTCGGGGTAGCGAGGTGCGCTGATTTTTTTGCTGCGCTGCAAAAACCCTTTGGCTTGGGCCGGGACGCTGTGCCATCATCGCCCTGACAGAATAGGGGGACCAGCCGCATGAACCTCAAGGGCCAGACCAAACTTCCCATCCCCGCGCCGCGCCGGGTTGATCCCGAAGTCCTGGCCCATGAGATTGTCGAGCGGCTGACCTATCGCATCGGCAAGAATGCGGCTGCGGCCAAGCCGCATGACTGGCTGCACGCTGTCATCCTCTCGATCCGCGACCGGGTAATCGACGCCTGGATCACATCGACCCAGAAAACCTATGAAGAAGAAGGGCGGCGGGTCTATTATCTGTCCCTGGAATTCCTGATCGGTCGGCTGATGCGCGATGCCGCGTCCAACATGGAAATGCTGGACGACATGCAGGCCGCGCTCGCCTCTCTGGGCGTCGATATCGACATTATCGCGGCGCTGGAGCCGGACGCCGCGCTGGGCAATGGCGGGCTTGGCCGTCTGGCCGCCTGCTTCATGGAGAGCATGGCGACGACCGACGTGCCGGCCTATGGCTATGGCATCCGCTATGTGAACGGCATGTTTCGGCAGGAAATTTCGGATGGCTGGCAGGTGGAGCTGCCCGAAACCTGGCTGGCGCATGGCAATCCGTGGGAGTTTGAACGGCGCGAGGCGAGTTACGAGGTCGGCTTTGGCGGGCGGGTCGATCCGGCGGAAGGCGAGGATGTCGGGCCGAACCAGATGCACTGGCGTCCGGCCGAACGGGTGATCGCGACCCCCTATGACACGCCGATCGCGGGCTGGCGCGGCAAGCGGGTCAATACGCTGCGGCTGTGGCAGGCGCAGCCGATCGACCCGATCCTGCTCGCCAAATTCAACGCGGGCGATCATCTGGGCGCACTGGCCGAAAGCAATCGCGCGGAATCGCTGACCCGCGTGTTGTATCCTGCCGACAGTTCGGCGGCGGGGCAGGAATTGCGGCTGCGGCAGGAATATTTCTTCTCCTCCGCGTCGTTGCAGGACATTGTCCGGCGGCACATCCAATATTTCGGCAGCATCGTGACTTTGCCGGACAAGGCGGCGATCCAGCTCAACGACACCCATCCGGCTGTGGCGGTGGCGGAGTTGATGCGAATCCTGCTCGACGATCATGGGCTGGATTTTGGCGAGGCGTGGGACATTACCCGGCGCACCTTCAGCTACACCAACCACACATTGCTGCCCGAAGCGCTGGAAAGCTGGCCGGTGCCGTTGTTCGAACGGTTGCTGCCCCGGCATATGCAGATCGTCTATGCGGTCAACAGTCGCTTGCTGGCCGAGGCGCGCAAGTCCGGTCGGTTTGACGACCATGGGATCGGCGCGATCTCCCTGATTGATGAGGGCGGCGACCGGCGGGTGCGGATGGGCAATCTGGCCTTTGCCGGGTCGCACAGCGTCAATGGCGTGTCGGCGCTGCATACCGATTTGATGAAGGTCACGGTCTTTGCCGACCTGCACAATCTTTATCCGACGCGGATCAACAACAAGACCAATGGCGTCACCTTCCGCCGCTGGCTGATGCAGTGCAATCCGGGCCTGTTCGCGCTGATCCGCGAGGCGATTGGCGACCGGTTCATGGACGATCCCGAAGCGCTGCGCGACCTTGATCCGTTCGCCGACGACAGCGCGTTTCAGGAGAAGTTCCTGGGCGTCAAACGGGCCAACAAGGAAGCGCTGTCCAATATCTTGCGGCAGAAGGTCAACGCCCGGATCGATCCGGCAGCGATGTTCGACATTCAGATCAAGCGCATCCACGAATATAAACGGCAATTGCTCAACATCGTCGAGGCGGTGTCGCTCTACGACCAGATCCGGTCCCACCCGGAAAAGGACTGGGTGCCGCGGGTCAAATTGTTCGGCGGCAAGGCGGCGTCGAGCTATCATAACGCCAAGCTGATCATCAAGCTGGCGGGCGATGTGGCGCGGGCGGTCAATCATGATCCGGCGGTGCAGGGGCTGCTCAAGTTGCAGTTCGTGCCTAACTATAACGTGTCGATGGCCGAGGTGATGATCCCGGCGGCGGACCTGTCCGAACAGATTTCGACCGCAGGCATGGAAGCGTCCGGCACCGGAAACATGAAGTTCGCGGTCAATGGTGCGCTGACCATCGGCACGCTGGACGGCGCCAATGTCGAGATGCGCGATCATGTGGGTGAAGAGAATATCATCATCTTCGGCCTGACCGCGCAGGAGGTGAATGAGCGCCGCGCCAATGGCTATAATCCGGGCGAGGTGATCGGTCAGAGCCGCGAATTGTCTCAGGCGCTCGATGCGATCGCCAGCGGCGTATTTTCGCCCGACGACCCGGATCGCTACAAGGGGTTGATCCAGGGCATCTATGAGCATGACTGGTTCATGCTGGCGGCTGATTTCGACAGCTATTCCGCCGCGCAGCGCAATGTCGATGCGCTCTGGACGGATGGCGCTTTGTGGGCGAAGAAGGCTATCCATAATGTCGCCCGGATGGGCTGGTTCTCGTCAGACCGGACCATCCGCGAATATGCGACCGACATCTGGAAGATAAAGTCATGACCTGGATGCGAGGATAGAGCGGTGTTGACGCCGGAGCAGATTGACCGGCTGATACAAGGTCGCGAGGACGACCCCTTTGCCACGCTTGGCGTGCATCCGGCCGATAGCGGTTTTACCGCCTGTGTTTTATTGCCCGAAGCGGTCGGGGTTACTGCCCAGACGCTGGATGGCAAGCCGGTCGGCGAACTGGCGGCGATCCACCCGGACGGGCTGTTTTTCGGTAAGGTGAAAATCCGCAAGCGCCAGCCGCTGCGTTATGTCGCGCATTATGGCGATGGCGGCGATCATGCGATGGTTGATCCTTATGGGTTCGGCCCGGTGTTGGGGCCGATGGACGATTATTATTTCGCCCAGGGATCGCACGGGCGGCTGTTCGACAAGCTGGGCGCGCATGTCATGACCCATGACGGGGCGACCGGCACGCATTTCGCGGTCTGGGCGCCCAATGCCAAGCGGGTGTCGGTGGTCGGCGACTTCAACCGCTGGGATGGCCGCCGCGCGCCGATGCGCCACCGGGCGGACGCGGGCGTGTGGGAGATTTTCCTGCCCGATGTCGGACCGGGCAGCGCCTATAAATATGAGATTATGGGCGCGGACGGGGTGGTGCTGCCGCTCAAGGCCGATCCGTTCGCCTTCCAGTCCGAATTGCGCCCCTCGACTGCGTCGATCGTGGCTGCGCCGCTTGATCACAAATGGGGCGACGCGCGGCATAAGGCGCATTGGCAGAAGGCCGATGCGCGGCGCGAGCCGGTTTCGATCTATGAAGTCCATGCCGGGTCATGGCAGCTGGACGAGTCCGGCGATTTTTTGAGTTGGGACGAGCTGGCCAACCGGCTGATCCCCTATGTTGTCGGTATGGGTTTTACCCATATCGAATTTCTGCCGATCAGCGAATATCCCTATGATCCCAGCTGGGGATACCAGACGCTGGGCCTCTATGCGCCGACCGCGCGTTTTGGCGATCCGGCGGGGTTTGCGCGTTTCGTCGACGGGGCGCACCGGGCCGGGATTGGCGTGATCCTGGATTGGGTGCCGGCGCATTTTCCGACTGATGAGCATGGGCTGGCCTATTTTGACGGCACGGCGCTCTATGAACATGCCGATCCGCGCAAGGGGTTCCACCCCGACTGGAACACCGCCATCTATAATTTCGGGCGGCGCGAAGTGTCGCAATATCTGGTCAACAACGCGCTGTTCTGGGCCGAGCGCTATCATGTCGACGGGCTGCGGGTCGATGCGGTCGCATCGATGCTCTATCTCGATTATTCGCGTCAACCGGGCGAATGGGTCCCCAACGACCATGGCGGGCGGGAGAATGTGGAGGCGGTGGCGTTCCTCCAGCAGCTCAACAGCGACCTTTACGGCACCCATGGCGGGGTGATGACGATCGCGGAGGAATCGACCAGCTGGCCGGACGTGTCGCGCCCGGTGCATACGGGCGGGCTGGGTTTCGGCTTTAAATGGAATATGGGGTTCATGCATGACACGCTGCGCTATTTGCAGCGTGATCCAGTGCATCGCGTCCATCATCATGACGACATCACCTTCGGGCTGCTCTACGCCTTTACCGAAAATTTCGTGCTGGCGCTGAGCCATGACGAGGTGGTGCATGGCAAGGCGTCGCTGCTGCACAAGATGCCGGGCGACGACTGGCAGAAATTCGCGACGCTGCGGGCCTATTATGGCCTGATGTGGGGCTATCCGGGCAAGAAGCTGTTGTTCATGGGGCAGGAATTTGCCCAGCGTGGCGAGTGGAGCGAGGAGCGGGCGCTCGACTGGCATCTGGTCGATCATGCGCCGCACCATGGCGTGCAGCAGTTGGTCAGCGATCTCAACCATCTCTATCGCTCCCGCCCGGCGCTGCACGCGCGCGATTGCGAGCCGGAGGGGTTTGAGTGGGTGCTGGTCGATGCCGCAGCCGACTCCGTCTTTGCCTGGGTACGGCGCGCGCCAGGCGTCCGGCCGATCGTCGTGATCAGCCATTTTACGCCGGTGTTGCGCCATGGCTACCGGATGCGGCTGCCGTCGGGCGGGCGCTGGCGCGAGATATTGAACAGCGACGCGGCCGATTATGGCGGCAGCAATGCGGGCAATATGGGCATGGTGACGGCGGACGAGGAGGGCTGGGCCAATGTGACCATTCCCCCTTTTGCGACGTTGATGCTGGAACTGGATATTTAACGAAGCCGACGGGCGCGTGCAGGCGACGGACGGGGCAAAGCCAAGGAGAGGCCCGAAATGCAGCAAACACGACATCAGCCGATCGCCCGCGACGCCATGGCCTATGTGCTTGCCGGGGGGCGCGGCAGTCGCCTGGCGGAACTGACCGACAAGCGCGCCAAGCCCGCCGTCCATTTTGGCGGCAAGGCGCGGATCATCGATTTTGCCCTGTCCAATGCGCTCAATAGCGGCATCCGGCGGATCGGCGTGGCGACGCAATATAAGGCCCATTCGCTGATCCGCCATTTGCAGCGCGGCTGGAACTTCTTTCGTCCCGAACGCAATGAGAGTTTCGACATCTTGCCCGCCAGCCAGCGCGTGTCGGAAAGCCAGTGGTATGAAGGGACGGCGGACGCCGTGTTCCAGAATATCGACATCATCGAAAGCTATGCGCCCGAATATATGGTGCTGCTGGCGGGCGATCATGTCTATAAAATGGACTATGAGCTGATGCTCCAGCAGCATGTCGACAGCGGCGCGGATGTGACGGTCGGCTGCATGGAGGTGCCGCGCAGTGAGGCGTCAGGCTTTGGCGTGATGCATGTCGATGAGAAGGACTGGATCACCGCCTTCGTCGAAAAGCCCAAGGACCCGCCCGCCATTCCCGGCCAGCCCGACATGGCGCTGGCGTCGATGGGGATTTATGTGTTCCAGACCCGCTTCCTGATCGAGCAATTGCGGCGCGACGCGGACGACCCGGCGAGCAAGCGCGATTTTGGCGGCGACATCATCCCCTATATCGTCAAGCATGGCAAAGCGGTGGCGCACCGCTTTTCGAGCAGTTGCGTGCGGGCCGAAAGCGAGCTGGTCCCCTATTGGCGCGACGTGGGGACGATCGACGCCTATTGGCAGGCGAGCATCGACCTGACCGATGTGGTGCCTTCGCTGGACCTGTATGACCGCAGCTGGCCGCTCTGGACCTATTCCGAAGTTACCCCGCCGGCCAAGTTTGTCCATAATGAGGATGGGCGACGCGGGTCCGCGACATCATCGCTGGTCGCTGGCGGCTGTATCGTGTCGGGTTCCTCGCTGCATCGCAGCCTGCTCTTTTCCGGGGTCAAGACGCATAGCTTCTCGTCGGTCACCGACAGCGTCATCATGCCCAATTGCGAGATCGGGCGTGGCGCGCGATTGCATAAATGCGTGCTGGATTCCGGGATCATCATTCCGCCCGGCCTGATCATCGGCGAGCATCCCGAAGAGGATGCGCAGCGTTTCCGCCGGACCGAAAGCGGCATATGCCTGGTGACGCAGCCGATGATCGAGCGGCTGGTGGCTTGAGCGGGCCTGTGGCGATGAAATTGCTGTCGGTTGCCTCCGAAGTCTATCCGCTGGTCAAGACCGGCGGGCTTGCCGATGTCGCGGGCGCGCTGCCGGGGGCGTTGGCGGCGCAGGATGTGATGGTGCGGACGCTGGTGCCGGGTTACCCCGCCGTGATGGCGCGGCTGGGCAAGGCGAAGGTGGTGCGGCGTTATGAGGCGCTGTTCGGCGTTCCCGCCACCGTACTGGCGGCCAGCGTCGGCGGGCTGGACCTGCTGGTGCTGGATGCGCCCGATTTCTATGCGCGTGAAGGCGGTCCCTATGGCGACCATGCGGGCAATGAATGGGGCGACAATTGGCGGCGCTTTGCGGCCTTGTCGCGGGTGGGCGCAGATATTGCGGCGGACGGGGTGAAGGGTTGGCGACCCGATGTCGTCCATGTCCATGACTGGCAGGCGGCGATGACCGCGGCCTATATGCGCTTTGGTCCGGCGGCGCGGGTGCCGAAGGTGGTGACGATCCATAATCTGGCGTTTCAGGGGCGGTTCAGTGCGGATATCTTTGCCGCGCTGGGCCTGCCGCAGGAGGCGTGGGGGGTGGATGGCGTCGAATATTATGGCGGCATCGGTTATTTGAAGGCGGGGCTGGTGTCGGCCGATGCGATCACGACAGTGAGCCAGACATATGCGGAGGAAATTCGTTCGCCCGTCCATGGCATGGGGCTGGATGGCCTGATCAACGGGCGGGTCGACCGGCTGCATGGGATATTGAACGGGGTCGATACCGACATCTGGAATCCGGCAAATGATAGCCTGATTACAAAGACTTATACGGCGCGCGCGCTAGGTGGTCGGGCAGCCAACCGGCGGGCGCTGGAGAGCCGCTTTGGCCTGGATCATGATGGCGCGCCGATCTTCATCATCGTCAGCCGCCTGACCTGGCAGAAGGGGATGGACCTGCTGGTCGGCGCGATCGATCACCTCATTGGGCTGGGTGCGAAGCTCGCCGTGCTGGGATCGGGCGATCATCCGCTGGAGGGCGCGTTTCTGGGCGCGGCGGACCGGCATCGCGGACGGATCGGCGTGCAGATCGGCTATGACGAGCCATTGTCGCATTTGATGCAGGCCGGTGGTGACGCGATATTGATCCCGTCGCGGTTCGAGCCGTGCGGGCTGACCCAGCTTTACGCGCTGCGTTATGGCTGCGTGCCGGTGGTGGCGCGGGTCGGCGGGCTGGCGGATACGGTGATCGACGCCAATGAGGCGGCGGTGGCGGCGGGGGCGGCGACGGGCATCGTCTTTGCCCCGTCCGATCCACTGGCGCTGCATGGCGCGATTGGCAGGGCGGTGCGGCTGCATGGGCAACGGCCGGTGTGGCAGGCGATGCAGCGGGCGGGGATGCGCAGCGAAGTGTCGTGGGATCATAGCGCGGCGCGCTATGCCGCGCTCTACCGGGCGTTGCTGGCGGAGGTGGCGTGAGCGGGGGCGGATGCGCGCCGGTTATCGGTGCCACCGCCACCCGCTTTTCGATCTGGTCGCCAGAGGCCGATCAGCTCTGGCTGTGCCTGTTTGATGATGCCGATCGGGAGAAACGGCTGCCGATGCTGCGCGATGTCGATGGCGTGTGGCATGTCGAGGCGGCGGGTGTCGGACCGGGCGCGCTTTATGGCGTGCGGGCGGATGGTGTCTATGATCCGGCTGCGGGGCTGTGGTTCGATCCCGACAAGCTGTTGCTCGACCCTTATGCGCCGGCGATCGACCGGGCGTTCGCCTATGATCCGGCGCTGACGGCGCGGCGCGGGGAGGGGGGCGATACCGCACCGCTGATGCCGAAAGGGGTGGTGGGAGCGCCGATGGCTCCGTGGCCTGCCAAGCCGCCGCATTTTGCGCCCGGTGGTCTGATCTACGAACTGCATGTGCGTGGTTTCACGATGCTGCATCCCGATGTGCCGGACGCGCAGCGCGGGACCATTGCCGCGCTGGCCCATCCCGCTGTGATCGCGCATTTGCAGCAGTTGCATGTGTCTGCCGTGGAACTGATGCCGATCAACGCCTGGATCGACGAGCGGCATCTGGGGCCGCTCGGCCTCACCAACTATTGGGGCTATAATCCGGTCAGCTGGTTCGCGCTGGACCCGCGGCTGGCGCCCGGCGGGATGGCCGAATTGCGTGCGACCGTCGCAGCGCTGCATGAGGCGGGGATCGGTGTGATCCTGGACATGGTCTATAATCATAATGGTGAGAGCGACATATATGGACCGACGCTATCGCTGCGTGGCCTGAATGCCCGCGACTATTTCCGCCACGCCGATGATGGGCGGCTGATCAACGATACCGGGACGGGCAACAGCATCGCGTGCAACCAGCCGGTGGTGCGTCGTCTGATCCTGGAGTCCTTGCGCCATTTTGTGGCGCAGGCGGGGGTCGATGGATTTCGCTTCGATCTGGGGCCAGCGCTGGGGCGGATGGCGGACGGCTTTGATCCCCATGCGCCATTATTGGAACAGATGCGGGCTGACCCGGAGCTGGCGGATCGGGTGATGATCGCCGAGCCGTGGGACATCGGGCCGGGCGGCTATCAGCTGGGACGGTTTGGCGACGGGTGGCTGGAATGGAATGACCGCTATCGCGATGATATGCGGCGTTTCTGGCGGGGGGACGCGGGGACGCTGGGCGGTTTTGCAACGCGGCTGGCGGGATCGTCGGACATATTTGGGGGCGGTGAGACACGGAGCGTCAATTTTTTGGCCGCGCATGACGGCTTCACGCTGGCGGACCTGACCGCCTATGAGCAGCGGCACAACCATGCCAATGGCGAACAGAATCGCGATGGCCATGGCGAAAATCTGAGCTGGAATAATGGCGTCGAGGGGGTGAGCGACGACCCGGCCATCGTCGCGGCGCGGCGGCGCGATGTGATGGCGCTGCTGTCGACGCTTTTCTGCTCGCGCGGGGCGATCATGCTGAGCGCGGGGGACGAATTTGGCCGCAGCCAGCGGGGCAATAATAATGCCTATGCGCAAGATAATGCGATCGGTTGGATCGACTGGGCGGGGCGTGATCGGGAGATAGAAACCCACGCCTTTGCGCTGGCGGCGCTGCGGGCGCGATGTCCTGACCTGACGGATATTGCCCTGCTGCGCGAGGAGGATGTGGTCTGGCTGAATGAGGGCGGCGAGGCGATGACAGTCGCGCAATGGGAAGAGCCGGAGCGGCGCTGCGTCGCGCTGCATTTCGTGCGGTCGGGATGGACGCTGTGCGTCAATGGCGGCGGCAAGGCGGTGGATTTTCGCCTGGGCGATGATCGCTACGTCAGTGTTGCCAGTCGTAGCCTGATGCTGCTCGATCCATTGTCCGGCTAGGGGACAAGCCTCCCGATAGCCGGGGCAGGAACGAACAAGAGAAAGTTGGCGCGATGTCGGAAAAACGGCCCCCCATGTTTCAAGGCCTTCGGCGCGGCAGGGCCAGAGGGCCGATGCCGGATTCGGCCTATCCCGCGATGATCGATACGCTGCGGAATTTTCTGGACGATCTGGCCAGTGCCAGCCTGGACGAAGCGACGATCGGGGCGCTGACGGCGGAGCTAAGCGACTGGCGCGGACGACTGGCGCCGTTGAAAGCAGGTGAAGACGAGCGGATGTTTGGCCGCGTCGATGATGTGCCGGGCCATGGTCAGGTCATGTGTCCGGCCTTCGCGATCGAAGAGCAGGATGCGACGTCAGTTCGGGCGACGGTTACCTTTGGCGACTATTTTCTGGGCGGTAATGCCGCGGCCCATGGCGGCGCGGTATCGCTGCTGTTCGACGAAGTGCTGGGCATACCGGCCAATTCGGGTCCGGCCATGATGGCGCGCACCGCCTATCTCCACGTCAATTACCGCGCGATCACGCCGATGAACCGGCCGCTGACCGTGACGGCGACCCTCTATGCGGTCGAGGGCAGAAAGCGGTTCGTGCGCGGGGAATTGAAGGATGGGGAACGGCTGTGCGCCGATGCCGATGGGCTGTTTCTGGAGCTGTTGCCCGGCCAGCAATGATGATGGCCAATAAAAATGGTGAGTCCAGCTGGGTTCGAACCAGCGACCTACTGATTAAAAGTCAGTTGCTCTACCGACTGAGCTATGGACCCCCGATTGCTGAGGTGCGCTCGCCCTAAAGGGGGCGGCGGGGATGGTCAACCTCTTGTGGCATGGATTGTTGGGCTTTTTGCAGGCGGGCGTCGAGGTGGCGGATCGTGAGGCCGGATCGGGGATCGCGCCAGGCGGGCGCGATGGCGCGCAACGGTGTCAGGACGAAATCGCGCGCGGCAAAGGCGGGATGGGGGATGGTGAGCATCGGGCTGTTCCAGAGGCCGCCGGACCAGAGGATGATGTCGATATCGACGCTGCGCGCGCCCCAGCGGCGGTAGCGGCGGCGGCCCAATGCCTGTTCGATCGACTGGAGCCAGGCCAGCATGGCGGGCGGTTCGAACGGGCTTTGGACCAGCAGCGCGGCGTTGGCGTAGCGGCGGCGGGACGGGCCGATGGGCGGGGTTTCGATGGTAGGCGACGTTGCCACGATCCGGGCGTGCTGCGCGATTCGCGTGGCGGCTTCGGCCAGCAGGTGCCGGGGCGTCAGGCGGGCGGACAGGGAACGGTTCGATCCCAGGGCCAGCGCGTAGAGGTGAAGGGCTGTTTTCGCCATAGGGCTGCGCTTACAGTTGTGGCTGGCGGGTGCAAGACAGGACGTCAGGACGCCGCTGTCCCGCCTTTGCCATTTTTCGCTGACGCCTTCATTTCCTCATACACGGCTTCGCGCGTATCGGCGTCCAGTGCCTCAAGATATTTGACCGCGTCCTTGTAGGTCAGGAAGGCCTGGCCATCGGCGATGATCGGCACGGTGCGGCCATTGTATATCCGCCTGAGCAGTCGCCTTTGCGTTCGTCCGATGGGCGATGCGCTTTCGGTGTCGGTCATAGTCTGTCGTGGCGCTTTCTGCATGAAAAAGGGCGGCTCCTTGCGGGGCCGCCCTTTTTGTAAAGCTTGGGTAGAAGCCGATCAGCGCGAATAGAATTCGACGACCAGATTGGGTTCCATCTTCACCGGATAAGGCACTTCGTCCAGCGTGGGGACGCGGACATAGGTGACCTTGGCGGCGCCATCGGGCGAGACATAGTCGGGGATGTCGCGTTCGGCCAGGGCCTGTGCTTCCATCACCAGCGCCATTTCCTGCGCCTTCTTGCCCAAGGTGATTTCGTCGCCCGGCTTCACCAGACGCGAGGCAATGTTGCATTTCACGCCGTTCACATAGATGTGGCCGTGCGAAACGATCTGACGCGACGAGAAGATGGTCGGCGCGAACTTGGCGCGATAGACGACGGCGTCCAGGCGGCGCTCCAGCAGGCCAATGAGGTTCTGGCCGGTGTCGCCCTTCATGCGGCTCGCCTCAAAATAGTTCTTCTTGAACTGCTTTTCGGTGATGTCGCCGTAATAGCCCTTCAGCTTCTGCTTGGCGCGCAGCTGGATGCCGTAATCGGACACCTTGCCCTTGCGGCGCTGGCCGTGCTGACCGGGACCATATTCGCGCTTGTTCACAGGCGATTTGGGACGGCCCCAGATATTCTCGCCCATGCGACGGTCGAGTTTATACTTGGCGCTGGTGCGCTTCGTCATGGTATTTCCTTACAATAGCTAACGACTAAGCCCGCCCTGGAAGGGTGAGCATCATTCCCGGTATCGCCTACGTCCGTTTTGCGTTTGCGCGCTCAGGGGCAGGGCCACCGCTTCACCGGGATGCGGGACCAATTGCGAAGGCGCGCCTATGGCCACAAGGGGGCTGCATGTCAACCCTCGACAGGGGCTTGAGCGACGCCTAATTGGCGGGGCATGAACCCTGATGATTATAGCAGCATGGTCGAAGTGCGGGCGGGTGTCGATGCGATCGACCGCGAACTGGTCGCGCTGATCGGCCAGCGCTTTGCCCATATGCGCGCGGCCGCCCGGATCAAGCCTGATCGCGGCGCTGTGCGAGACGAACCGCGCAAGCGGCAGGTAATCGACCAGGCGTGCGCGGAGGCGGCGCGGGTGGGCGCGCCGGTGGAGATTGTGGCGGAGCTGTGGGAGCAGTTGGTCGAGGCGTCGATTGCCTATGAGATGGCGGAGTTTGACCGGACGCGGGGTTAAAATAGGGTGACTTGTAGCAAACCCGTTCGTCCCCCGCCTTCGCGGGGGCAGGCTCTGAGTAGCCATTGGGCTAAGTCGGAGTCGCAGACGACCGTAGGTCAAATGGCGTATCGAAGGACAAGCGCCACATGCTTCGATACGGGCCTTCGACAAGCTCAGTCCCTACTCAGCACGAACGGTGTTTGGGAATGCTAACATCATCACTTCAGCGCTCGCGCGGGCGGTTGAGGTGGGAGAGGACGCCGCGGAGCGTGCGCACCTCCAGATGGTTCCAACCCGGCTTGGTCAGCAGGTTGCGCAGCGTCAGCCGGGTCGCATTGGCGCGGTCGGGCGGGAAGAAATAGCCGACCTTCTCCAGCAGCGTGTTGAGTTGCTCGATCATCCCCTCCAACTCTGCCTGTGGCGCGGGTTCGCCGAGGTCGGTGATGGTGGGTTGCGACAGGTCGGCCTGTTTCGACCATTCATAGGCGCACAGGATGACCGCCTGCGCGAGGTTCAGGGAGCCGAATTCCGGGTTGATCGGCACCGTGAGGATTTTGCGGGCGAGCGCGACATCCTCGGTCTCTAGCCCTGAGCGTTCCGGCCCGAAAATATAGGCGCAGCGGCCCTGTGCGGCGTGGATTTCGCGGGCGGCTTCCTCCGGGGTCACGACTGGCTTGGTGACGCCACGCTTGCGCACCGTGGTGGCATAGACATGGGCGCAGTCGGAGACGGCTTCGGCGAGGGTTTCGAATACTTGCGCCTGATCGAGGATGAAATCCGCGCCCGCGGCCGATGGGCCGGCGTCCGGGTTGGGCCAGCCGTCGCGGGGCGAGACCAGCCGCATTTCGGTGAGACCGAAATTGAGCATGGCGCGGGCGGCCTTGCCGATATTTTCGCCAAGCTGGGGGCGGACTAGGACGATGACGGGGGGAGGGGGCATGACGGGTTCCGATTGGTCAGCAGGATCAGTCTCATCCTCCGTTCGCCCTGAGCGAAGTCGAAGGGCGTCACTGAGCGAAGGCGAAGTGTGGGAAATGGAAGCCTTCTTCAGCTTGTCCCAATTCTCCGCAATCAACGCTTCCTTCTTTTTGCGTGACCAGCCCTTGATTTGCAGTTCGCTGGCAAGTGCTTCCGCGCGCGTTTCAAACTCGGCGGACCAAACAAGTTCAACGGGACGACGGTCGAATGTGTAGCCTTTGATGACGCCCGACTGATGCTGGGCGATCCGTGTTTCAAAATTATCTGTGTGGCCGGTATAATAGGAGCCGTCGGAACAGCGCAGCATATAGGCGTGAAAGGTCATTGCTGATCAGGACCTCGCTGCGCTCGGTCGAGCCCTTCGACTTCGCTCAGGGCGAACGGAGTGAGAGAGAAGCCTATCACCCGCCCACTTCCTTCACCGTGCTGGCAAATTCCTCGAAATCCCTGGCGTCGGTGAAGTCCTTATAGACGCTGGCGAAGCGGATATAGGCGACGCTGTCCAGGCGCTTGAGGCCTTCCATCACCAGTTCGCCGATCGCGCGGGCGGGGACTTCGCTGTCGCCGCTGGTTTCGAGCTGGCGCTGGATGCCGGAGATGAGTTTTTCGATGCGGCTGGGGTCGATCGGGCGCTTGCGGCAGGCGATGCCGATCGAGCGGGCGAGCTTGTCGCGCTCGAACGCTTCCTTGCGGCCCTCGCTCTTGACCACCCAGATGTCGCGCAGCTGGATACGCTCGAAGGTGGTGAAGCGCGCGGCGCAGGCTTCGCACTGGCGGCGGCGGCGGATGGCGTTGCCATCTTCCGTCGGCCGACTGTCCTTCACCTGACTGTCCTCATGGGCGCAGAAGGGGCAGCGCATGGACTCTTCAACTCCGTTCGTCCTGAGTAGCCATTGAGCGAAGTCGAAATGGCGTATCGAAGGACAGGTTCTGCAAGACCCTTCGTTGAAACGAGGCGCGTGACTCGTTTCAAGGTCTTCGACAAGCTCAGCCCCTACTCAGGACGAACGGGTAAAGGCAAGTTAGCTTCAATAAATCGGGAAGCGGCTTGTGAGCGCCAGTACCTTTTCCCGCACATGGGCTTCGACCTGGCCGTCGCCTTCGTCGCCGTTGCGCTTGAGGCCTTCCACGACCTGCGCGATCAGCTGGCCGATCTCGCGGAACTCCGCTTCGCCAAAGCCGCGCGTGGTGCCGGCGGGGGTGCCGAGGCGTACGCCGGACGTCACGAACGGGCTGGCGGTGTCGAAGGGCACATTATTCTTGTTGCAGGTGATGAAGGCGCGATCGAGCGCCTTTTCCGCGGCCTTGCCGGTGGTGTTCTTAGGCCGCAGATCGACCAGCATCAGGTGATTGTCGGTGCCGCCCGACACGATCGACAGGCCAGCGTCGGCCAGGGTTGCGGCCAGCGTCTTGGCATTGGCGACGATCTGGTGGGCATAAGCCTTGAACTCAGGCGAAAGCGCTTCCTTGAACGCCACGGCCTTGGCCGCGATGATGTGCATCAGCGGGCCGCCCTGGAGGCCGGGGAAGATGGCGCTGTTCAGCTTCTTGGCGATGGCTTCGTCATTGCTCAGGATGATGCCCGAACGCGGGCCACGCAGCGACTTGTGGGTCGTGGTGGTGGTGACATGGGCGTAAGGGACGGGCGAGGGATGCGCGCCGCCCGCGACCAGGCCGGAGAAATGCGACATGTCGGCGAGCAGATAGGCGCCGACTTCATCGGCAATCTCGCGGAAGCGGGGGAAATCCCAGACCCGCGAGTAAGCGGTGCCGCCGCAGATGATCAGCTTTGGCTTGCACTCGCGGGCGATGCGGGCGACTTCGTCCATGTCGATCAGATGATCGTCAGCGCGCACGCCATAGGGGACGGGGTTGAACCATTTGCCGCTCATATTGACCGGCGACCCGTGGGTCAGGTGGCCACCCGACGACAGGTCGAGGCCCATGAAGGTGTCGCCCGGCTGGAGCAGCGCCAGGAACACGGCCTGGTTCATCTGGCTGCCGCTATTGGGCTGGACGTTGGCGAAGTTCGCGCCGAACAATTGCTTGGCGCGCTCGATGGCCAGCGTTTCGACGACGTCGGCATATTCGCAGCCGCCATAGTAACGCTTGCCCGGATAGCCTTCGGCATATTTGTTGGTGAAGATGGAGCCGGCCGCTTCCAGCACCGCTTTCGACACGATATTTTCAGACGCGATCAGTTCGATCTTGTCCTGCTGGCGCTTCAGCTCGTTACCGATCGCGCCGAAGATTTCCGGGTCCGCGCTGGCGAGGTTTTCGCTGAAAAAGCCGTCCTGACGGATGGCGGGGGCGAGGGTGTCGATGCTCATCGAAGATTCCTTTCAGAGCGCGGGATGGGAGAGTTTTTCGACGCGGCCGCTATGACGGCCTCCGCCAAATTCCGTGGTGAGAAAAGCGGTGACGCAGGCCTTGGCCATGTCCACGCCGGTTAGGCGAGCACCCATGGCGAGGACATTGGCGTCATTATGTTCGCGGCTGAGCGCGGCGGATAGCGGTTCGCCGACCAGCGCGCAGCGGCAGGCCGGGTTGCGATTGACCGCGATGGAAATGCCAATGCCTGATCCGCACAGCGCAATGCCGCGTTCCGCGTCGCCGGACGCTACGGCTGTCGCCAGCTTGTAACCATAATCGGGATAATCGACCCGGTCGGCCGTGGCGGGGCCAAGGTCGGCGACATCATGTCCTTCGTCGCGCAGCCACTGGGCGAGTTCCGCCTTCAGGTCGATGGCGGCATGGTCGGATGCAATGGCGATTTTCATATGGAATGCGTCCCTTCACCACTGGGGTGATTCGTTCCCGCGCCTCATAGGGGGTGAGGGCGGCAATTGCCACCTTGGACCGCCGCCCTTATGGGAAGGGGCATGACAGGCACGATTTTATCTATCTTGATGCTCGCCGGGCTGCTGCTGACCGGCGGCGGGCTATATGTGATGCTCAAATTGCGCGATCGCAAGCGGGGCGCGCTGATGATTATCGCGGGGCTGGTGATGTTCGGCAATGTTGCGATCACGGCGATTCCGGGGCCGGATCTGCCGGGGCTGGAGCAGCGCTGAGCCGCAAGGGCAAGGCCGACCAAGGGGCAAACGGCCTGTTTTAACGCCGTTCGGGCTGAGCGAAGTCGAAGCCCTGCACTGAGCGAAGCGAAGTGGCTTCGACTGCGCTCAGCCAAGCCCTTCGACTTCGCTCAGGGCAAACGGGCATAGGGAGTGGACGCCCCTTGCCTCCCACTATCCTCAGCGGATCGGCGAGTCCGGGGACAGGCGCATGTCGAGATAATTGTCGACCGACTTCATCAGCTGGTCGAGTTCATGTTCGAAGAAATGGTTGGCGCCACGGATTTCGTCGTGGTGGATGGTGATGCCCTTTTGCGTGCGCAGCTTGTCGACCAGTTTCTGCACGGCGCTGGCGGTCACGACTTCGTCCGAGGTTCCCTGCACGATGATGCCCGATGAGGGGCAGGGCGCGAGGAAGGAGAAGTCGTACATGTTCGCCGGGGGGGCGACCGAGATGAAGCCGCGGATTTCCGGGCGGCGCATCAGCAGCTGCATCCCGATCCATGCGCCGAAGGAGAAGCCCGCGATCCAGGTGGTCTGCGCTTCGGGATGGAAGCTCTGGACCCAGTCGAGTGCCGCTGCGGCGTCGGACAGTTCACCGATGCCATTGTCGAACGTGCCCTGGCTGCGGCCCACGCCGCGGAAGTTGAAGCGCAGCACGGCAAAGCCGCGCTTCACGAATGTCTTGTAGAGCGCCTGGGTGATGCGGTCGTTCATCGTGCCGCCGCCCTGGGGATGCGGGTGCAGGATCATGGCGACCGGCGCACGCGGGCGGGGCGGGGGGCTGAAGCGGCCTTCGAGGCGACCTTCGGGTCCGGTAAAGATTACGTCGGGCATGGCACCTGTTATCGTTATGGCCACCGAACACCTATGTCAGGTCGGCGGGCGGTGGCAAAAGGACGCGCGCCACGCCAGAAGCTGGCGCTGCGCGGCAGACCGCCTATATAGAAGCCGCCGCCATTTCCGCAATCAATGAGTAGCATCGCATCGTGGCTGCCGACCGCCTCTATCTAGACCATGCCGCGACCACGCCGATGCTGCCCGCTGCCAAGGCGGCGATGGTCGATGCGCTGGAGTGCTGGGCCAACCCGTCCAGCCCCCATGCCGACGGGCGCGCTGCGCGTGCGACGCTGGAGCGCGCGCGGGCGCGGATTGCCGAGGCGCTGGGGTGGCGGGGGCATGTGATCTTCACGTCGGGGGCGAGCGAGGCGATTGCGATCGGGCTGACGCGGGCAAAGGCGGCGCGGGTGGTGACGTCGCCTATCGAGCATGATTCGGTGTTGCGGGTGACGGAGGGTGCGGAGCGGCTGGCGGTGGATGGGGATGGGATGATCTCTCTCCGTCATTCCCGCGCAGGCGGGAATCCATCTCCCACCTTATCGCCTGATACAACGCCGGAGATGGATCCCCGCCTGCGCGGGGATGACGGAGTTATGTTTGCCATCCAGCACGTCAATAATGAGACCGGGGCGATCCAGCCGCTCGACGGGCTGGAGCGGGACGGAGCATTGCTGTTCGCTGACTGCGCCCAGAGTGCGGGCAAGCTGGCGCTGCCGGACGCGGATATGATCGCGATCAGCGCGCATAAATTTGGCGGGCCGCCGGGTATCGGGGCTTTGCTGGTGCGCGATCTGGGGGTGCTCCATGCAGGAGGCGGGCAGGAGCAGGGCTATCGGGCGGGGACGGAGAATTTGCCTGCCATATTGGCGATGGCGGCGGCGCTGGAGGCGCGCACGGATTGGTTGCCCGATGCGGCGCGGCTGAGGGCGCGGCTGGATGCGGGGATTGAGGCGGCGGGGGGTCAAGTCGTTGCGCGCGATGCGGCGCGAATCCCGGCCATTGCCAGCTACCGGATGCCGGGCCTGTCGGCGCGGGCGCAGCTGATCCAGTTCGATCTGGCGGGGATTTCGGTGTCGGCGGGCAGTGCCTGCTCGTCGGGATCGCTCAAGACCAGCCATGTGCTGCACGCGATGGGATGGGACGAGGCGGCGGCGAGCGAGGTGGTGCGGGTTAGTTTCGGGCCGCAGACGAGCGAGGCGGATGTCGAGCGGTTCCTGGGCCAGTGGGTCGCCATGGCGGAACGGGCGAGACGATGATCTATCTGGATTATCAGGCGACCACGCCGCTAGCGCCGGAAGCCTTTGACGCGATGGTGCCGTTGCTGCGCGACCAGTTTGCCAATCCGCACAGCGCGCATCGGTTGGGCCGGGCTGCCGCAGCGCAGGTGGAGGTGGCGCGCGAGGAGATTGGTCGGTTGTTGCCGGTTGGAGGTCGGCTGCTGTTTACGTCCGGCGCGACCGAGGCGCTCAATATCGCGATACAGGGCGCGCCGCCCGGCGACATCGTGACGATCGCGACGGAACATGCAGCGGTGCTGGATACGGTGGAGGCGTTGCGTCGCGCTGGGCGGACCGTCACGGTGCTGCCGGTAAAGAAAGACGGTATCGTCGACATGGACGCGGCCTTCGCTGCAATTGTGCCGGGCGTATCATTGGTGATTGCGATGCTCGTCAATAACGAGATCGGGGTGATCCAGCCGATTGAGCAATTGGTCGAATTGTCGGATTTTGCGGGCGCTACATTCCTGTGCGACGCGGTGCAGGGCTATGGCCGCGTACCGATCCCCGACACATGCGACATGGTGGCGATCAGCGCACACAAGATTCACGGTCCCAAGGGTGTCGGCGCATTGTGGCTGCGCGATGGGGTAAAGCCTGCGCCGCTGATCCATGGCGGGGGGCAGGAAGGCGGCTTGCGATCGGGTACGCTGTCGCCTGCGCTATGCGCGGGGTTTGGCGTTGCGGCGCGGTTGATGCGGGAGCGAGCCGCGGATGATCGCGCGCATGTGGAAATGTTGGCGGCGATGGCGCGCGGCCTGTTTGCCGACTGGACGATCAATGGCAGCGCGGACGCGCGCTATCCCGGCAATCTGAACCTGCGCCGGGACGGGATCGACGGCGCGCGGTTGTTGTCATATTGCCGCAATATTGCTTTTTCGTTGGGAAGCGCTTGCGCAAGCGGGTCCGGGCGGCCTAGCCATGTGCTGCGCGCACTGGGCCTGACAGACGCACAGGCGCGTGGATCGGTGCGGATCGGCTTTGGCCGCTACACGACGTCGGCCGAACTGGAGAGCGCTGCGGAGGCATTGAACAGGGCGGCAGCCGAGCAAACGGCGCCGTGACAGGGAGCGTCGCGTCAATGACCAGGATCATTTTCATCAGCGCCGATGGCGAGCGACGGCAGGAAGTCGACGCCCCGGCGGGATCGGTCCTGCTGGATGTGGCGCAGGCGGCGGGCCAGCCGCTGGAGGGCACGTGCGAGGGCCAGATGGCCTGTTCCACCTGCCATGTCATCGTCGATGCCGCCGATTTTCCGCATCTGCGCCGGGCGAGCGAGGATGAGGAGGATATGCTGGACCTGGCAGCGTCCGCCACGCGCACCAGCCGCCTGTCTTGTCAGATTGTGCTGGCCGAGGGGCTGAAAAGCCTGACCGTCCGTATTCCGTCCGAATCCTATAATATGCAGGGCATGTGAGCATCATCGTGCATGGACCTCTTCGCCTCGCCGCGCTGGCTGTCATAATGTGCCTCGCCATGCCGACGCTGGCCGCGCCGAAGAAGAAGGCGCAGGAACCGGTGCCGACCGGGCGGCTCGATTCGCTGCTGCCGCCGCCACCGCGCTATCTGGTGCCGCAATCGGCGCTGGCGTCGGTGCGCAATCCCAAGACGATCGAGGAGGAAACCGGCGGGCGGCTGGGCATCGCATTGGTGGACAGCAAGGGCGCTCTGATCCTGGGCTTCAACCGCGACGAGCGGTTTGCGCTCTGTTCGACCTTCAAGGCGCCGCTGGCCGCTGCCGTGCTGATCGGCGCGGAGGGGGGCAAATTCGGGCTGGAAGGAGAAATCCCCTTCGGCAAGGACGATATTCTAGATTATGCGCCGGTGGTGAAGAAGAACAGGAAGCGCGGCCGGATGAGTATGGCCGAGCTGGCGCAGGCGACGGTCGAGGTGAGCGACAATAGCGCGGCGAACCTGCTGCTGCCGATGCTTGGCGGACCGCAGGGGCTGACGGCGTTCATGCGGGCGCATGGCGACAGCGTGACCCGGCTGGATCGCAACGAACCGGCATTGAATGAAAATGCGCCGGATGATCCGCGCGATACGACGACGCCAGCCGCGATGGCGGGGCTGATGGGGCGGCTGCTGTTTCGCGACATGCAGGGTAAGAGCGCCGATACGCTGCGCGGTTGGCTCAACGCCAGCAGCACTGGCGACAAGCGGATCAAGGCGGGCCTGCCCGACGGTTGGACGTCGGGCAGCAAGACCGGGACGTGCGGCACCGCCTATAATGACGTGGCGCTGGTGAAGGCGCCGTCGGGCGAGGACTATATATTGGCCGTCTATCTCGATCGCCCGACCGTGGACGCGAAGGCAGCCGAGGCGGCGATTGCGCAGGCGGCGCAGGCGGCGCTCGATTTTCTGGCCAAGGCGCAGAAGAGCGGGCTGGACTGACGAACGGATGTGGTGTGTGGCCCCTTGCCATCCCCATCCTTCTTCGCCATATGCCGCGCCGGGAGTCGGGCGGACGAGGTCGTCGCCAACCTGGTCAGGTCCTGACGGAAGCAGCCACAGTGATTTTGCCGCGGGTCGTTCCGGCTCCCACCTTCCCATCATCCCGCTTCGACAATAGCCATCCAAACGGCTAGACAATCCCCATGTCCGATTCCCCACAGCCCTATCGCGTCCTTGCGCGCAAATATCGGCCGCGCAATTTCCGCGAGCTGATCGGCCAGGACGCGATGGTCCAGACGCTGGGCAATGCGATCAAGCGGGGGCGGCTGGCCCATGCCTTCTTGATGACCGGCGTGCGCGGGGTCGGCAAGACGTCGACCGCGCGGCTGATCGCCAAGGCGCTGAACTGCATTGGCGAGGATGGGCAGGGCGGGCCGACGATCGACCCGTGCGGGGTGTGCGAACCGTGTCGTGTGATTGCTGAAGGGCAGCACATGGATGTGATCGAGATGGATGCAGCCAGCCATACCGGCGTGGACGATATCCGGGCGATCATTGACGTGGCGGGGAAGGGTGCGTTCTCGGCGCGATTCAAGGTCTATATCATCGACGAAGTTCACATGCTTTCGAAGAATGCGTTCAACGCTCTTCTTAAGACACTGGAAGAGCCGCCAGAGCATGTGAAGTTCATTCTGGCCACGACCGAGGTGAACAAGGTGCCGGTGACGGTGCTGTCGCGTTGCCAGCGGTTCGACCTGCGCCGGATTCCGGCCGAGTTGCTGGCGGGGCATTTCGCCCATGTCGTGGAGGCCGAGGGCGTTGCGGCGGAGGCGGATGCGCTGTCGCTGATCGCGCAGGCGGCGGAAGGGTCGGCGCGCGACGGGCTGTCGATTCTGGATCAGGCCATTGCCCATGCGGAAATGGGTGAGGGTGAGCCGATGGTCACCGCCACCCAGGTGCGCGACATGCTGGGCCTGTCCGATCGCGGATCGGTGCGCCGGTTGCTGGGGCTGCTGCTGGAGGGGGATACCGCCGCGCTGCTGAGCGGGGTGCGCGATCAATATGCGCTGGGGGTCGAGCCGCTGGCGCTGATGCGCGGATTGCTGGAACTGGTCCATGCGGTGACGCTGGTGAAGGCCGGGCGCGACATTGCCAGCCCCGGCCAGTCCGCCGAGGAGCGCGAGGCGCTGGCCGACTGGGCTTCGCAACTGGGCTTCGCGCCGCTGCATCGGCTGTGGCAATTGCTGCTGAAGGGGCATGACGAGGTGGCGGGCGCGATCCTGCCGATCGAAAGCTGCGAAATGGCGCTGTTGCGGGTGATGCACGCGGCGACCATGCCCGATCCGGGCGAACTGGCGCGGCTGTTGCGCGAGGGCGGGCCTGTCGTCGCTGCGCCATCGGAGGCGGTTGCAGCGGCTCCTGCGGCTGGCCCGGCGGCGAACCTGCCTGCGACGTTCGAGGATCTGATCGAAGCGCTGTGGCAGAAGGGCAAGGGGCAGCTCGCGCAGGAACTGCATGATTGTGTCGGGCTGGTCCGCTATGCGCCGCCGGAAATCGACTATCGCGCGACGCCGCAATTGCCGTCCGACTTCGCCGCGCGCCTGACCCAGGCGTTGCGTGAGATGACGGGCAGCGGCTGGCGCGTGACACCGAGCGACGCGGCGGCACAGCCGACCTTGCTGGAGCGCGAGGAAGCGGCCAAGGCGGAGGCCCGCGCCGACATATTGGAAATTCCGGTGGTCAAGGCGGCGATGGCCGCTTTCCCCGATGCTGCGCTGGTCGAAACCGACCAGCCGGAACAATGGAGTGCATGACGCATGAAAGACTTGAACGAAATATTGGGCATGGCCACCCGCGTGCAGGAGGAACTGCAACGCGCGCAGGATAATCTGGACAAGCTGGAGGTCGAAGGCGCGGCTGGCGGCGGACTGGTGAAGGTGCGCGCATCGGCCAAGGGGCGGATCATCGGCGTGTCGATCGACGACACGCTGCTCGCGCCGTCCGAAAAGCAGATATTGGAGGATCTGGTCACCGCCGCCTTCAACGATGCGCGCAAGAAGGCCGATGAGGTCAGCAATGCGGAAATGGGCAAGATGACATCCGGCCTGCAACTGCCGCCAGGCTTCAAGCTGCCTTTTTGATTCTTTTGCAGATCGGGCGCGACAGTCCGTCCCAGCAACGGGATCGTTGCACAATACGGCTGTTCCCACACGATGTTGTCATTCCCGCGAAGGCGGGAATCCATCTCCCACCTTATCGTTTTGATTTTCGGTTGGGAGATGGATCCCCGCCTTCGCGGGGATGACGTGAAAATTCGTGGGGAATGAATGCCGCAATGATCCCCTAGCAAGGTCAGGATGGGCGTTGGCCAACTGGGTCTGCAAACCACATTTCAGCCGCTTTAATGGGTTGAGGGACATCTTTTGGCCCGCCAAAACCCGATAACCCCCGGTTCATCGTTGCGGCTTTATGACAAGTGACGATTGATTGGTGCGACGGGCATCCCCATAAAGGCGATGAACCGTAGGACAGGGCCGCGTCTTTTGGCCCCGGAGAGTGAATGACCGTGCAATATCCCCTTCTGCCGCTGCGTGACATCGTCGTCTTTCCGCAGATGATCGTCCCGCTCTTCGTTGGTCGTGACAAGAGCGTTGCCGCGCTGGAAGCGGCGATGGAAGGTTCCAAGGAAATCTTCCTGGTGTCGCAGCTCGACCCGGCCGAGGATGATCCGGGCCGTGATTCGCTGTACGACACGGGCGTCGTCGCCATCGTGTTGCAGCTGCTCAAGCTGCCCGACGGCACCGTGCGGGTGCTGGTGGAGGGCAAGCATCGCGCCCGGTTGCAGACGATGGACAGCAAGGATGGCTATCTGGTCTCGGACGTCGAGATGGTAGAGGATATCGTTGCCGAGGGACCGGAAGCCGCCGCGCTGATGCGGTCTGTGGCCGAACAGTTTGAAAATTACGCCAAGCTCAACAAGAAGCTGCCCGCCGAGACGCCGGTGCAGCTGCGCGAGATTGAGGATGCCGGGCGGCTGGCCGATGCGATCTCCGCCAACATCAACGTCAAAGTATCCGACAAGCAGTCGCTGCTGGTCGAGGCCGATCCGGTCAAGCGGCTGGAGATGGTGTTTGCCTTCATGGAGGGCGAACTGGGCGTCCTGCAGGTCGAAAAGAAGATCCGTGGCCGCGTGAAGCGCCAGATGGAAAAGACCCAGCGCGAATATTATCTGAACGAGCAGTTGAAGGCGATTCAGCGCGAGCTGGGCAATGGCGAGGGTGAGGAAGGCGACGAGCTTGCCGAACTGACCGAGAAGATCGCCAAGACCAAGCTGTCCAAGGAAGCGCGCGCCAAGGCGACCGCCGAGCTGAAGAAGCTCAAAGGCATGCAGCCCATGTCGGCTGAAGCGACGGTGGTGCGCAACTATCTGGACGTGCTGCTGGGCCTGCCCTGGGGCAAGAAAGGCAAGGTCAAGAATGACCTGAAGCGCGCGCAGGACGTGCTGGACGAGGATCATTTCGCGCTAGACAAGGTCAAGGACCGGATCATCGAATATCTGGCGGTGCAGGCGCGCACCAATAAGCTCAAAGGCCCGATCCTGTGCCTGGTTGGTCCTCCGGGCGTCGGCAAGACGTCGCTTGGCCGTTCGATCGCCAAGGCGACGGGTCGCGAATTTGTGCGCCAGTCGCTGGGCGGCGTGCGCGACGAGGCGGAGATTCGCGGCCACAGGCGCACCTATATCGGGTCGCTGCCGGGCAAGATCGTGACGAACCTGAAAAAGGCCGGGACGATGAACCCGCTGTTCCTGCTGGACGAGATCGACAAGCTGGGACAGGATTTCCGCGGCGATCCGGCGTCGGCGCTGCTGGAGGTGCTGGACCCGGAACAGAATAATAAATTCCAGGACCATTATCTGGAGATCGACGTCGATCTTTCAGACATCATGTTCGTGACGACCGCCAACTCGTTGAATTTGCCGCAGGCTTTGCTCGACCGGATGGAGATCATCCGGCTGGAGGGCTATACCGAGGATGAGAAGGTCGAGATCGCGCAGCGGCATCTGGTCGCCAAGCAGATCGACGCCCATGGTCTGAAAGAGGGCGAATTTGTGGTGACGGAAGAGGCCGTGCGCGACCTCATTCGTTACTATACCCGCGAAGCCGGTGTCCGCACGCTGGAGCGCGAGATTGCGCGGCTCGCCCGCAAGGCGCTGCGCAAGATCCTTGAAGGCGTTTATGAAACGGTCGTGATTACGCCGGACAATCTGGCCGACTATGCCGGGGTGCGCAAATTCCGCCATGGCGTGGGTGAGGATGAGCATCAGATCGGCGCAGTGACGGGTCTGGCCTGGACCGAAGTTGGCGGCGAATTGCTGACGATCGAGGCGGTGACGGTGCCTGGCAAGGGCATGATCAAGACTACCGGCAAGCTCGGCGAGGTCATGAACGAATCTATCCAGGCGGCCTTTTCCTATGTCCGCGCACGATCGCCGGGCTATGGCATCAAGCCCAGCCTGTTCAACCGGAAGGACATCCACATCCATCTGCCTGAAGGGGCGGTGCCCAAAGATGGTCCGTCGGCGGGCATCGGCATGGTCACCTGCATCGTTTCCACCCTGACCGGCATCCCGGTACACAAGGATGTGGCGATGACCGGCGAGGTGACTCTGCGTGGCCGGGTGCTGCCGATCGGTGGCCTGAAGGAGAAGCTGCTGGCGGCGCTCCGCGGGGGCATCAAGACGGTGCTGATCCCGCAGGAAAATGAGAAAGACCTAGCGGAAATTCCCGCCAACATCCGCGACGGGCTGGAGATCGTGCCGGTGTCGCATGTCGATGAGGTGCTGGCCCGCGCGCTGGTGTCGCTGCCCGAAGCGATCGCCTGGACGGAGGAGGATGACCTCGCCGCGCAGCCGAGCAACGGGCCGACGCGGGACGGGGATGCTGCACTGCGGCATTGATTGAAAGGGAAAGCGGCTGATATCGCCCGGTTTTAGGGCATTTTGCACCTGATGGCGCAAAATTGCATCGAAGCTGGTGGCTTCGTCGCTTTCCCTTTGACAGGCGCTGGAAGCTGCGCCTTATTGCGCCGCCTACGCCGCGATTCCTAAACAACCAAATAGCACAAGGGGGTTCCCAAGGCATGAACAAGCAGGATCTTATCAGCGCTGTCGCCGACAGCAGCGGTCTCAGCAAAAGCGACGCCAGCAAGGCCGTCGAAGGTGTATTCGACGCCATCACTGGCGCGTTGAAGAAGGGCGACGAAGTGCGCCTGGTTGGTTTTGGTACTTTTTCCGTTTCGCAGCGCAAGGCTTCGACCGGTCGCAACCCGCGTACCGGCGAGACGATGACGATCAAGGCTTCGGCCCAGCCCAAGTTCAAGGCCGGCAAGGGCCTCAAGGATTCGGTCAACTGACGGTCCGGGTGCTTGCCATTTGGTGAGCGCTCACGTCTGACCACAACCGGTGTCGCGGCCGGAAAGCATTTAGGAGAGTAGCGTTGCCACAGGGGACAGCCCCAGGCGCGCATGTATGTCTGGGCAAGGGGGTGAAGGCTGATGCAGCTTTCGCCCCTTTTCTTTTGGTAGGGCGATGTGGCGTGTCGGGGGTGGCATGAAAGATAGAATGGGGGCCGCCAGCGCGCTGGGTCTGGCACTGGCCCTGTCGGCGTGCGCGGGGGGCGATTACCGCCCGGTGCGCGATGTGCCGGTCAGGATCGGCCCGCCTTATACGGTGCGCGGCGTCACCTATGTGCCGGCTGCCGATCCGGCTTATGACATGCTGGGCTATGCCAGCTGGTATGGATCGGAATCGGGCAACCGTACCGCCAATGGCGAGCGCTTCCGCCCCGATTGGGTGACGGCGGCGCATACCAGCCTGCCGCTGCCCAGCTATGTCGAGGTGACGGCGCTGGACAGTGGGCGCACCATCATCGTGCGGGTCAATGATCGCGGGCCGTTTGCGGGCAAGGGGCGGGTGATCGACCTGTCGCGCGGGGCGGCCGAGCAATTGGGGATGCGCGCGCAGGGGCAGGTCGCGGTGCGGGTGCGGGTGGTCAATCCGCCGGAAAAGGCGCGCGAACGGTTGCGCAAGGGCAAAGCGGCGGAAGAACGGCCGCGCGTGCCGGAGCGGACGCTGGTCAAGCTGCGCGCGCAGATGAAGGCGGCGGGCCTGTAACCCCGGCGAAAGATGGCGCGGGTGCAATTGCCTGCTTGACGCCCGGTTATCCGCCGCATATGTGCCCACTTCTCGCGGGGCCAAGCGCCCCTAGCTAAGTGTTGTGGCGATCGTAGCTCAGTTGGTTAGAGCGCCGGTTTGTGGTACCGGAGGTCGGGGGTTCAAGACCCCTCGATCGCCCCATTTTCGCTTTTCTTGGCCTGATCCTGGCATAATCGCCGGGCAGGCGGGAAGGGGCTTCGCAGCATCGTGATTGCGCTCTATAGCCCCGGCATGACCGATGCGCGCGACACAGGGCTGACCCTTAATCCCAAATATGACGACCAGGGCCTGATTACCGCGGTGGTCACTGACGTGGCCAGCGGCGACGTGCTGATGGTGGCGCATATGAATGCGCAGGCATTGGCGCTGACGGTCGAAACCGGCTTGGCGCATTTCTGGTCGCGTAGTCGCAAATCATTGTGGAAGAAGGGCGAGACGTCCGGGCATATGCTGGAGGTCCGCGATATTCGGATCGATTGCGATCAGGACGCGGTGTGGGTGAAGGCGGTGCCGGCGGGGCCGACCTGCCACACGGGCGCACGATCCTGTTTCTTCCGCCGGGTGGGTGCGGACGGGCTTATGGCGGTCGATGCGGCGGACTAGCGCTGTCCTGTTATTGTTGCTGGCGGCGTGTCAGCGTGAACCGGCCAGCGATGCGGGACCGGTGACGGGCGGCGTCGCGGCGTCGGGTCTGGAGCAGGCGGCGATCGCCAGCGGCGCGATTGCGGATGCGGCGGCGATTTCCCCGGTCGGGCTGTTCCAGCGCGATCATGAGGCTGGGCGCGACGCGCTGTGCGTCATTCCCGGCAAGGGCGGCGCGCTGCGGTTCGGGCTGGAGGCCAATTTCGGCGAGGAGCAAAGCTGCCGGGGGCAGGGCCAGGCGCGCCGCACGGGCGACAAGCTGATCCTGAGCTTTTCCGGGGGCGATCGCTGCATCGTCGTGGCGCAATATGATGGCGATCAGGTCGCGCTGCCCGGCGTGGTCGACATGGCCTGCGCGGACCTGTGCGAAGGGCGCGGCACGCTGGAGGGTGTCAGCTTTCCGCGGATCGCCAATGATGCGGCGAGTGCGTTGCGGGCGCGTGATCGGGGCGGTGATCCGCTATGTGAGCCTCAATAGCCGATATAGCGGCCCGGCCGATGGTTGACGATCAGGACCGCGTTGATGGCGGCGGCTGAGAGGATCGAGAGGGCGAAGCGGTCTGCGCTGAGCAAGGGGAGCGAGGCGAACAGGATCAGCGCGTCGCCCAGCATCTGGGTTCGTCCGGCGTTCCATCCCCGCCGCTTCTGGAGCAGCAGGGCGATGACGCCGAGGCCGCCGACGCCTGCGCCATGGCGGGCGATGGCGAGGATGCCAAAGCCGATGATCGACCCGCCGAACAGCGCGGCGAAGAGCGGGCTGACCTGCGCCAGATGCAGCGCCGATGGCATCATCAGCCCCATCGCCATGATCGCCAGATTGGCGAACAAAGTCTTGAGACCGAAGGCAACCCCCATCGCACGCCCGGCAAAGAGGAAGAAGGGGATGTTGATCAGCAGGAACAGGGTCGCGGGCGGATAGGGCATAAGATAGGAGAGCAGCAGCGCGATCCCTGCCATGCCGCCCGTCACCAGATTGGCGGCCTTGAGCAGCATCAGCCCCATGGCGATGAAGGCGCAGCCAATGGCGATGGCATAGCCATCTTCGGCCAGATTGTGCGGGCGGGGCGCGAGGGGCGTAGAAGCAGGGGGCATGGCATGTCCGTTAAAGGGTTATGCTCCGGTCATCCTCCCTCCTTTGGATTTTTGATAGTCGCGCGGCAGGGTGCTGCAAAGCCCTGGCTTACAAATCGTACTACATCTCCATTTCCCGGCGGGGCGATGGGAAAGGACTTTCCATTATCCCACAACGTCATGCTGAATTTATTTCAGCATCCATTTTTCGCCATGAGCGGCGGCTTTTGGGACACGATGGATGCTGAAACAAGTTCAGCATGACGGACTAAAATGAGGTGTGGTCCATATAGGATGGTCTATCCTCAAGGAGGGGTAATAGTTTGAAATTATCGCGCCTTGGTTAACCGCCCGTGTCGATCTGGGCCGGGCCGAACTGGTCGATCGCCTCGAAAAGCCGGGTGAGCGCTTCGCGCTCTTCGGGCAGGATTTCGGGACGCCAGACTTCGAACAGCAGGACGACGCGGGTGTCGGTGCCGCGGTTCCAGGCTTCATGTTCGATGCTGTCGTCGAAGATCAGCATTTCGCCGGGCCGCCATGCGCGGGTTTCCGCGCCGACGCGCAGCGCGCAGCCTTCGGGGACCAGCAGAGGCAGGTGGCAGATCAGTCGGGTGTTGAGCAGGCCATGGTGTGGCTGGATATGGGTGCCGGGCTTGAGCAGCGACCAGAGCGCCATGGGCGAGCGGCTGGTGATGACCGGCATGGGGGCAAGGGCCAGAGCGGCCATGACGGCGGGGCAGCGGGCGGCATGGTCCGTGACGGGCGCGCCGCCCTGCCAGAAATAATAGGCGCCCCAGCTGGGATCGTCGCGCAGCGGATTGTTGGGGGCGGGGCCGTTGGACGGGGTTTCGACATAGGGGGCAAAGTCGGGCGCGCCCGCGCGCACGGCGTTCAGTTCCGCCACGATGTCATCGGTCATCGCTTCGATCGGCGCGACCCAGTCGAACTCGATGCGCTCATAAAAGGCGCGCTGGGGCAGGCCGGGGAAATAGAACATGCTGGGCTGCTGGAGGTAGAGCTGGCTCTTGCCCAGCAGCAGGTCGGTCGCCTGGGCGATGCGGGGCAGGGTTGGCAGGCCGTGGATGGCGGCGCTCAGATGATCCTCGAACCGGGCGCTGGCGTTGGTCAGGATGGCCTGCGCCTGGAGCAGCATCGGCTGGAGTTGGGGCGGCGCGCCGGTTGCGGCGGCCTGTGCCACGGCAGCGCGGCACCAGCGGGTTGCTTCGCGCTCATCGCCGCGCCGCAGGGCGTTCTGGCCCATCGCCAGCAAGGCGGGGAGATCGCGCGGCTGTTCGCGCAATATGTGCTGGAGCGCGGCGGCTTCGCCGTCCCAGTCGCCGGTGCGGTTGCACGCCTGCGCCAGCAGCATGGGCGGTGGGGCGGCCATGTCGTTCAATGCGGCGCGCGCAACGGCGGCCTCCCCGCGCCGTAACGCGGCAACGGCGGCCTCTTGCAGCGCATTCTCTCTTGCCTGATCGATCATGGCCCAGCCTTAAACGGCAGCGGGGCGAGGCGGAAGCGGCTTATTCGCAGGGAATGGTGACAAGGCGCGTCGTGCGCCGTTCCAGCATGATCGACAGCAGGAAGATGCCAAGGCCACCCAGCGCCAGCGCCGCGCCGATCCAGCCGGTCGAGGTCAGGCCATAGCCCGCCGCGATCGACAGCCCACCCAGCCATGGGCCAAGTGCATTGGCGATGTTGAAGGCGCTATGGTGGAGCGCGGCCGCCAGCGTCTGTGCGTCGCCGGACACGTCCATCAGCCGCGCCTGCAATGGCGTGCCGAGGCCACCGCCTGCGCCGATCAGAAAGATGCTGAGGCAGAGCGTCCAGATATTGCCCGCCATGAAGGGGAAGAGCGCCAGCGCGGCGGCGCTCCACAGGGTGACGCCGATGACGGTGCGGTTGAGCGAGCGGTCGGCGAGCCAGGCGGCGACGAGATTGCCGATCGTCAGGCCAATGCCGAATATCGCCAGTACCACCGGCACCCAGGCGGGGGAGACGTGGGTGATCTCCATCATGGTGGATGCGACATAGGTATAGACGGCGAACAGGCCGCCAAAGCCGATCGCGCCGGTCAACAGCGTCAGCCAGACCTGCGGTTTGGCCAGAGCGCCCAGTTCGCGCGCGGGACTTGCCTTGGGATCGCCCGCGTCGCGCGGCGCGTAGAGCGCCACCAGCGTCATGGTGGCGATGGCGAGGGCGGTTACGACGAAGAAGCCGGAACGCCAGCCCATCGCTTGCCCCATCCAGTTGGCGACCGGCACGCCGATGATGGTGGCGATGGTCAGGCCCGACATGACCCGCGCGATCGCCTGCGCCCGCTTTTCGATCGGCACCAGACTGGCCGCCACCAGCGCGGCGACGCCGAAATAGGCGCCGTGTGGCACACCGCTGAGGAAACGGAAGGCGAGCATCCAGCCATAGCTGGGCGAAAGGGCGGAAAGGCCGTTGCCGATCGCAAACATCGCCATCAGGCCGATCAGCAGGGTGCGACGCGGCAGGCGCGCGCCGAAAGCCGCAATCACTGGTGCGCCCGCCACGACGCCGAGCGCATAGGCGCTGATCGCATGGCCCGCGGTCGGCGCATCGATGCCCAGGTCGCGGGCGAAGAAAGGCAGCAGGCTCATCGCCGCAAATTCGGTCGTGCCGATGGCGAAGGCACCGACAGACAATGCGAAAAGGACGAGCGCGGGATGCGCGGTGGGGCGGGGAATGCCCATGGCCAGCTCCATGCTGCAATGCAATAAAGGGTGAGTGGGGCAAATGGACCCGGTGACAACGTTGGTCAAGGGTCGGGGTGGGTGAGTTTATTGCAAGTGCGTCGTCATGGCGCACAATTCGGGTGAGGTGGGCGGGTGAGTAGCTTGGCGTGATTACGATGCCACCCTTAAAAGGGCATCGTTGCGAAATCCATCACGTCATCCCCGCGCAGGCGGGGATCCATCTCACGACGTAAATTCAAGATGATAAAGTGGGAGATGGATTCCCGCCTACGCGGGAATGACGATGCTTTTTGAGGCCATCCGAATTTCGGAACGATCCCTCGAAGGGGAGGATGCATAAGCCGTGCTGCTTTAACGCAGAGTTACGTCCCAACTTGCGCCTTGCTGACGTCCAGCATCTTGCCGTTGGTGATGACAACCAGGTCGCCCAATTTTGTAACGCCGAAAAGTTTTTGGGCAAATTCCTTCGGTACACCGATGCAGCCATGGGTGCCGCGTCCCCATTGGACGTCGCTGCCGTGGATGAACACGCCGTCGTTGGTCAGGCGCTGTGCGAAGGGCATGGGGGCATTGTCGTAGGTGCGTGAATAATAGTCGGCATGTTTGGCCATGATCGGGAAGGCACCCAGCGGGCTGGGCTTGTCGGTTGCGCCGTAGAGGATGACGGCAGCGCCAATCTCGTAACCCGCGCGGAATACGGAGAGGGTCTGCGCGCGCAGGTCGACGGTGATGATGACCGGGCCGGTCGCGGGCGCGCCATTTTCGTCCCAGGCAAAGTCGCCATGGCGAAACGGGCCGTCGATCTTCAGCACACGCTTGACGCGCAGCGCGGCGGGATCGACCGCCATGCCCTGATCGCTGCTACGTTCTACCGGCTTTGCGGGCGCAGGCGCGGCGGCGGATTTGGCAACGGGAGCCGGTTCTTCGGCTGCGGGCCGGTCGATCCAGTTGGTGACCAGCAGGCCGACGCCCGCCAGCGCTGCGCCGATCGCCAGCTTGGGTCCGGCGCTTTTCGCCAGCGCCTTGAGCAATCCCGCCATGTCCGTCCTCGCTTATGTCCAGTCGGCGCGAGCATAGCGCCAAAAGGTTAAGCTCAGCCTTCGCGCGCGACTTCCGCCGCCGCGATGGCGGTGAGATTGAGGATGCCGCGCGAGGTGACGCCGGGCGTCAGCACATGGATGGGTTGTTTCAGGCCCATCAGCATCGGCCCGACCGTGGGTGAACTGGAGGAGGCGGAGAGCGCCGTCAGGGTGATGTTGGCCGCATCCAGATTGGGCATGACCAGCAGATTGGCCGGACCTTCAAAGCGCGAATCGGGGATGAGGCGTTCGCGCAACGACTGGCTGAGCGCCGCGTCGGCGTGCATTTCGCCATCGACCATCAGTTCGGGTGCGGCTTCGCGCACCAGCTTGAGTGCCGATCGTATCTTGCGCGCGCTGTTGCTGTGCGATGCGCCGAAATTGGAGTGGGACAGCAGGGCCGCGCGCGGAGTCAGGCCGAAATTGAGCAATTCGGTCGCCGCAAGCAGGGTCATTTCGGCAATCTGTTCGGGCGTCGGATCAGGCACCATATGGGTGTCGGTGATGAACAGCGCGCCTGCGTCCAGGATCAGGCCCGACAGCGCATAGACGCGGCTCTGCCCCGGCACCCGGTCGATGATGCGCATCACATGTTCGACCTGGCCCCAATATTCGCTGTTGCCACCGACCAGCGCGGCATCGACCCGCCCGGTGCGCAGCAGCAAGGCGGCGGTCACGGTCGGGCGGCGATAGACATGGCGGATGACTTCGGCGGCAGGCACGCCCCGGCGCGAGGCAACAGCGCGATAGGCTTCGACCAGTTCGCCCATGACCAGATGATCGGTTTCAGGGTCGATCACCTCGACATCGCGGTCCAGCTGGAAACGCAGGCCAAGGTCGGGCAGCTTCTGATTGAGGATGCGGCGGCGTGCGACGATGACGGGGCGGACAATGCCTTCGTCCAGCGCGTCCTGAATGGCGCGCAGCACGCGCTCATCCTCGCCTTCGCCATAGGCGATGCGGCGGTTGCCGCCGCGGGCGGCCTCGAACACCGGCATCATCAGCTGGCCGGACCGGGCGCTCTGGCGCGACAGGCTGCGTTTATAGTCCTCCAGGTCGATCGGGCGGCGGGCAACGCCGCTGTCCATTGCCGCCTTCGCCACGGCGGGGGCGATCTCCGCGATCAGGCGCGGATCGAACGGGGTGGGAATGATATAGTCCGGGCCGAACACCAGCTTCTGGCCGCCATAGGCCTGCGCAACGCTGTCATGCGCGGGCAGGCGGGCGAGACCGGCGATGGCTTCGGCAGCGGCGGCCTTCATCGCTTCGTTGATCTGGGTCGCGCCGACGTCCAGCGCGCCGCGGAAGATATAGGGGAAGCACAGGACGTTATTGACCTGATTGGGATAGTCCGACCGGCCCGTGGCGATGATCGCGTCGGGGCGGACTTCCCGCGCGGCTTCGGGGCGGATTTCGGGTTCCGGGTTGGCCAGCGCGAAGATCAGCGGGTTAGGCGCCATCAGCGGCAGCCATTCCGGCTTCAACACGCCAGGCGCGGAAAGGCCGAGGAACAGATTGGCACCGGGCAGCACGTCGGGCAGGGTGCGGGCGTTGGTGACGCGGGCGTAGCGCGCCATGTTGGGCAGCATCCCTTCGCGCCCCGAATGGATGACGCCATCCTTGTCGGTCATCGTGACATTATCGACCGGCAGCCCCATCGACACGAGCAGATCGACACAGGCAAGCGCTGCCGCGCCTGCGCCAGACGTTACCAGTTTGGCGTCCGCCAGCGTCTTGCCCTGCAACACCAGCGCGTTGCGCACGGCGGCGGCGACGACGATGGCGGTGCCATGCTGATCGTCATGAAAGACCGGAATATTCATCCGTTCTTTCAGTCGCGCCTCGATCGCGAAACATTCCGGGGCCTTGATATCTTCAAGGTTGATGCCGCCGAAGGTCGGCTCCATCAGGGCTACGGCCTCGACGAATTTGTCCGCGTCGGTCGTGTCGATTTCTATGTCGAATACGTCGATGTCGGCGAATTTCTTGAAGAGGACCGCCTTGCCCTCCATCACCGGCTTGGACGCCAGTGCGCCGATCGCGCCGAGGCCAAGGACGGCGGTGCCGTTGGTGATGACCGCGACCAGATTGCCGCGCGCGGTATAATCGAGCGCCTTGTCGGGATCGGCAGCGATCTCCATGCAGGGCGCGGCGACACCGGGCGAATAGGCCAGCGCCAGATCGCGCTGGTTGACCATTCGCTTGGTCGGTTCGATGCGCAGCTTTCCAGGCCGGGGAAAGCGATGATAGTCGAGGGCGGCGCGGCGGGTATTATCGTCCATGCGATGCCCTTAGAGGCGCGGCGCGCCGGGGGCAATGGCCGTGCGCTCCCAGGGCGGGGTCGGGGCGTAGAGTTGGACAAGAAAATCGACGAAGGCGGTGATGGCGAGCGGCGGATTATGCTGCGGCAATTGCACCGCGAACAGGCCGACGTCCGCTGACCCCTCAAAATCCGGCAAAATCTGCCGAACTTCACCGCGTGCCAGGGCTTCGCTGATATCCCAGAGCGAACGCAGCGCGATGCCGCCGCCGGCCAGCGCGATTTCGCGGACGACTTCGCTGCTGTTGGTGCGGACATGGCTGCGCCCCTCCACCATGACCGGACCCTTTGGCCCGACCAGGCGCCAGGGCATCTGGCGATCGGCAGCGAGCAGACGGTGGGATTTGAGGTCCACGATGCGCCGGGGCGTGCCGAAACGGTCGAGATAGGCGGGGGCTGCACACAGGATGCGGCGGTTGGTCGCGAGGCGGCGGGCGGTGAGCGTCGGGCCGGGATCGGCGGTGATACGGATGGCAAGGTCCGCGCGCGCCTCGATCAGGTCGGCAAAATCATCGGACAGGTTGAGCGTCAGGTCGACACGGGGATGATCGTCGAGGAAGCGGGGCAGCCAGGGGGCTAGATGGAGGCGACCAAAGGAGGTGGGGGCGGTGATGCGCAGCGGCCCTGCGGCGACCGCCGATACGCCCGACACGCGCCGTTCCGCTTCGTCGAGCGCGGCCAATATGGTGCGCAGGTCGGTGTGGAGCCGCTCGCCAGCCGGGGTGAGGGCCAGACGGCGGGTGGTGCGGTGGATCAATCGCGCGCCCAGCCGCTCCTCCAGCCGGGCGAGGCGCTTGGACATCATGGCGGGTGAAATATGCAGGCGGCGGCCCGCGGCGGCAAGGCCACCTTCGTCCACTATGGTCGTGAACAATTCATGGTCCGGGTCCATCATATTCATTCACCATGGGAAATACTATGTTCGAATAATAGTGAATATACGACATAATTGAAAAGGTCTATGCGTGTCGGCAATCAAGGAGTGGAATGATGACCGAACGCATGATCGAACCCATGATCGACAGGGCCGGCCTTCAGGTCGCAGCATCGCTCGCGGATTTTATCGACAGTCGGGCGCTGCCCGGCACCGGGATCGCACCCGACGCTTTCTGGACCGGGGCAGCGGATATTTTCGCGCGTTTCACGCCCGACAATATCGCGTTGCTGCGCAAGCGCGACACGATGCAGGCGCAGATCGACAGCTGGCATGAACAGCGCGCCGGGCAGCCGCATGACGCCACCGCCTATCAGGCGTTTTTGCGCGAGATTGGTTATCTGGTCGCCGAACCCGCCCCCTTCACCATCGGTAGCGAGAATGTCGATGATGAGGTTGCGCGACTGGCCGGGCCGCAGCTGGTCGTTCCCATTCTGAACGCCCGCTTCCTGCTGAACGCGGCCAATGCGCGCTGGGGCAGCCTTTATGACGCGCTCTATGGGACAGACGCCATTCCCGGTGCCGCTGCTGGCAAAGGCTATGATGCCGCGCGGGGCGCGCAGGTTATCGCTTGGGCCAAGGCGTTTCTGGACGAGGCGATCCCGTTGGCCAATGGCAGTTGGGCTGATCTGGCGAGCGACGAGATCAGCCTTGCCGATCCCTCGCAATATCTGGGGCGGAGCGCCAAGGGGCGTCTGTTCCGCCATAATGGCCTGCATATCGAAGTTGTTTTCGACAGCGCGCATCCGATCGGCGCGACCGATCCGGCGGGCATTTCCGATGTCATCCTGGAATCGGCGCTGACGGCGATCTGCGATCTGGAAGATTCGATCGCGGCGGTCGATGCGGAGGACAAGGTTGCCGCATATGCCAACTGGCTGGGGCTGATGAAGGGCGATCTGACCGACACGTTCGAGAAGGGCGGGGCGATGATGACCCGCGCGCTGAACCCCGACCGCGCCTATAGCGCGCCGGACGGCAGCACCTTCACGCTGCCAGGCCGCAGCCTGCTGTTCGTCCGCAATGTCGGGCATCTGATGACGACGCCTGCCGTCCGCCTGCCCAGTGGCGAGGACGCGCCAGAAGGCATATTGGACGGCATCGTCACCAGCCTGATCGCCATGCATGATCTAGCGCGGGAGGGCGGCAACAGCCGCGCGGGCAGCGTCTATATCGTCAAGCCCAAGATGCACGGGCCGGAGGAGGCGGCGTTCACCAACGCCCTGTTCGACGCCGTCGAGGACATGCTGGGCATGACGCGCCACACATTGAAGGTCGGAGTGATGGACGAGGAAAGGCGCACGTCGGCGAACCTGGCCGCGTGCATCCATGCCGTTCGCGACCGGATCATGTTCATCAACACCGGCTTCCTCGATCGTACCGGCGACGAGATGCACACGTCGATGCAGGCCGGGCCGATGATCCGCAAGGGCGAGATGAAGAGCAGCGACTGGATCGCGGCCTATGAGGATCGCAACGTCCAGATCGGCCTTGCCTGTGGGCTGTCGGGCCGCGCGCAGATCGGCAAGGGGATGTGGGCCGCGCCTGATCGCATGGCCGACATGCTGGAGCAGAAGGCCGGTCATCCCCGGACGGGGGCGAACACGGCATGGGTGCCTTCGCCCACCGCCGCGACGCTGCACGCGACCCATTATCACCGGATCGACGTTTTTGCCCGGCAGGAGGAGCGCAAGGCGGAGGGCATTGCCTCGCTCGACCGGCTGCTGGCGATTCCCGTCGCGACCGGGCGTAACTGGTCGGAGGAAGAGATTGCCCAGGAACTGGACAATAATGCGCAGGGCATGTTGGGCTATGTCGTCCGCTGGATCGACCAGGGGGTCGGCTGTTCCAAGGTTCCCGACATTCACGACATCGGCCTGATGGAGGATCGCGCGACGTTGCGCATTTCATCGCAGCATATGGCCAACTGGCTGTTGCATGGCGTCTGCACAGAGGCGCAGGTCGATGCGGCGCTGACGCGGATGGCGGCGAAGGTCGATGCGCAAAATGCGGGCGATCCGCTCTATCAGCCGATGAGCGGGCGAGAGGCGGAAAGCCTGGCCTTTCAGGCGGCGCGGGCGCTGGTGTTCGAGGGCGTTGAACAGCCCAACGGCTATACCGAGCCGCTGCTCCACGCCTGGCGGGCGCGGGCCAAGGCGCAGGCGGCGCTTGAACCGGCATAAGCGGGGACGAGGCAGCTTTTTGATGGGTCGGGGCGTTCTCTCCTATATTTGATGGGAGAGTATCGTCTTGAAACAGTCTCTGCTTGTGGCGGCTCTATGCTGCTCGGCTTGCAATATGTCGGTGACGGAGGCGAATGACAGCGCCGCCGCGCCGAAAGGCGAGGAGCGGGCCGCGCCGCAGCCTGTAGCTGACCCCTATGCCTTTGTCGTGCAGCCCGAACCCGCGGGCGCGCCGCCGCGTGTGGATTCGATCCTGCAAGCGCAGGTCGCGCTTGACCGGGCGGGTTTTTCGCCTGGCGTGCTGGATGGCAAGGAGGGCATGTCCTTCACCAAGGCGCTGACCGGCTTCCAGCAGGCGCGCGGACTGACGCCCAATGGGCAATATGATGAGGCGACCGCCAAGGCGTTGCTGGGCGATGCGCCGCCGCCCGCGACTTGGCTGGTGCAGGTGCCGGATGGCTTTGCGCGCGGGCCGTTTGCGGTGCTGCCCAAGGGGTTGAACGAGCAGGCGAAGTTGCCCGCTCTGTCCTATCGCAACCTGCTGGAGAAGCTGGCCGAGCGGTTCCATACGACGCCTGAAGTGCTGGTGGCGCTGAACCCGCCGGGTACGAAGGTGGGTGCAGGTACGAGCATCCGGGTGCCAGCCGTCGCCAACCAGCCGGTTGCGACAATCGAGGGCGATGAGCGTGGCTGGGGTGAAACTCTGGCCAGTCTGGCGGTGGCGAAGGGCCAGCCCAAGGCCGATCATATCGTGGTCGACAAGTCCGAAGGGCTGCTCAAAGTCTATGACGCCGATGACAAGATGATCGCGCAATTCCCTGCGACGACCGGGTCGCAGCATGATCCGCTGCCGATCGGCAACTGGACGGTGAAGGGCGTCAGCCGCAATCCCGATTTCCATTATAATCCCGACCTATTCTGGGACGCGGCGGCCAAGGATGAGAAAGCGGTTCTCAAGCCCGGTCCCAACGGCCCGGTGGGCGTGGTGTGGATCGACCTGTCGAAGGATCATTATGGCATCCACGGCACGCCGGAGCCGCAGAATATCGGCCGGACGCAAAGCCATGGCTGCATCCGCCTGACCAATTGGGATGCCGCGCGGTTGGCGCAGATGGTGCAGGGCGGCATGAAGGCGGTGTTCCAGCCGTGAGGCTGAGCGCGCGAAGGTGGGGCGGGGTGGTGCTGGCGCTGCTGGCCTGCATCGCCTTCGCGCATTTTTGCGTGCGGATCGTGCCGGGTGATGGACCAGAGTCGTCCGTTAAGCGCGGAGGCGGGACGCTGGAGATACCCGTCGAGGGTGTGCCATCCGCTGCGCTAACGGACACCTTCACGCAGGCGAGGGACTTCGGCGCACGGCCCCATGACGCGATCGACATCATGGCGGCACGCGGCAGCGCGGTGATCGCAGCGACGGACGGGCGGATCGAAAAACTGTTCTGGAGTGAGGCGGGCGGACGGACGCTGTATTTGCGCTCGCCCGATCGACGCACCCTTTATTATTACGCGCATCTGGACGGCTATGCGCCCGGCATCCGTGAAGGACTGGCGGTGCGGCGAGGGCAGCGGATCGCGCGCGTGGGGAGCAGCGGCAATGCCGATCCGGCGGGGCCGCATCTCCACTTCGCGGTCCACGCCATCGCGCCGGGCGAGCCATGGCATGGCGGGCGTCCGGTCAACCCCTATCCGCTGCTGACCGGCTCGCGTTGACGCCCCTCTTGCCCTGTGGCCCGTCTGTCTGTATTGGCCCGCCCAGCCTTTTTAACGAAGGCGCGGCTCTTTTCACCACAGACATACAGGCAGGCTCTTCCCATGAAGATCAGCGGCGTGGACATTCGTCCCGGCAACAATATCGAATATGAGGGCGGCCTGTGGCGCGCTGTCAAGATTCAGCACACCCAGCCCGGCAAGGGCGGCGCCTATATGCAGGTGGAGCTGAAAAACCTGATCGACGGCCGCAAGAATAATGTCCGCTTCCGCTCTGCCGAGAGCGTCGAGCGCATCCGGCTCGACACCAAGGATTTCCAATATCTCTATGCCGAAGGCGACATGCTCGTTTTCATGGATCAGGAAACCTATGAGCAGATCAACCTGCCGCAGGAATTGCTGGGCGATGCGGCCGACTTCCTTCAGGACGGCATGGAAGTGACGCTGGAAATGTATGAGGAGCGGCCGATTTCGGTGCAGCTGCCCGACACGATCGAAGCGACCGTGGTGGAAGCCGACGCCGTGGTGAAGGGGCAGACCGCCTCTGCCAGCTACAAGCCCGCGATCCTCGACAATGGCGTGCGCGTCATGGTGCCGCCGCATATCGTCAGCGGCACGCGCATCGTCGTCGATGTGTATGCGCGCGAATATGTGAAGCGCGCGGACTGACGCGACCTTAAAGTCCCCCTTCCGCTTGCGGGAGGGGTTAGGGGAGGGCGTGTCTCGCCCTCTCCGTCACATGCCCTCCCCCGACCCCTCCCGCCAGCGGGAGGGGAGAAAGACAGTAATATGGCATCCCACTCAGGCCTTCTCACCGTCATGGAACGCGCCGCGCGCAAGGCCGGCTCCAAGCTGCGCCGCGACTTTGGCGAGGTCGAGCATCTTCAGGTGTCGCGCAAGGGGCCAGCCGATTTCGTGTCCAAGGCCGACAAACAGTCGGAAAAGACGCTGGTGGAGGAATTGCAGAAGGCGCGGCCCGACTGGGGTTTCCTGCTGGAAGAGGGCGGCGTGATCGAGGGTGATCCGACCAAGCCGCGCTGGATCATCGATCCCCTCGATGGCACCACCAATTTCCTGCACGGGATCCCGCATTTCGCCATCTCGATCGCGGTCGAGGAGCCGCTTTATGGCGGCAAGCGCGAGATCACGACGGGTCTCGTCTATCAGCCCTTTTCCGACGAAAGCTATTGGGCGGAAAAGAGCCGCGGTGCGTGGCGGCATGACCAGCGGCTGCGCGTGTCGGCGCGGCGCGACATGGGCGAGTGCCTGATCGCGACCGGCATTCCCTTCATGGGTCATGGCGATTTTGCGCAATGGACCCGCATTTTCGGCGCGGTCGCGCCGTCGGTCGCGGGGATTCGCCGTTTTGGCGCGGCCTCGCTCGATCTCGCCCATGTGGCGTCAGGCCGTTATGACGGGTTCTGGGAAAGCGGCCTCCAGCCTTGGGACGTTGCGGCCGGCATGTTGCTGGTGCGCGAAGCGGGCGGTTTCGTGTCCGATTTCCGCGGCGGCGATCAGGCGATCGAGCGCAAGGAAATCATCGCGGGCAATGACGCGATCCACAGCAAATTGCACAAGCTGGTCGCCAACGCCCTGCGCTAAGGTGCATCTAGGCCAAGCGCTTCAGGGGCTTGGCCTTTTTGCGATTCATTCTCAGCCTTTAGGCCCCTTGCTTCGCATATGCAGCAGGCCTAAAGCGCCCCCACAACCTTTTCGCCCAGGGGATAACGTTGGTCGATCTTGCCCAATATCTGCCGATCCTGATCTTTCTTGGGGTCGCTTTGCTGCTCTCCAGCGCGTTCGTCTTTCTGCCGATGCTGGTGGGCCGCCTGACCGGCGCGCACAAGCCGGACCCGGCCAAGCTCAGCGAATATGAATGCGGCTTTCCCGCGTTTGAAGAACCGCGCAGCCAGTTCGACGTCCGCTTCTATCTGGTGGCGATCCTCTTCATCATCTTCGATCTTGAAGCGGCGTTCCTGTTTCCCTGGGCGGTGAGCCTCGACCAGATCGGCTGGGCCGGCTGGGCGACGATGATGATTTTCATAGCGGAGCTGGTGCTTGGCCTCGTCTATGCGTGGAAGAAGGGAGCGCTCGATTGGGAGTAGAACTCTATAGCCCGGCGCCCGGCACTTTGCCCGCGCAAGGGACGCAGCCCGATCAGGACTTTTTCAATTCGCTCAACAGCGAAGTGAATGACAAGGGTTTCCTGGTAACCTCGACCGAGGATCTGTTCACCTGGGCGCGCACCGGTTCGTTGTGGTGGATGACGTTCGGTCTGGCCTGCTGCGCGGTCGAGATGATCCACGTCAACATGCCGCGTTACGACATGGAGCGTTTCGGCGTCGCGCCGCGCGCATCGCCGCGCCAGAGCGACGTGATGATCGTCGCGGGTACGCTGTGCAACAAGATGGCTCCCGCGTTGCGCAAGGTTTACGACCAGATGTCGGAACCGAAATATGTGATTTCCATGGGGTCGTGCGCGAACGGCGGTGGCTATTATCATTATAGCTATTCGGTAGTACGCGGCTGCGACCGGATCGTGCCGGTCGACATCTATGTGCCGGGTTGCCCGCCGACTGCCGAAGCGCTGCTGTATGGCGTGATGCAGTTGCAGCGGAAGATCCGCCGGATCGGGACGATTGAGCGTTAAGATGGGCCATTCCGCACCGAAAATCGCGACCATCGAGGGGATCACGCAGGAAATCGAGGCGATCCTCGGTTCGATGCTGGTCGAGACGGTCGATCACGCCGATGAACTGAACTTCACCGTGCTGCGCGACGCGCTGCCGCAGGCGATGATGCTGCTGCGTGATCGTGCGCAGTATCAGCAGCTGATGGAGATTGCCGGGGTCGATTATCCCGACCGTCCCGAACGGTTCGAGGTCGCCTATCATCTGCTCAGCGTCACACGGAACCACCGCATCCGCGTTAAGGTGTCCACCGACGAGAATATGCCGGTGCCGACCGTCACGCACATCTGGCCCGTCGCGGGCTGGCTGGAGCGCGAAGTGTTCGACATGTACGGCGTGGTTTTCGAGGGCAATACCGACCTGCGCCGCATCCTGACCGACTATGGGTTCAAGGGCCATCCGCAGCGCAAGGATTTCCCGCTGACCGGCTATGTCGAGCTGCGCTATTCCGAAGAGGATAAGCGGGTCGTTTATGAACCGGTGAAGCTGGCGCAGGACTTCCGCAGCTTTGACTTCATGTCGCCATGGGAAGGCGCGGAATATATTTTGCCGGGTGACGAGAAGGCGGCTGCTCCGTCCGCTCCCGCCGCCTCCACGCCCAAGACGACCGAGACAAAGGCCGACACCGGCGCTGGCGAAGCGGCGAACAAGGCGTCGCAGGTCAAGTCGGCCGACGCGCCCGCAAAGCCTGCGTCCGCGACGGATGAGGGCAAGGGCGCTGCCAAGCCGGAGGACAAGGCATAATGTCCGATTATCTCGAAAAGCTGGACCACCATACCGACGCCGCCGACCCGACCTATGGCGACACGGAAATCCAGAATTACACGATCAATTTCGGCCCGCAGCATCCCGCAGCGCATGGCGTTCTCCGCCTCGTCATGGAGCTGGAAGGCGAGATTGTCGAACGCTGCGACCCGCATGTCGGGCTGCTGCATCGCGGCACTGAGAAGCTGATCGAATATAAGACCTATTTGCAGGCGCTGCCCTATTTCGACCGGCTCGATTATTGCTCGCCGCTGGGCATGGAGCATAGCTATGTGCTGGCGATCGAAAAGCTGCTGAACCTGGAAGTGCCGCTGCGCGCGCAATATCTGCGCGTGTTCTTCGCGGAACTGACCCGCATCTGCAATCACATGCTCAACCTGGGCAGCCATGTCATGGACGTGGGCGCGATGACGCCCAATCTGTGGCTGTTCGAGATTCGCGAGGATTGCCTCAACTTCTTCGAGCGGGCTTCGGGCGCGCGGATGCACAGCGCTTACTTCCGGCCCGGCGGCGTGCATCAAGATGTGCCGCTCAAACTGCTCACCGACATTGCCGATTGGCTCGACAGCCGTTTGCCGCGCCTGTTCGAGGATGCGATTTCGCTCGTCGCGGACAACCGCATCTTCAAGCAGCGCAATGTCGATATCGCAATCGTATCCAAGGAAGATGCGCTGAAATGGGGCTTTTCCGGCCCGATGCTGCGCGGGTCCGGCATTGCCTGGGACATTCGCAAGGCGCAGCCCTACGACGTCTATGATCGGGTCGATTTCGACGTGCCGGTCGGCACGCAATATGACTGCTATGATCGCTTCATGGTGCGCGTGGAGGAGGTCCGCCAGTCGGTGCGGATCATGAAACAGTGCCTGAACGACATGCCCGAAGGGCCGATCGCCAGCTTCGACCGCAAGGTGGTGCCGCCCAAGCGTGGTGAGATGAAACGGTCGATGGAAGCGCTGATCCATCACTTCAAACTCTATACCGAGGGCTTTCATGTGCCTGCGGGTGAAGTCTATGTCGCGACCGAAAGCCCCAAGGGCGAATTCGGCGTCTATCTGGTCGCGGACGGCAGCAACAAACCCTATCGCTGCAAGATCCGCCCGACCGCGTTCAGCCATTTGCAGGCGATGGACTTCATGATGAAGGGCCATATGCTGGCCGACGTCACCGCGGTTCTTGGCTCGATGGACATCGTGTTCGGGGAGTGTGACCGGTGAGTTATTCTGCTCTCGTCATCCCAGCGAATGCTGGGATCCCTCTTTTCTTTGATGCTGCTCTTCAAGGCAGTGAGATCCCAGCTTTCGCTGGGATGACGGTGAACTAATGGCTGACGCACCCCATATCCCCGATGAGGCCGAAACCCGCGCGCGCTGGGGCAACTTCGCCTGGACGGCGGAGAATGCCGAGCAGGTGAAAACCATCATCGCCCGCTATCCCGCCGGTCGCCAGCAGTCCGCTGTCATGCCGCTGCTCGACCTGGCCCAGCGGCAGGTTGGCGCGGAGACGCAGACGCAAGGGTGGCTGCCCGTGCCGGTGATGGAATATATCGGCGACCAGCTCGATATGCCCTATATGCGCGTCTATGAGGTCGCGACCTTCTACACCATGTTCAATTTGGCGCCGGTTGGCCGCTATCATGTGCAGGTGTGCGGCACGACGCCCTGCATGTTGCGCGGCTCCGACGATGTGTTCGCGGCGTGCAAGAACAAGGGTCTGGTGAAGGGCGCGACCACGCCCGACGGCCTGTTCACGCTGACCGAAGTCGAATGCCTGGGCGCCTGCGCCAATGCGCCGATGGTGCAGATCAACGACGATAATTACGAAGACCTGACCTATGACAGCATGAGCGCGGTGCTGGAAACGCTGGCGGCGGGTGGTCAGCCCAAGATCGGGCCGCAGATCGATCGCCAGACCAGTTGCCCGGAGGGTGGCCCGACGACGCTCAAAGAGATGGTCGAGGGCAATCATGACTATCGGGGGGCTTGGGCGTGAGGCCTTCTACTCACCCTCCGTTCGCCCTGAGCCTGTCGAAGGGCTTGCCTGAGCTTGGCGAAGGCACTTCGCCTTCGGCTCAGTGGAAGGCTTCGACTTCGCTCAGCCCGAACGGGTGTGGGGTATTCGCATGAGCGCCCTGATCGCCATCATCATCGGGCTGATCATCTTCGTGATCGCGCTCAAGATTATCGGGGCGGTGCTGGGCCTGGTCATCGGGCTTGGACTGGCCGTCATTGTCTATTTCGTGGCTGAAAAACTGATCGGAAAGGGCCGCTGATGGCCGACGAAACCGCCCCTGTTGCGCCGCCGCCTCCACCGCCGTTCGTCGGCCCGCTGGAGGACCGGGATCGCATCTTCACCAATGTCCATGGTTTTCAGGACTGGGGGATCGATGCCGCGATCATGCGTGGTGACTGGGATAATACCAAGGCGCTGCTGGCGCTGGGCCAGGACGCGATCATCGACATCATGAAGGCGTCGAACCTCCGCGGCCGTGGCGGCGCGGGCTTCCCGACCGGCATGAAGTGGAGCTTCATGCCCAAGGAAAGCAAGGATGGTCGTCCGAGCTTCCTGGTGATCAACGCCGACGAATCCGAGCCGGGTTCGTGCAAGGATCGCGAGATCATCCGCCACGATCCGCACAAGCTGATCGAGGGTGCGCTGGTTGCGGGCTTCGCGATGCGCGCACGTGCGGCCTATATCTATATTCGCGGCGAGTTCATTTACGAAGCCAAGGTGCTGTTTGCGGCGGTCGAGCAGGCCTATGCCAAGGGCTTCATCGGCAAAAATGCCTGCGGGTCGGGCTATGATTTCGACGTGTTCGTGCATCGCGGTGCTGGCGCCTATATCTGCGGCGAGGAAACCGCGCAGATCGAAAGCCTGGAAGGCAAGAAAGGCCAGCCCCGGCTGAAGCCGCCTTTCCCGGCAGGCGCGGGCCTCTATGGCTGCCCCACCACGGTCAACAATGTCGAGAGCATCGCGGTCAGCCCCACGATCCTGCGGCGCGGCGCGGCCTGGTTCAACCGCTTCGGGCGGGAGGGCAATCGCGGCACCAAGCTGTTCCAGATCAGCGGCCATGTGAACAAGCCCTGCGTGGTCGAGGAATCGATGTCGATCCCGTTTCGCGAACTGATCGACCGCCATTGCGGCGGCATTCGCGGCGGCTGGGACAATCTGATGGCGGTGATCCCCGGCGGATCATCGGTGCCTTTGGTCCCTGCGCGCGAAATCATGGACGCGCCGATGGATTTTGACGGGCTGCGCGCGCTCGGCTCCGGCCTTGGTACGGCTGCAGTCATCGTCATGGACAAGTCCACCGACATCGTCCGCGCCATTTCGCGGCTGTCCTATTTCTACAAACATGAGTCTTGCGGCCAATGCACGCCATGCCGCGAAGGCACGGGCTGGATGTGGCGGGTGATGGAACGGCTGCGCACCGGCGACGCTGATCTGTCCGAAATCGACATGCTGCATCAGGTGACCAAGCAGGTCGAAGGCCACACCATCTGCGCACTGGGCGACGCGGCGGCGTGGCCGATCCAAGGGCTGATCAAGCATTTCCGGCCTGAAATCGAGCGGCGGATCAACGAGCGCGGCGCGCCGGTGATGGAGGCGGCGGAGTGAAGTTTAGGTTCGCTCTTCTGACAATTGCTGCGTTGGTTGTAGCTCCGCAGGTGTTGGCGCAGGAAACGGGATCGTTGATCCGCCATCGTGTGGCGCAAATACCCGGTCGCGGCCCTGCGGCTGCGCGGGTGACGATGGAGGGATTTACGGCTTGCATCGTCGATCGCTCTCAAGGCCGTGCGCGCAAGTTCATTGATCTGCCGGTTGGCTCGCCAGAATATAAATCCTTACTAAAAAACATGTTCGATCCATCGGACGAGTGTATGGCTGATGGTCAGTTGAGTCTTTCGGAAAACCTGCTGCGAGGCGGCATTTTTGTGGCGCTCTTTCAGCAGGACTATAAGTCTAAGGCGATTGATGCCTTCCCAGATGATTTGAATACGGGTTATCGTGAGCTTTATGGCGATACCGTACCAAGTGCGGCCTATTCGGTCGTTGCTCTGGAGCAGTTTGGCGAATGTGTGGCGCGCGCTAATCCTGTGCTGTCGCGCTCGCTCGTTCTGTCTTATCCGGCTTCTCGTCAGGAAAATGATTCCGTACAGGCTTTGATGCCGAAATTCAGCGCCTGCATCCCCAATGGCGAGAAAATCGAATTGTCTAAGGCAACGGTCAAGGGCGCGGTTGCTGAAGGATTAGTTCGTTTGACTCGCGCCGCCTCTGACCGCGAATTGGCGCGGGCGGAGGTGCAAAAATGATGAGCATCAGCCTTACGCCCGGCCTCGGTCACGCCGAGTGGGGCGATTGTTATAAACGGGCGGCCCTGCCGCTCATCGCTTCCAAAAAGGGCAGCGCGAATGCCTAAAGTCAAAGTAGACGGCGTAGAATTGGACGTCCCGGCGGGAGCCACCGTCCTGCAGGCGTGCGAGCTGGCGGGGAAGGAAATTCCGCGTTTCTGCTATCATGAACGGCTGTCCATTGCGGGCAATTGCCGGATGTGCCTGGTCGAGGTGAAGCCCGGACCGCCCAAGCCGCAGGCGTCGTGTGCGCTGCCCGCTGCCGAGGGGCAGGAGATTCGCACCGACAGCGAAATGGTCAAGAAGGCGCGCGAAGGGGTGATGGAGTTTCTCCTGATCAACCATCCGCTCGATTGCCCGATTTGCGACCAGGGTGGCGAATGCGATTTGCAGGACCAGTCGGTCGCCTATGGCCGCGGCGCGTCGCGCTATGACGAAAATAAGCGCGCGGTGACCGAGAAGAATATGGGTCCGATCGTCAAGACGGTCATGACCCGCTGCATTCAATGCACCCGTTGCGTGCGCTTTGCCGAGGAAGTCGCGGGCGTGCCGGAAATCGGCGCCATCTATCGCGGCGAAAATATGCAGATCACCACCTATCTGGAACATGCCGCCAAAAGCGAGCTATCGGGCAATGTGGTCGATCTTTGCCCCGTCGGCGCGCTGACCGCCAAGCCTTATGCGTTCGAAGCGCGGCCGTGGGAGCTGAAAAAGACCCATGCGATCGACGTGATGGATGCCGTTGGCACCAACATCCGCCTCGACAGCCGGGGCCGTCAGGTGCTGCGCGCGGTGCCGCGCATCAATGATGACGTGAACGAGGAATGGGCAAGCGACAAGACCCGGCACAATGTCGATGGTCTGGTGCGCAAGCGGCTCGATAAGCCTTATGTGCGGCGGGACGGCAAGCTGGCGCCTGCGACCTGGGCTGAGGCATTTGCAGCCATCGCGGCGGTTCAGCATGGCGGCAGCGTTGCCGCTATCGCGGGCGATCTGCTCGATTGCGAGACGATGTTTGCCGGCAAGGCGCTGGTCGAGAGACTGGGCGGGACGATGCTCGAAGGGCGTCAGACGGGCCTTGCCTATGACGTGTCGAGCCTGTCGTCGGTGGTGTTCAATACGCCGCTCGCCGATCTGGAGACCGCGGACGTCATCCTGCTGGTCGGCACCAATTTGCGCTGGGAAGCGCCGCTGGTGAACACGCGGCTACGCAAGGCGATCAAGAAGGGTGCCAAGGTTTTTGGCATCGGGCCTGAGTTTGACCTGACCTACAAGGTCGAGTGGCTGGGCAATGATGCGTCGCTGCTGGGCAAGTTGCCGCAAGCGGTGGTCGAGGCGTTCGGCAAGGCCGCGCGGCCCGCGATGATCGTGGGTGGCGGTGTGCTGGCCAAGGACGGCGCGCATGGCGACACGCTGGCGCTGGTCGAGACGCTGGGCCTCGTGAAGGATGGCTGGAACGGCTACAACGTGCTGCACTTCGCCGCCGCACGCATGGGCGGGTTGATGCTCGGCTATGCCGCGGCTGGAGGGATCAAGGCAGTGGCGGCGGCCAAGCCGAAGCTGCTGTTTGCGCTGGGCGCGGACGAGGTCGATTATTCGGCGTTTGAGGACAGTTTCAAAGTCTATGTCGGCCATCATGGCGACAAGGGCGCGCACGCGGCGGACGTGATCCTGCCGGGCGCCAGCTATGCCGAAAAGGCTGGCACCTACGTCAATCTGGAAGGCCGGGTGCAGCGGGGCGAAAAAGCCGTGTTTGCGCCGGGCGATGCCCGTGAGGACTGGTCGATCCTGCGCGCTCTATCCGAAGTGATGGGCGCGACGTTGCCGTTCGACAATTTCGAGCAATTGCGCGCCGAAATGATCAAGGCGGTGCCTGCATTGGGTGTCGAGGGGCTGGCCGATTATGGCTGGTTCGTGCCGTCGCTGCCCACCGGCGCAACCGGCGAACTGGCTTCGCCGATCAAGGATTTCTACCTGACCAACGCCATCTGCCGCGCCAGCCCGACGATGCAGCAATGCTCGGCCGAACTGGTCCATGGGGTTGAATTTGCGGAGGCGGCGGAATGAGTGCGTTAGCTATGCTAACTCCCTCTCCCCGACGGGGAGAGGGCCGGGGTGAGGGGGCTCGACGTCAATGTCGGTCCGTTCCTTCGACCTCAGTACACCCTCACCCAACCCTCTCCCTCCAGGGAGAGGGCTTTAAGGGGCTGCCGCAGTGACCGCTTTCTTCCAAAATCTGGGCCTGCCGTTTGCAGGTGCCTGGTTCCTCTCGACAATCATCGGCATCCTCGTGATCGCCCTGCCGCTTATGCTGGCCGTCGCGATGATCATCTATGCCGATCGCAAGATCTGGGCGGCGATGGCGCTGCGGCGCGGGCCGAACGTGGTTGGCCCCTTCGGCTTGCTCCAGTCCTTTGCGGACGGGGCCAAGGTTTTCCTGCAGGAAACCATCATCCCGTCGGCGGCGAACAAGGCGCTGTTCATTATCGCGCCGATCATCACCTTCACGGTGGCGCTGCTGGCCTGGGCGGTGGTGCCGTTCGACGTCGGCGTGGTGCTGGCGGATATCAATGTCGGGCTGCTCTACATTCTCGCTATCTCGTCGCTGGGCGTGTACGGCATCGTGCTGGCGGGTTGGGCGTCCAACTCCAAATATCCCTTCTATTCCGCGATTCGCGCGTCCGCGCAGATGATCAGCTATGAAGTCTCGATCGGCTTCATCCTGATCTGCGTCGTGCTGTGGGCCGGCAGCTTCAACCTGACCGCGATCGTGGAAAGCCAGAAGGGCTATTATGGCTTTCTGAACGGCAACGGCTTTAACCCGCTGCTCTTCCCGATGGCGATCATGTTCCTGATTTCCGCCATGGCGGAAACCGCGCGTGCGCCCTTCGACCTGACCGAAGCGGAGAGCGAACTGGTCGCGGGTTACCAGACCGAATATTCATCCATGGCCTTCGCGCTCTACTGGCTGGGCGAATATGCCAACGTCATTCTGATGTGCGCATTGAACGCGATCCTGTTCTGGGGCGGCTATCTGCCGCCGGTGGACTGGGCGCCGCTCTATCATGTGCCGGGCATCCTCTGGCTGTTCGCCAAGATCCTGTTCTTCTTCTTCGTCTTTTCCTGGGTAAAGGCGACGGTGCCTCGCTACCGCTATGACCAACTGATGCGGCTGGGCTGGAAGATCTTCCTGCCGACCTCGCTCTTCTTCGTCTTTCTGGTGTCGGGCTTCCTCATGCTGACGCGCTATGGAGGCGCACAATGAGCCTCGGATATTACGTCAAAAGCTTCACTCTCTGGGAGTTTGTGAAGGCGCACTGGCTGACCTTGAAATATTTTTTCAAGCCCAAGGCGACGATCAACTATCCCTATGAGAAGAACCCGATCTCGCCGCGGTTCCGGGGCGAACATGCGCTGCGTCGCTATCCCAATGGGGAGGAACGCTGCATCGCGTGCAAGTTGTGCGAAGCGGTGTGTCCGGCGCAGGCGATCACGATCGAGGCGCAGCCGCGCGAGGATGGCAGCCGCCGCACGACGCGCTATGACATCGACATGACCAAGTGCATCTATTGCGGTTTCTGTCAGGAAGCCTGCCCGGTGGATGCGGTGGTGGAAGGCCCGAACTTCGAGTTTGCGACCGAAACCCGCGAGGAGCTGATCTACGACAAGGCCAAGCTTCTTGAAAATGGTGACAAGTGGGAACGCGCGATCGCCGCGAACCTTGCCGCCGATGCTCCATACCGTTAAGCCGCGCGCGTCCAAGGGGAACATGATCCTGTGATCCACGTCTTAGCCTTTTACCTGTTCGCGATCCTGGTGGTGTCCAGCGGTGCGCTGACGATCCTGTCGCGTAACCCGGTCCATTCGGTGTTGTGGCTGATCCTGGCCTTCTTCAACGCGGCGGGTCTGATGATCCTGCTGGGCGCGGAATTCATCGCGATGCTGCTCGTCATCGTCTATGTCGGCGCGGTCGCGGTGCTGTTCCTGTTCGTCGTCATGATGCTCGACATCGACTTTGCCGAACTGCGCGCAGGTTTCGTGAGTTACCTGCCCTTTGGTCTGCTGATCGCGCTGGTGCTGCTGGCGGAAATCGTGCTGGGCATTGGCCTGTGGAGTGCTGGTCCGATTGAACTGGCGCAGCGCGCCGCGCCGACCGCGCCGGAGGTGTCGAACATCAAGGCGATCGGGACGCTGCTTTATACTCGCTACATCTTCCTGTTCGAGGCGGCGGGCATTGTCCTGCTGGTCGCGATGATCGGTGCGATCGTCCTGACCCATCGGGCGCGGGGCGGGGTGAAGGGCCAGAATATCGCCAAGCAGAACCGCCGCCGTCCGCAGGATGCGGTCCGCAATATCAATCAGCCCATCGGGCAGGGGGTGGAGCTGTGATCGGCCTTCAACATTATATGGTGGTCAGCGCCATCCTGTTCGTGATGGGGGTGCTGGGCATCTTCATCAACCGCAAGAATGTCATCATCATTCTGATGGCGATCGAGCTGATCCTTTTGAGCGTGAACATCAACCTTGTCGCCTTCAGCGCCTTTCTGGGCGATCTGGTGGGGCAGGTATTTTCGATGTTCGTGCTGACCGTCGCGGCGGGTGAGGCGGCCATCGGCCTTGCCATCCTCGTCATTTACTTCCGTGGTCGCGGCACCATCGCCGTCGACGATGTCAACCGGATGAAGGGCTGATGCGCGTGCCGGCCAATGCCACAATTTCCGTTATCCCGGACTTGATCCGGGATCCAGGGTTTCGGACGCGGTGCATGATCGCTCTGGATCCTGACGTTCGTCAGGATGACGTGGAGGGTTTTGCCCTGTGATCCAGCTTATCGTTCTTCTTCCGCTGCTGGCCGCGGCTATTGCGGGCCTTGGCAACAAGGCGCTGGGCAAGCTGCCTGCCAAGATCCTCACCACCGGCGCGCTGTTCATTTCCTGCGCGCTGAGCTGGCCGATCTTCATCAGCTTCCTGACGGGCAGCGCCGAAGCGCATGTCACGCCGCTGTTCACCTGGATCCAGTCGGGCAGCTTCGATGCGCAATGGGCGCTGCGGGTCGATGCGATGACGGCGGTCATGCTGGTGGTGATCACCAGCGTGTCCAGCCTCGTCCACCTGTATAGCTGGGGCTATATGGACGAGGAGCCGGATCAGCCGCGCTTCTTCGCCTATCTCTCGCTCTTCACCTTCGCGATGCTGATGCTCGTGACCGCGAACAATCTGTTGCAGATGTTCTTCGGTTGGGAAGGGGTGGGCCTTGCCTCTTACCTCCTCATCGGTTTCTGGTTCCGCAAGCCCAGCGCCAATGCGGCCGCGATCAAGGCCTTCGTCGTTAACCGCGTCGGCGACCTTGGCTTCATGATGGGGATTTTCGGCACCTATCTGGTGTTCAACACCATCTCCATTCCCGAAATCCTGGAAATGGCGCCGTCCATGGCCGGTTCGACGATCGGCTTCCTGGGCCACCGCTTCGATACGATGACGGTGCTGTGTCTGCTGCTGTTCGTGGGTGCGATGGGCAAATCCGCGCAGCTTGGCCTGCACACCTGGTTGCCGGACGCGATGGAGGGGCCAACGCCTGTGTCCGCGCTGATCCACGCCGCGACCATGGTGACGGCGGGCGTGTTCATGGTGTGCCGCCTGTCGCCGATGTTCGAGACGTCGGCAACGGCGCTGACCGTCGTGACCTATGTAGGCGCGGCGACCTGCCTGTTCGCGGCGACCGTCGGCACGGTGCAGACCGACATCAAGCGTGTCATCGCCTATTCGACCTGCTCGCAGCTGGGCTATATGTTCTTTGCCGCTGGCGTCGGCGCCTATGGCGCGGCGATGTTCCACCTGTTTACTCACGCCTTCTTCAAGGCTTTGCTGTTCCTGGGTGCAGGCTCGGTCATCCATGCGATGCACCATGAGCAGGACATGCGCTATTATGGCGCGCTGCGGAAAGAAATCCCGATCACCTTCTGGACGATGACGCTGGGTACGCTGGCGATCACTGGCGTGGGGCTGCCGCTTGTCGGCGTGGGCTTTGCGGGTTTCTATTCCAAGGACGGTATCCTCGAAGCGGCCTATGCCGCTGGCGGGGCGGGGACGGGTGCGTTCCTGGTCGGTATCTTTGCCGCTTTGCTCACCAGCTTCTATTCGTGGCGTCTGGTGTTCCTCACCTTCTTCGGCAAAGCCCGCTGGGCCGCGTCGGAGCATATCCAGCACGCGCTGCATGACGCTCATGGGCATGACGATCATCACGACGATCATGCGCATGACGATCATCATCATGCGCCCGTCACCGGGACCGGCGGCTATCATCCGCACGAAAGTCCCTGGGTCATGCTGGTGCCATTGATCGTGCTGAGCCTGGGCGCGGTGTTTGCCGGCTTCCTGTTCCACGACCAGTTTATCGGTGCCGAAGGCGGTATCGCATTCTGGAACGGTGCATTGTCGTTCGACAGCCATTTGATGCACGCCGCGCATGAAGTGCCGACGTGGGTCAAGTTCGCGCCGTTCACGGTGATGCTGACCGGGCTGCTGATCGCCTGGCTGGCCTATATCAGGAATACCGACTGGCCGCAGCGCTTCGTCGCGACCTTCACCGGTCTGTACACCTTCCTGCTCAACAAATGGTATTTCGACGAGCTGTATAACGTTCTGTTCGTCAAGCCAGCCTTTGCCATCGGCCGCTTCTTCTGGAAGTTCGGTGACGTCGGTTTCATCGACCGGTTCGGACCCAATGGTCTGGCGGCGTTGGTCGTGCAGGGCAATAAAGTGACCCGTCGGCTCCAGTCCGGCTACCTCTACACCTACGCGCTGGTGATGCTGATTGGCCTCGCCGCTGCCGCAACCTGGGCGATGACACGATAATGGACGGCTTCCCCATCCTTTCCCTGATGATGGCAGTGCCGATGGCGGGGGCCATCGCCTGTCTGTTCGTGGGCGCGAACAGCGCGCGCTGGATCGCCTTGATCGCCACCTTGGTCGATTTCGTGCTGGGCATGGCCCTGTGGGCGAATTTCGACCAGTCGGGCGGCGGCGCGCAGTGGCAGTTTCAGGAATATGCGCCGATCTTCGGCAAATTCGCCTGGGCGCTGGGTATCGACGGCATCGCGCTGATGCTGATCGCGCTGACCGTGTTCCTGATGCCGATCTGCATCGGCGCCAGTTGGAACGCGATCGAAAAGCGCGTCGGCGAATATATGGCGGCCTTCCTGTTCATGGAGGTGCTGATGATCGGCGTCTTTACGGCGCAGGATCTCTACCTCTTCTACATCATGTTCGAAGCCGGCCTGATCCCGATGTATCTGATCATCGGCATCTGGGGCGGCGCGGACCGGATTTACGCCAGCTATAAATTCTTCCTCTACACATTGTTCGGATCGGTCCTGATGCTGATCGCGATGATGTGGATGGTGCATGAGGCCGGGACGACCGAAATCCCCGTGCTGATGGCCTATAATTTCGATCCCCATGTCCAGACCTGGCTGTTCCTGGCCTTCTTCGCCAGCTTCGCGGTCAAGATGCCGATGTGGCCAGTCCACACATGGTTGCCCGATGCGCACGTTCAGGCGCCGACCGCGGGGTCTGTCATCCTGGCAGGCGTGCTGCTGAAGATGGGTGGCTATGGCTTCATCCGCTTCTCCCTGCCGATGTTCCCAGAAGCCTCGGCGCAACTCGCGCCTCTGGTCTGGGGCCTGTCGATGGTCGCGGTGGTCTACACCTCGCTGGTCGCGCTCGTGCAGTCGGACATGAAGAAGCTGATCGCCTATTCGTCGGTCGCGCATATGGCGATCGTCACGGTCGGCCTGTTCGCCTTCAACCAGGCTGGCATCGAAGGCGCGATGATGGTGATGCTGGGCCACGGTCTGGTCGCGGGCGCGCTGTTCCTGTGTGTGGGCGTGATTTATGATCGCCTGCATACCCGTGAGATTGCGCGCTATGGTGGCCTGTCGATCAACATGCCGCGCTATGCCCTGTTGTTCCTGTTCTTCACCATGGCGTCGGTCGGCCTGCCCGGCACGTCCAACTTCGTCGGCGAATTTCTGGCGCTGATGGGTATTTATCAGGCATCCACCTGGGTGGCGCTGGTCTGCACCACGGGCATCATCCTGGGCGCGGCCTATATGCTCTATCTTTATCGCCGCATCTGCTATGGCGAGCAGGTCAATGCCGATGCCGCCGCGATGCCCGACCTGTCGGGGCGCGAAATCTGGCTGCTGGCACCTATGGCTGCGGTCGTGCTGTGGATGGGCGTCTATCCCGAAAGCTTCCTTAGCCCCATGCGTCCCGACATTCGCGCGCTCGAAGCCCGCCTCGCGCCTGCCGCTCCGGCGGGAGACTCCAAGATCAAGATGGGTGCGCCCAGGCCTGCGGGCGAAGCGCATGAAGAAGCCCATCACGAAGAAGCCCCTGCGCACGGGGAGGCGCACTGATGATCGACTCCGCTTCCCTTCTGGCCGTTCTGCCGGAACTCATATTGACGGCCGGTGGCTTGATCCTGATGCTGGTGGCCGCTTTTGGCGGCGACGGCACCGCACGGCTGGTCAACGCCCTGTCGGTGCTGACGCTGATCGTCGCGGGCGTGGCTTTGTCCTGCTCGCTGGCGCATGGCCCTGATGCGTTCGATGGTCTGGTTCGCGCCGATGCCTTCTCCGTCTATGCCAAGGCGTTGATCTACGCGGCGGCGGCAGCGGCGATCCTGCTCGCACCGCGCTTCTTTTCGACCGACAGCGCGCTAAGGCCCGAATATCCTATCCTGATCCTGTTTGCCGCTATCGGCATGGGCATGATGGTGTCGGCGGGCGACATGCTGACGCTCTATGTCGGCCTCGAAATGAACAGCCTCGCCTCCTATGTTCTCGCCAGTTTCATGCGGCAGGATGGACGCTCGTCCGAAGCGGGCCTTAAATATTTCGTGCTGGGCTCGCTGGCCAGCGGCATCCTGCTGTATGGGATCTCGCTGCTTTACGGTTTCACCGGCAGCACCGCCTTTGACGGCATTGCCGTTGCGCTGGGCGATGGCGTGGGCAAGGGCGAATTGTTCGGCCTGGTGTTCGTGCTGGCGGGCCTTGCCTTCAAGATCAGCGCCGTGCCTTTCCATATGTGGACGCCCGACGTCTATGAAGGCGCGCCGACGCCGGTGACGACCTTCTTCGCCAGCGCCCCCAAGGTTGCCGCGATGGGCCTGACCGTTCGCGTCGCGATCGAGGCGCTGGGTCCTGCGGGGCTGGACTGGCAGCAGATCGTGATCTTCGTCGCACTAGCCTCCATCCTGTTCGGTGCGGTCGCGGCGATTGGCCAGACCAACATCAAGCGGCTGATGGCCTATTCGTCGATCAATAATGTCGGCTTTGCGCTGATCGGCCTTGCCGCCGGTACGCCTGCCGGTGTGGCCGCGACGATGAGCTATATGGCGATCTATGTCGTCATGACGATCGGCGCGTTCGCCTGCATCCTCCAGATGCGCGATGCCGACGGCAAGCCGGTCGAAACGATCGCCAGCCTGGCGGGCCTGTCGCAATCGCGTAAAGGTCTGGCCGCAGGGTTTGCGATCTTCATGTTCTCGATGGCAGGCATCCCGCCGCTGTTTGGCTTCTGGGCCAAGTTCCTGGTGTTCGATGCGGCTGTGGCGTCGGGCCTGACCGCGCTGGCGGCGTTCGGCATAGCAGCGTCGGTGATTGGCGCTTTCTATTATCTCAAGATCATCAAGACGATCTATTTCGACGAGCCGACCGGTGCCTATGAGGCGAAGGGCGGGGCGGTCGAAAATGTCATCCTGACTGCCTGCGCCGTCGTCATCGTCCTGGGCTATCTGCTCAATCCCGTGCTGGATCAGGCGAGCGCCGCCGCTGCGGCGTCCTTGTTCTGACCATCTGCTTCGTTGCCGAGACCGGGTCCACCAATGCCGACATGCTGGCATTGGCGGAGCAGGGCGCGCCCGATGGCAGCTGGCTGCGCGCGGGGCGGCAGACGGGCGGCAAGGGGCGGATGGGGCGCAACTGGGAAAGCCCGGTCGGCAATCTCCATTGCTCCACCCTGATCCGGCTGCGGGCCGGTGATCCTCTGCCGCACACGCTGGCGCTGGTCGCGGCCAATGCGGTTCATGCGCTGGTCGCGCCGCTCTGTGCAGGTCAGGCACGGATCAAATGGCCTAATGACATATTGGTCGATGGCGCGAAGATTGCGGGCATCCTGCTGGAGCGGGCCGGTGAAGCTGTCGTCGTGGGTATCGGCATCAACGTTGCTGACCATCCACGCAATCTCGACCGTCCCGTGACCAGCCTGCTGGCGCAGGGCGCGGCAGATGCGGAGGCGGGGGCGCTGCTGGAGCGGCTGACGCAGCTATTTGGGCATTGGCTTTCGATCTGGCGGGGGCAGGGGCTGGAGCCGGTGCGGACCCACTGGCTGCTCAACGCCCACCCGACCGGCACGCCGATGCGGGTGGTGCAACCCGATGGCGAGACGGTTGACGGCCTGTTCGATACGCTCGATCGGCAGGGCATGTTGATCCTGCGCTTGGCGAACGGGCAGAGCCGTGCCATTCACGCCGGTGACATATTTCTCACCTGAACCAAGGACCGGCCATGCTTCTCGCGATCGACGCGGGCAACACCAATGTGGTTTTCGCGCTGCTCGAAGGGCGGACCATCCGCGCGCGCTGGCGGATTGCGACCGATCCGCGCCGTACGGCGGACGAATATGCGGTGTGGCTCAACCAGTTGCTGATGCTGGAAGGCTATAAGATCGCTGACGTCGATGCGGTCATCATTGCGACCGTGGTGCCGCGCGCGCTGCATAATTTGCAGGTGCTGGCCGAAAAATATTTCAGGACGACGGCTTTGATCGCCGGGCAAGCGCCGGTCGACTGGGGCATAGAACTGGACGTGGCGGAGCCGGGGTCGGTGGGGGCTGACCGGGTTGTAAACGTCATCGCCGCGCACCATCTTTATGCAGGCGACCTGATCGTCATCGATTTTGGCACCGCGACGACGTTCGATGTTGTCGATTATAGCGGCGCCTATAAGGGCGGGATCATCGCGCCGGGCATCAACCTGTCGCTCGATGCGCTGGTCGCGGCGGCGGCGAAGCTGCCCAAGATCGCCATCGCCCCGCCGGAAAATCGATCGGTCATCGGGCGAACGACCGAAGCACAGATGCATATTGGCGTCTTTTGGGGCTATGTAGCCATGATGGAGGGGCTGGTCGCCCGGATGAGGGCCGAAATTGGCCGCCCGACCAGAGTGATTTCGACGGGGGGCCTTGCGGTCCTCTTCAATGATAACAGCGATATTTTCGATGCGATCGCGCCGGACCTGACGGTTCAGGGCCTCGCGCTGATGCACGAACGGAGTTTACAAGCGTAATGAAACCCAAGGATGAGCTGCTCTTCCTGGCCCTAGGCGGGTCGGGCGAGATTGGCATGAACGTCAACTTATACGGTTGCCAGGGCAAATGGGTGATGGTCGATCTCGGCATGACCTTTGGCGATCCCAATTATCCGGGCATCGAACTGGTGCTGCCGGACCTGAGCTTCATCGAGGAACGGCGCAAGGATCTGCTCGGTATCGTGCTGACCCACGGGCATGAGGATCATATCGGTGCGATCCCCTATCTGGCCGCGGACCTTGGCGTGCCGCTCTATGCCACGCCGTTTACCGCTGGCCTCATCCGCCTGAAGCTGGAGGAAGAGGGGCTGACCAAGGAGGTCAAGCTCCACGTCATTCCCAACGAGGGCAGCTTTGAGCTTGGCCCGTTCGGTTTCCGCTACATGCCGCTGGCGCACTCGATCCCTGAGGGCAATGCGCTGGTGATCGACACGCCGCATGGCCGCATTTTCCACACCGGCGACTGGAAGCTGGACGATCAGCCCTTGCTCGGCGTGCCATCGACCCCGGCGGAACTGACCGCAGTGGGCGATCAGGGCGTGCTGGCGCTGGTGTGCGACAGCACCAATGTGTTCAATGACAAGGCCAGCGGCTCCGAAGGCGATGTCCGTGAAGGGCTGATGCAGACGATCGAGGGGGCCACGGGCCGGGTGCTGGTCACCACCTTTGCGTCCAACGCTGCGCGCGTCCAGACGTTGGGCGAAGTGGCGGGGGCGATGGGGCGCAAGGTGTGCGTCGCGGGCCGTTCGCTCGACCGGATCATCGGCATGGCCAAGGCCAGCGGCTATCTCAAAGGCTTTCCGCCGACGGTCGACTGGGACGAGGCGATGAAGCTGCCCCGTGACGAGGTGATGATTATCGCCACCGGTGGTCAGGGGGAAGCGCGCGCCGCGCTGGCACGCATCGCGTTCGACAGCCATCCGATCAAACTGACCGAGGGCGATCTGGTCGTCTTTTCGTCCAAGCAGATTCCCGGCAATGAAATCGCCATCGGTCGCATCCAGAATGCGCTGGCGGCGAAGAATGTCGTGATGGTCACGGACCGGCAGGCCGAGGTTCATGTGTCCGGCCATCCGGGGCGTCCTGAACTGGAAGCCATGTATCGTTGGATTCGGCCGGAAATATTGCTGCCGGTCCATGGCGAACGGCGGCATATGGCCGAACAGGCACGGCTGGGGCTGGCGACGGGCATCCCCCACGCGGTGGTGCAGTCCAATGGCGACCTGCTGCGACTGGCGCCGGGCAAGCCGACGATCATCGGGCGGCAGGAAGTTGGGCGGCTGGTGCTGGATGGCGACGTCATCCTGCCTGCCGAGGGCGCGACGATGAACGAACGGCGCAAGCTGGGGCTGCATGGCCAGATCAGCGTTGCCGTGGCGCTCGATGCCAAGGGACGGCTGCTTGGCCGACCGACACTGCGGACGCAGGGCGTTCCGGTGGAAGAGGATAAGGCGGACTTTCTGGCTGAAGCGGCTGACGACGCGGCGGATGTGATTGCCAAGGGATCGCATGAGGAAGAGGCGGTGCGCGAGCGTATCCGCCTGGCCGTGCGCCGCACCGCGACGCGATGGACGGGCAAGAAACCGATTGTGGACGTGCTGCTCATTCGGGCCTAGGATTTTGGTATCGTGTTCCCGCGCAGGCGGGAATCCGGTTCCAGCCTATCAACTGGGTTCCCGCCTGCGCGGGAACACATCATCATGTAGATTGATAGAGACGAGCGAAGATACAAGGCCATGAACCTCTACGCCATTTTCGCCATCTATGTGCTGTTCTGGGTGATCAGCGCGTTCATCATCCTGCCTTTTGGCATCCGCACGCCCGACGAAACGGGCGAGCGGATGGTGAAGGGGCAGGCGGATAGCGCACCCAGCAATTTCCGGCCGGGCGTCGTGGCGCTTCGGGCGACGCTGCTGTCAGCTTTGCTGTTCGGCCTCTATTACGCCAATTATGTGCAGGGCTGGATCACGCTGGATATGCTGCCGGGTTATTCACGCTAAGGTGGGATAATCATAAATTGAATAATCTCCGTTCGTGCTGAGTAGCGACTGAGCTTGTCGAAGTTGAACAGGCCGGATCGTCCCCCGGACGATCCTGAACCATCCGGGGGATGGTTCACCTGTTCAAGTATCGAAGCATCAGACGTTGCTCACATCCTTCGATATGCCATTTGACCTACGGTCGTCTGCGACTCCGACTTCGCTCAATGGCTACTCAGGACGAACGGATGATAGTAAAGTCATCCCACGTTAAAGGCTGACCCGCTTACTGCCGCAGTCGCTCGATCGCCTGCGCCAGCGCGACATAGAGTTTGCCCATGTCGGAGGAGAGGATAGCGACGCCCAGCGCGTTGCCGTCGCGCGCGGACAGGATGATCCGCAGCATCCCTTCAAAATCATGGATATAGCGGTTCACATGATCGCGAAATTCCGGGTCATTGTCGTAATGGAGCGCAATTTCGCGCGATTCCCCCGCATCCAGCAGCCTGACCGCGCGACGGGTGAATACGCCGCGATCGCCCTTCAGATAGGCCGACCAGCTTGAATCGGTGACGTCGTTGGACAGGATCTTGGCGACGTCGATGGCTGTGCTGTTGAGCGACTCGATCAGCAGCGCGGAGCGGCGGGCGAAATGGTCGCGGTCGCGATTTTCGGAAGCGCGCTCGGCTTCCTCGATTCGCTGTTCGACACTGGCGCTGGTGTCGGCGATGGTCAGCAACTGGCGGGTCAGCCGCTCGGACGCCTGGTGTGCGGCCTTGACCGCATCTTCCGCGACGCGCGCGACCTGTTCGATCTGCGCCGTCACCTTGTCACCGATGGCGGTCTGCATCGCCTGTTCGCTGGCGTCGGCCAGAGCCTGGGCGGCTTCAGGAATGGCGCGGCCCAGCGCCTGACGCGCGCGTTCGGCGGCCTGATCGGCCGTATCCTTGACGCGCAGCAAGGCGGTGACGAGCAATGGCCCTGCCCCCTCGGTGATGCGGGTCGCGTCCTGATGCGCGCCGTCAAGCGCCACGCGCAGCCGTTCGACGAGATTGCGATTGGCCTCCAGCCCGCCCTGCGTGCTTTCCAGCCATTCGGTCAGGCGACTGCCCTGACCGCGCAGCAACGATTCGGCCTCTTCCGCCCGACCGACCAGCGCCTGCGAAATCGCCTCCAGCCGCTCCATTTCCGGTGTCGTGTTGCCCAGCAGCGCGCGGCTCTGTTCCAGCCGGGAGTCGAAACGCTCCAGTGCGGCGGGATAGGTCTCGTCCAGTTCGCGCACGCTCGAATCGAGCGCGACGAGCAGCGTTTCGGCGCAGCCGATCAGCTTTTCGGCGGTCATGCCGCCATTGGCCAGCGCGCCGTCGATCCGCTGCGTTTCGCTGGTCAGGCGCGCAAGCGCTTCGGTCAACCGTTCGCTGCGGGCAAGGGCCACTTCTTCGAGCGTTGCGAAGCGGGTCTGCGTCGTGGTGATCGTTTCGTCCAGCCCGGCCTGGATACCGGCCATCAGGCTGTGCTGCCCCGCCATGACGTCGTTGATCTGGTGCAGCCGGTTTTCGACGTCGCCGATCGTGTTGGCCAGACCCGTGACCGTCTCGCTGCCGATGGCGTCCAGGCTGTCGCGCGACCGGGTAACCAGCGATTCGAGCGCAGCGGACTGGGACGACAGATTGCCGTCGGTCAGCGCCAGCGCTTCCTGCGCGCGGGCCAGCGCGGCGTCGAGCCGTTCGCGCAGGTCGGTTTCTATGGCATTCATGTCCCGCGTCAACGTCGACAGCGTGGTCTCGCTGACATTGCCGATCCCGGCCTGTGCGGCCGCAACAAGTGCTTCGAGATGTTCGGCGCGGCGCGACAGCCCTTCGTCGGTCGTCGCCATGGTGGCGCGCACGCTGCGCAAAGCGTTGTCGAGACGGCCGGTCAAATCTGCCTGCGCCGTGTCGAGATCATGGATCAACGCCGTGCGCACGCTTTCGCTGGTGCTGGCGATGCCGGTTTCGGCGGTTTCGACCAAAGTTGCCAGGGCCGCTGCCTGCAATTCGATATCCTGACGGGTGCGATCCATCGCCTGCCGCGCGCTCTGGGCGGTGGCGTCGATGCGTCCGGCGGCGATCTCCGCCATGCCGGTGACTTCTTCATTGGCGGCGCGGGTGGATTCCTGGAGCTGGGTAAGCTGGCTCGACAGGCTCTTGGTCGCGGACAAAGTGCGGGCGCGGGCGTCGTCGGACAGTTCGGCCAGCGCATGAAGCCGCGCTTCGAGCGTGTCGATCCGTTCGGCCAGCGCATGGCCATTGTCCATGATCTGTGCCGCCATGCGACCGGTGCGGTCCTCCAGTTCGGGGATCGACGCGATCAGCGAGTCCATCTTGGCAAGGAGCGCCGTGCTGGCCCGTTCGGCGGATTCGGCGCGGTCGGCGGTCGCTTGCGACCGGCTGGCGATCAGTTCGGCGGACGCTTCCATATTGCTGCTGGCGGCCGCGCCATAGCTGTCGAGCAATTCGGCCTGGTCCTGCATCGACTGGCGGGCGGTTTCCAGCTGGGTGGCGATCCGGCCCAGGCGCAGTTCGAGCAGATCGGCCTCCGTCCGCAGGGCGCGGGCCGTGTCGAGATAGCGGCGCGATTCGGCGCGGCTGTTCCGCATCAGCAGCAGGTAAGCCAGACCAAGCAGGATGAGCGGGACGACCAGCGTGGCGATGGCATTGGCCCAGAACAAGGGACCACCGGCCAGATCGCCCGACGCCACCATCGCCCAGCCGGCAAAGCCGACCCAGCCGACGCCAAGCAAGGTCAATCCGATGCGCACACGCCTGACCCAGGCATCGCCCGCGCCATCATCCGAATCATCTTCGTCGATGTTGAGAGCCGCCTGTTTCAAAAGTAAAATGTCATCCGCCTGCGACGCATCGCTGGCCGCGCTTGGTTCGTCGCGCCAAAACTCGACGATTGTGCTGCCCCCTGTCATGGCGTGCATCCTAGCAGCTTTTCCGCCCGCGCAAATGCCCTGTTACCAAAACTTAACGCAAGCCAGATAGCGTCTGTCTCTATGTCCTATGATCCTGGCGCCCTCCATGCAGCTTTATCCGCAGCCGTCGGCGACGACAGCGCCCTGATTGCGGACCTGCGCGTCGCCTTCATGGAAAGTGCGGAGCGGCAGATCGACTTGCTGGCGCGCGCGCGGTGCGACGCCAATTGGGAACTGGCGGCGTGGCGGCTGAAAGGGCTGGCGGCAAGTTTCGGGCTGACCGCGCTGATGGCGCTGGCGGACGAGGCGGCCGAGGCGGCACCGGGCGATCCGCGGGTGCTGCGCCGTTTGCGCGCGGCGCTGGCGGGGCTGCAACAGACCTGAATCGCGGCGCTGGCACGGCTGCGCTTGCGCGAAGCCTTCAGCCTTGCGACAAGACCCGCTGCACAACAATCGGGTCGATACCATAACGATATGAGTTTCGCGGCTATTCTCAGCGCCAGCCGGGCTTCGGGCGATTCGTCCGGGGGCCAATCGACCGGGGGTCAGCGCGCGAGTCTGTATTTTGCCGGGCAGACTCTGGTGGAATATCAGGCGCGGCAAGCGGCGCAGGCGGGCGCGGATCGCATCATGATTTTGGTGAGCGTCATTACGCCCGCTTTGTCGCAGGCCGTTGATCGGCTGAGCGCCGATGGGATCGCGGTCGCATTGGTACGGGACATGGTGTCGATGGTGCGGGATGCGCCCCGTGATGCCGACGTGCTGCTGGTCGCCGACGGGGCGATCGTGTCGCAGGCGCATTTCGAGGCGATGGGCAGCGCGGAGGGCAATGCCCTGCTGGTCACGGATGACAGCCGCGCCAGCACGCCGTTCGAGCGAATCGATGCGGGACAGCGCTGGGCCGGGCTGGCGCGGATCAGCCCGACATTGTTGTTCGGCACGCTCGACATGATCGGCGACTGGGATTTGTCGCTGACGCTGGTGCGCGCGGCGGTGCAGAAAGGCGCGCGCCGCGTCACCGTTTCGCAGGATGATCTGCTCGAAGGGCGGGTCGCGCTGATCGAAACCCAGCAGCAGGCCGATCTGGTGGCGCAGGCGGTGACGGCAGCGGGTGCGTCGTCGGCACGGGCGCGGGGGGGCGTTGAACATTATCTTCTATCGCCTCTCGCCCGGATGATCAGCCCGGCGCTGATGCGGATGCAGGTGCCAGCGATGCAGGTGCGGATCGCCGCCATCGCGCTGGGAGCGATCGCGCTGGTGCCGGTAGAGCTGCTGTGGACGTTGACCGGATTTGCCCTGTTGCTGGGGGCGTTATTGCTGGCGGAAATCGCCGACCGGCTGGACGAACTGGCGCTGCGGCCGCCGCCCATGGGCTTGCTGGCGTTCGTGACGCCGTTGCTGGCGCTGATCGGCATCGTGCTGGCGGGCAGCAGTACGCTGGCCGCCGATCTGGCGCTGTTGCTTGGGATCATGCTGGTGGCGGATCGCTGGCGACGGACCGGCAATGTCCGGCCGTGGATGATCGTCACGCCCGGCACCGTCCTGTTGCTGCTGATCGTCGCCGGGCTGGTCGGGATGCTGGCGCAGGGCATCAGAGTGGCGATGCTGGCGCTGATCGCATCGGCCGGGGCGATCATATTGCGCCCGCGCGACTGAGCATATTTCGCCGCCAGGGTTTAGTGCATTTTAAGGACGTCGGGCTATGGTCCCGGTATGAACGCCTATTCGTCCCTTACCGGTGCGGCCATGGCGGACAGCTGGCCGATGGCGCAAGTCATGGCGGGCATGTCCGCCGTGCCGGTTGGCCATGCCATCGATCTGGCTTTCTTTTTCCCGGTCGAGGAACGGGCGCGCCATGATGCGCTGATCGCGGAAACGCGGCGGCATCTGGGCGGATGCCTGAACGGAATAGAGATGGCGCTGCGGCTGTCGCTCGACCATGCGCCCGATGTCGCGCACATCCTTTCCCGGTCGCCTGAATCGCTATGCTGGCCGACGGTGCAGGCGCAACCGACGCTGATCGGACCGGCTCTGCTGGCGCATATGCAGATGCGTGCCGGGGTCAGCCTGATGCTGCGGCAATTTGGTCAGCCCGACATCGAGCGTTTGGATGATGGCGATGGCGGCGTGTTGGCGCTGGGCGATGATCCGCTGGTCGCCGATGCGCTGTCCGCGCTGGCGCTGGCGGAAGGACGCTGGATCGCCACGGGCGGCGAGGATCGGCCGATGCGGCCGGACCTGCCCGCTGAATATTTCGCCGAACTGGTGTGGACGGCATCCGCCTGTCTGGCGGCCGTCGTGCAGCGGAGCGCGCCTGATCTGGGCGACGCCCTGCTGGCGGCGTTCGAGCGGTCGGGCTGGGCCTTGCTCGCCGACCATGATGAAAGCGTCAGTCCGATTGCCGAGGCTGACCGGCTGGTGCGGCGGATGGGCGACCTGGCTGATTCGCCGGAACTGATGGGTGTCGCGCTGGGGCAGCGGCGCTTTTTGCTGTTTGCGGCGCTGGCGGCAAGGCGACTGCGCATGGCGACGGTGCAGGCGACGGACATATTGGTGATCGGACCGCTGGCGCAGGTGGCGATGCTTTGCCGGGCGCTGGGCGGATCGGACGCTGATTATCGCCATTTGCTGCTGGCGTTGCGGCCGGTCCGGCCATCGCTGTCTGACGCTGCGATCGTGGCGGAGGCGGAGCGCTATCAGGGGCTGACAGACATGCAGGCCGATGCAGCCGTCAGCGCGCTGCGCACGCCGCCCGCCTTCCGCTCCCGGCTCGATCATCTGCGCCGGTTGACGGGCGCGTGAACATGCCGTCGCATCCTGCGATCATCCGGGCCTCCATCTCCACCGACGGCCTGTTGCTGAGCGCCGACCTGCGCCTGCTGACGCTTCAGCGCGAGGCGGGGGGCGACCTTGGCGCGCCAGTGGCCGTGCCGCAACTGGCCGCGATCGCGCGGCTGTCGGCCCGGCTGGGCATCACCGTGTCGCGGCCGATCATCGCCGCGACCGAGCATGGTGACATCGACATGTGGGTACGGGCGCGGCCCGATAGCGATGGCGTTACCCTCTCGATCATCGACTGGCATGAGCGGCCGGCTATCGCGCTGCCAGCGGACATAGGGCGGCGCGAGGTGGATATTGCCGCGCTGGCCGATGGCTGGAGCTGGCAGATCGACATGCAGTTGCGGTTCCAGATGGTGCTGGCCGGGAGCGACGTGCATGGCGCGCTGCCGCCCGATCCGCCTGTGCCGGGCAGTCGTTTTTCCAGCTATTTCCAGCTTCAGCCCGACGAGGAAGGCGACATGGCGATGCTGCGCGCCTTTGCCCAAAGGCGTGCCTTCCGCGATCAGACGGCAGTGCTGGTCAGCGATCCGGCGCGGTCGTTTCGTCTGTCGGGCTTTCCTATGTTCGATCTGGCCGGGCAACTGACCGGCTATCGCGGCACCGCCTTTCCGCTGGAGCAGGCGGTGGTCGTGCCGATGGCGCAGGAAGCGGCGGTCGCGCTCTATCCCGGCGAATTTGGCAAGCGGCTGGACCGCTCGCTGCGGCAGCCGCTAGGGCGGATCATCGCCAACGCCGACACGATCAGCGCGCAGCTGCAAGGGCCGCTGCGCCCCGATTATGCCGATTATGCCACGGACATCGCTGCGGCCGGGCGGCATCTGATGGCGCTGGTCGATGATCTGGCCGATTTGCAGGCGATCGACCGGCCCGATTTCAGCGTGATCGCCGAAGATGTCGATCTGGCCGATCTGGGCCGTCGCGCTGCCGGATTGCTGGCGGTCAAGGCGCTCGACCGGCAGATTCGCATAGTTGCGCCGGACCCGGACGCCAGCACGCCCGCCACCGGCGAGTTTCGCCGGGTGCTGCAAATATTGGTGAACCTGATCGGCAATGCGGTGCGCTATTCGCCCGAAGGCAGCGAGGTGCGGATCGTTACTGAAGGCGATCATGGCCAGGCGCGGATCATGGTGATCGACCAGGGGCAGGGGGTCGCGGTCGCGGATCGCGAGCGGATTTTCGAGAAGTTCGAGCGGCTGGGCCGCGACGATGCCGGGGGCAGTGGCCTGGGCCTCTATATCTCCCGTCGCCTTGCCCGCGCGATGGGGGGCGATATTCGCATTGGCGGCGCGCCGGGCGAGGGCGCGCGTTTCATCCTGTCATTGCCGACGGACCTATAGCCCTATGAAAAACGGCGCCCCTCATCAGGGCGCCGTTCTGCATTTTCATCATGGTCTGGCGGGTTAGCGCTTGTCGACCGGCACATAGTCGCGCTGCACCGGGCCGGTGTAGAGCTGCCGCGGGCGACCGATCTTCTGCGCTGGGTCCGAAATCATTTCGTTCCACTGCGCGACCCAGCCAACGGTGCGGGCAAGGGCGAAGAGAACGGTGAACATTTCGGTCGGGAAGCCGATGGCCGACAGGATCACGCCCGAATAGAAGTCGACGTTGGGAAACAGCTTCTTTTCGATGAAATAGGGATCGTTGAGCGCAATCTTTTCCAGTTCACGCGCGACGTCGAACACCGGATCAGTCACGCCCATCGTCGTGAGTACGTCCTCGGCGGTCTTTTGCATGACGATCGCGCGGGGATCGTAATTTTTATAGACGCGATGGCCAAAGCCCATCAGGCGGAACGGATCGTCCTTATTCTTGGCGCGGGCGATATATTCGGGGATGCGATCGACCGTGCCGATCTCGCGCAGCATGTTGAGCGCGGCTTCGTTCGCGCCGCCATGCGCGGGACCCCACAGGCAGGCGATACCGGCCGCGATGCAGGCGAAGGGATTGGCACCCGACGAACCGGCCAGACGCACCGTCGATGTCGACGCATTCTGCTCATGATCGGCATGGAGGGTGAAGATCTTGTCCATGGCGTCCACAATCACTGGATCGGGGACATATTCCTCTGCCGGGACCGAGAAGGTCATGCGCAGGAAGTTGGCGGTGTAGGACAGGTCGTTGCGCGGATAGACGAAGGGTTGGCCCACCGAATATTTATACGCCATCGCCGCAATCGTCGGCATCTTGGCGATCAGGCGGTGGCTGGCAATCCTGCGCTGCACCGGATCATTGATGTCGGTCGAGTCATGATAAAAGGCCGACAGCGCGCCGACGACACCGCACATGATCGCCATCGGATGGGCGTCGCGACGGAAGCCGCGATAGAAGGTCGTGAGTTGTTCATTGACCATCGTGTGGCGGGTGATCGTGCGGGTAAATTCGTCCAGTTCAGCCTTGGACGGCAGTTCGCCGTTCAGCAGCAAATAGCTGACTTCCATGAAGCTGGATTCTTCGGCCAGCTGGCCGATCGGATAGCCGCGATGCAGCAATATGCCTTCGTCACCGTCGATATAGGTCAGGCCGGATTCGCAGCTCGCCGTCGATGTGAAGCCCGGATCATAGGTGAACATGCCGGTATTGGCGTACAGCTTGCGCACATCGATGACCTGCGGGCCGACCGAACCGTCCATGACGGCATAGTCCTTGGTCTCTCCCCCGACGGTCAAAGTGGCTTTGTTATCCGACATATTGTTCTCCTTGTATGCCATCAGCCAACCGATGCGTGCCCAACATCGGTCAGCCGTTCCAAGCTTCCCTCTTTCCCCAGAAGGAAGAGGACATCAAAAATACCCGGCGAGACGGTGCGCCCGGTGAGTGCCGCCCGGAGCGGCTGCGCCACCTTGCCCAGCCCCAGGCCAGCATCCTCTGCCACGCGGCGAATTGCGTCCTCGATCGCTTCGACCGTCCATATTTGAACTGGCCGCAGAGCGTCGGCTGTCTTGCCCAGCAGCGCGCGCGCCGAGTCGTCTAGCAGAGCCAATGCCTTTTCGTCAAAATCCAGCGGGCAATTTTTGAACAGAAATTCGGCGCCCTCGGCAATTTCATTAAGCGTTTTGGCGCGCGGCTTGAGCGATGGCATGGCGGCCGTCAGCAAGGCGAGGCCAGTTTCGGGCAGGGCGCGGTCCAGACGTGCCGCGACGCGCGGCGCGACCAGCGCGGCCAGGCGCGCATCGTCCGCTTCGCGCAGATAATGGCCGTTGAGATTTTCCAGCTTCTTGATGTCGAAACGCGAAGGCGATCGGCCGACGCCGCTGATATCGAACAGCTCGATGGCGCGGGCGATGGGAATGATCTCCTCATCGCCATGGCCCCAGCCCAGCCGCAGCAGATAGTTCAGCACCGCTTCCGGCAGCATCCCCATATCGTCGCGATAAGCGTCGACGCCCAGCGCGCCATGGCGCTTGGACAGTTTTGCGCCGTCCGATCCGTGGATCAGCGGGATATGGGCATAGACCGGCTCTTCCCAATTCATCGCTCTTATGATGCATAGCTGGCGGAAGGCGTTGTTGAGATGATCGTCGCCGCGAATGACATGGGTGACGCCCATGTCGTTATCGTCGACCACTACGGCCAGCATATAGGTGGGCGTACCGTCCGATCGCAGCAGGATCATGTCGTCCAGCTCGGCATTCTGCACGACGACGCGGCCCTGGACCGCATCCTCGATCACCGTTTCGCCTTCGCGCGGGGCTTTCAGGCGGATGACAAAGGGTGCGCCTTCGGGCGCTTCGTCAGGCGAGCGGTCGCGCCAGCGGCCATCGTAGCGCATCGGCTGCTTGGCGGCACGCTGTTGTTCGCGCAGTTCGGCCAGTTCTTCCGGGGTCGCGTAGCATTTATAGGCATGGCCGTTCGCCAGCATCGCATTGGCGACTTCGGCATGGCGGAGCGTGCGGGCGAACTGGAACACCGCCGGTTCATCGCCACCCAGGCCCAGCCAGTCCAGCCCATCGAAAATCGCGGCGACCGCTTCATCGGTGGAGCGGGCGCGGTCGGTATCTTCGATCCGCAGCAGGAATTTGCCGCCATGGTGACGGGCGAACAGCCAGTTGAACAAAGCGGTGCGGGCGCCGCCGATATGCAGGAACCCGGTCGGCGATGGCGCGAAACGGGTCACCACCGGCTTGCTCATTCCCGTTGCACTTGCCGTCATATTCGCTGACATTCGTCCTGCCTGTTCCATGAATGCGTCGCCCCCTAGCATGGCTTTTGAGCCACGACAAACCTCCCTTTGGCGGGGGGCTGCGGCGTGGCCAGGCGGCGCGTTTGCCAGGCTGGAAAGCTGGCTGGAGGTGGAGCGCGAGCAGGTGCCGTTATGGGCGCCCATCGGGCTGGGGATCGGCATCACCGCCTGGTTCCTGTTGCCCGACAGGCTGGGGTGGCTGGCCTTTTGTTGCGGTGCGCTGGCGTTGGCGTGCGCGGGGGTGTTGTTGCCTGACGGCGCACGGGTGCGGCGGATGATCGTGGCGGGCGGGATGCTGGCCTGTATCGGTTGCGCGCTGATCTGGGGGAAGGCGGTGCTGCTGGGGCAGCCGCCACTGGCGCGGGCCGTCTTTACCGTGGTGACGGGTGAGGTGATGGCGGTTCGGCCCGTTCCCGCGCAAAAGATGGTGCGGGCGTTGCTGCGTCCGGTGGATGCGCCGGGCCTGCCAGCGGTGATCCGGGTCAACATAGCCGAGGCGGACGTTCCGGCGGGATTGGGCGAGGGGGCGGTGATCCGCTTTCGCGCGCGACTGATGCCGCCTGCGCCGCCCAGTGTGCCGGGTGGCTATGATTTTGCCGCGCGCGCCTATTTTCAGGGGATTGGCGCAACCGGCAAGGCGCTGCGCCCGGTGGAGGTTGTCCGCCCATCGACCGCCCCGCCACCGCTGCGGGCGCGCCTGTTCGCGCATATTCGCAAGCAGGTCGATGGCCCCGCGCAGGGCATTGCGGTCGCGCTGGCGACGGGGGATCAGGGCGCGATTGCGGAGGCGGACGCGGAGGCGATGCGGCGCAGCGGGTTGGCGCACCTGCTCTCGATCAGCGGGCTGCATGTGACCGCGCTGATCGGCGCAGTGATTTTCCTGCTGATGCGGGTGATGGCATTGAGCCAACGGGCGGCGCTCGACTGGCCGCTGATGCTGATCGCGGCGGCGGGAGGCGCGCTGGCGGGGATTGGCTATACGCTGCTGACAGGGGCGGAAGTGCCGACGTTGCGCTCCTGCATTGCCGCGCTGCTGGTGCTGGGCGGACTGGCGCTGGGGCGCGATGCGATCACGTTGCGGTTGGTGGCGGTGGGCGCACTGATCGTGCTTGCTTTCTGGCCCGAAGCGGTGACGGGGCCGAGTTTCCAGATGAGCTTTGCCGCGGTCACTGCACTGGTCGCCCTGGCCGAGCATCCGCGTTTTCGCGCATTTGCGAGTGCGCGGGACGAGGATTGGACGCGCAAGGCGGGGCGGGTGCTGGGCGCGACGCTGATGACCGGCATTGCGGTCGAACTGGTGTTGATGCCGATCGCGCTGTTCCATTTTCACAAAGCCGGGATGCTGGGCGCGTTTGCCAATCTGGTTGCGATTCCGCTGACCACCTTTGTCGTGATGCCGCTGGAGGCACTGGCGCTGCTGTTCGATCTGGTGGGTCTGGGCGCGCCCTTCTGGTGGATGACGGCGCAGGCGCTGAACCTGTTGCTGTTGATCGCGCATGGCGTGGCGGCGAGTCCGATGGCGACGATGCTGACGCCGGCGGTGCCATCCTGGCTGTTTGCCCTGATGATCGGTGGGCTGCTGTGGTGCCTGTTGTGGCGCAGCGGGTGGCGCTGGCTGGGGCTTGGGCCGGTGGTGATCGGTGTCGTGGGCATGTTGTTGCTGTCACCGCCCGACATATTGGTGACCGGCGATGGGCGTCATGTCGCGGTGCGGACGGCAGGCGGCGGGATGGCGTTGTTGCGCGCGGGGGCGGGGGATTATGTGCGCGATACGCTCGTGGAAAGTGCGGGCTATGACGGTCCGCTAGACGCGATGGCGGACCTGCCGCAGGCGCGCTGTTCGAAGGATTTATGTGCTGTCGGGATGCAGGCGGGCGGGCGGCGCTGGCATGTGCTGGCCACTCGCAGCGACATGCTGGTCGAACGGACCTTGTTCAGCAAGGAATGTGCCGCCGCCGATATTGTGATTGCCGATCGCGGACTGCCCACTTGGTGCCGTCCGCGCTGGTTGAAAATCGACCGGCGGCTCCTGGCGCGAACCGGCGGCATTGCCATCGACCTGGACGATGCGCGGGTCAGTACGGTGCGGGCGGCGGGCGACGCCCATCCCTGGATCGTCACGCCGCGCCGCCGCCCTCGTCGTCCTCAATTATAGCGGCGCAGCAGTCCTGCCAGCTTGCCCTGGATCCGCACCTGCCGCGAATCATAGAGTTGCGGTTCATAGGCGCTGTTGGCCGGGTCGAGCCGGACGCGCTGGCCTTCGCGGCGGAAATATTTGAGCGTGGCTTCTGCGTCATCGATCAGGGCGACGACGATCTGGCCCTCGCGGGCGGTGTCGGTGCGCTGGATCAGCGCGAAATCGCCGTCGAGAATGCCCGCTTCCATCATCGAATCGCCCGAAACTTCCAGCGCATAATGGTCGCCAGCCCCCAGCAAGGCGGCAGGGACGGACAACATATTCTGTCCCTCCATCGCCTCGATCGGGACGCCCGCAGCGATGCGGCCATGCAGCGGGATTTCGATCACATCATTGGCAGCGACGGGCAGGCTGGGGGCCAGTTGCGGCTTGGCCGGGGCAACCGGTGCCGGCGGCCGATGCATGGCGTCGGGGAGCTTCAGCACCTCCAGCGCGCGCGCGCGGTTGGGCAGGCGGCGGATGAAGCCGCGTTCCTCCAGCGCGTTGATGAGCCGGTGGATGCCGGACTTGGATCGCAGGTCGAGCGCATCCTTCATCTCCTCGAAAGAAGGAGACACACCGCCTTCCTCCAGCCGGGTCTGGATGAAACTCAGCAATTCCTGCTGCTTGAGGGTCAACATGCCTGCGGTCCTCCATGGAACGTATAAGGAACACATAGGAAACGGAAGGGGGCGAGTCAAGCGAGCAACATGTGGTCGTTCTTGTCGCCGATCCACCGCGTGAACGGCGGCACAACTGAAGCTTCAGTCCATCAGTGGCAGGATGGTGACCATGTCGCCCGTGGCCGCAGAAGGTGAGCCGGCCGGACGCAGGATCAGGCAGTCGGCCATTGCCATGGCGGCCGTTGCGGCGCTGTCCTGCGACGTGACCGAGACGATGCCAGCCTCGCCACGATAGGCGCGCAGATAATCGTCGCGATCGCCGGTGGCGGGTAGCGGCGCGGCAAGGCGCGCTTGTGTCATGCGCGGCAGCGGCGTGGTCGATCCGGCGCGATGGCGGACCAGCGGCAACAGGAACAGGGTCGCTGTGACGAAGGCCGATACCGGATTGCCGGGCAGACCCAGAAACACAGCATCGCCCAGCGTTCCGGCCATGAGCGGCTTGCCGGGCCGCATCCTGATCTTCCAGAAATCGAGCGCGCCGCCTGCTTGCGCAAAGGCGGGGCGGACCATGTCATGATCGCCGACCGATGCGCCGCCGGTGGAGACGATGATGTCCGCCGATGCCGCCCGTGTCAGCGCCGCCGTCATGGCGTCGAGATCATCGGGGACGATGCCCAGGTCGATGACGTCGCAGGGCAGGGCAGCCAGCATCGCCGCCAGCATTGCTGCGTTGGAGGAGGGCAGGCTGCCCGCCGGGGTCGGCGCGCCGGGCGGGACGAGTTCGTTGCCGGTGGAGATCAGCGCGACTTTAGGACGACGCCCCACAGGCAGCGCGCCATAGCCGCCCAGCACGGCCAGCGCGATGCAGGCGGGGGTGAGGGTGGTTCCTGCGGACAGCAACACAGTGTCGGTCGCGAAGTCCGATGCCGCCGGGCGGACGTTGCGGCCAACCGGCAAAGGATCGTCGCTGGCCGTCAGTCGATCGCCATCGCGGGTGGCATTTTCCTGGATCAGGATCGTGTCGGCTCCGGCGGGCAATGGAGCGCCGGTGAAGATGCGGCACGCCTCTCCTGGGGCCAGCGGGGCAGGGACGGAGCCGCCCGCCGCGCTTTCGCCGGTGACCCGCCATGGTCCGGGCCACTCGGTGGCGCGTACGGCATAGCCGTCCATCGCCGACAGATCGGCCCAGGGCTGGTTGCGCAGCGCCAGCACATCGCTTGCCAGCCAGCGCCCGGTGCAGGCGGCAATGGGCGCTTCCTCCGCAAGCAGTGGCGAGGCAAGCGCAAACAGGCGCGCCTGCGCTTCGGCGACGGGCAGCAGGCTCATGCCGCGCGCCAGTCGCCCGACTTACCGCCGCTCTTGGCGATCAGGCGGACATTGCCGATGATCATGCCCTTATCGATCGCCTTGGCCATGTCGTAGATGGTGAGCAGCGCGACCGACGCAGCGGTCAGCGCCTCCATCTCCACCCCGGTCTGGCCAGCGGTGCGGGCGGTGGCGGTGACGGTGACGCCGCTATCGTCCAGATCAAAGTCGATGTTGACGGCGCTCAGTGCGATCGGGTGGCAGAGCGGGATCAGGTCGGCGGTGCGCTTGGCCGCCATGATGCCCGCGACCCGCGCGACCGCCAGCACATCGCCCTTCTTGACCAGCCCCTGCGCGATCGCGGCGGCGGCGTCCGCGATCATGTCGATCCGGCCACTGGCAATCGCTTCGCGCGCGGTTACCGCCTTGGCCGACACATCGACCATGCGAGCCGCACCGTCGGCGTCGAGATGGGTGAGGCCGGTCACGCGCCAGTCAGCAGATTGAGCGTCGCCGCCTCGACATCGGCCTGCCGCATCAGCGTTTCGCCGACCAGGAAGCAGCGCACGCCATGATCGGCCATGGCGGTCAGGTCGGCATGGCTGGTGAGGCCGCTTTCGGCGACGAAAGTGTAACCCGCCGGTGCCTTGCTCACCAGTTCATAGGTGCGGGCGAAGTCGACGCTGAAGTCACGCAGGTCGCGGTTGTTCACGCCGATCAGGCGCGACCGCAATTTGAGCGCGCGCTCCATTTCCGCCTCGTCATGCACTTCGATCAGCGCATCCATGCCCAGGCCGAGCGCTGCATCCTCAATCTCCGCCATTTGCCCGTCGTCCAGTGCGGCGACGATGATCAGGATGGCGTCCGCGCCGAGCGAACGGCTTTCGAGGATCTGCCAGGGATCGACGATGAAATCCTTGCGCAGCACGGGGATGGCGCAGGCGGAGCGGGCGGCCATCAGATAATCGTCATGGCCCTGAAAATAAGGCTCGTCGGTCAGCACCGACAGGCAGGCCGCGCCGCCGGCCGCATAGGCCTGGGCATGGGCAGGGGGATCGAAATCTGCGCGGATCAGGCCTTTGGACGGGCTGGCTTTCTTGATCTCCGCGATCAGGCCGAAACCGGAAAGGGCGGCGTCGTCCAGCGCCTTGCGGAAACCGCGTGGGGGTGTCTGTTCGCTGGCGCGAGCGTGGAGCGACGACAGCGACGTTATGGCCTTGCGCCGGGCGACATCCTCACGCTTGAAATCGCAAATTTCGATCAGCTTGTTGGTCATTGATAGATAATCCAGCAATTGAGCAGGGCGTTGGCAAGGCCACGGTCGATCGTCTCGGCCGCTTCCTCTACGCCTTCCTTAAGATCGGCCACCGCATCGGCCACGACAAGGGCAGCGGCGGCGTTGAGCAGCACCGCGTCGCGATAGGCACCCGGTTCGCCTTGCAGCAGCGCGCGCAGGGCAGCGGCATTATGGGCCGCGTCGCCACCCCGGATAGCGTCGACCGGGTGGGTGGCGAGGCCCAGATCGGCGGCGGACAGGCGGCGCATCGCAACGACCCCATGGCCCGCGACTTCGGCGATGTCGTTGCCGCCCGCCAGCGACAATTCGTCCAGCCCCTCGTCCCCCGACACGATCATCGCGCGATCGACGCCGAGTTCGGCCAGCGCCTGGGCATAGATGGGGACATAAGCGGGGCGGGCGATGCCGACGAGCTGGCGGCGCACCCCGGCGGGATTGGCGAGCGGTCCCATCAGGTTGAAGATGGTGCGTTCGCCGATCGCCTTGCGGATCGGGCCGAGACGCTTGAGCGCGGGGTGGTAATTTTGCGCGAACAGGAAACAGATGCCGATCTCCGCCAGCGTCTTTTCAGCGCTGGCGGCGGCGCGGTCGAGACTGAGGCCCAGCGCTTCGAGCGTGTCGGCGGCGCCTGCCTTGGACGACGCAGCGCGGTTGCCATGTTTGGCTACGGGCACGCCAGCAGCTGCGACGACGAGCGAGACGGCGGTCGAGACGTTGAGGGTATGATGCCCGTCCCCCCCCGTGCCGCAGACGTCGATCGCGCCAGCAGGGGCCGTGACCGGGATCATCCGGGCGCGCATGGCGCGGGCGGCCGCCGCAATCTCGATCGCCGTTTCGCCGCGCCGGGCCATGGTGACGAGGAAAGCGGCGATGTCGGCTTCGGGCAGGTCGGCGTCGAACAGCAGGTCGAAGGCGCGGGCGGCGGCCTGCGCGTCGAGGGGTTGGGAAGGATCGGGCAGGCTGGTCATCGCGCTTGCCTTAGGCATGGGTGAGACGCGAAGTCGAGAGGCTGCGCGCGCCCCGCATCGCACTTTTTGCAAGCCGGCGCCGTTCAGGCGATCGCCGGCGTCCGCACGGGTGGCGCGCTTTCGATGCGATTGCGCCCAAGTTGCTTGGCGCAATAGAGCGCCCGATCCGCGGTGCGAACCAGGTCCGGCCAATCGATGGCATCCTGATCGAGGACGCTGATCCCCATGCTGATCGTGCAGTGCAGGGTTCCGCCATCGTCCAGGGGGAAGGGCAAGCATTCGACAGCGGCGCGCAGGCGTTCCGCCACGTTATACGCATCCTCATGCGAGGCTCCGGGCAGAAGGACCATGAACTCCTCGCCGCCGACGCGCGCGACCAGATCCCCCTCACGCATGTTGGCCGCCAGCGCTTTGGCGATGCCCACCAGCACCTCGTCCCCGACGCCATGGCCGAACCTGTCGTTGACCGATTTGAAATGATCGACATCGATCATCAGCAACCCGACGGGTGTGTGCTGCGTCATGGCAAACTCTGCCTGCCGCTGTCCCCGATGCCACATCACGCGCCGGTTCGGAATACCGGTCAGGGGATCCTGCTGTGCCTGTTCCAGCAATGCCTGGTCCAGCTGACGGGCTATCATCCAAAGATAGCCAGGCGTCACGACGAAGGTCAGCACGATCCGGGCGATAAGGGCGAAGGGGGTGGTGGGATCCCAATCCACTGCGGCGAAATGGCTGCTGATCCACCACGCCGTGCGACTGACGAGCATGAGCGCCCAGGAAAAGTGAAATATGCCACCAATGGTGGAGGCGGGGCGCATGTAGGACGGGGCATGGCGAAGCAACTGCCACCCGGCGCCGATCGTCACGATCGCGCGCGCCGAGGCACCGAGCGGAACCATGATCGCCATGTTTGCGCCGTGCCGCGCGTATAGGCCGATTTCCACCATGATCAACAGTAAAGCTGGCGCAATCACCCATAGCCTTGATCGCGGACGCCGTAGAAACAGCAGGACAGCGATATAGGCCGTGATAGAACCTGCGTCGATCAGCAGATTGGCGATCAGGGATTCCACCAGAGGGGGGGCGGAAAAAAGATAGTAGGACAAAAGCAGCAGAAAGCCCAGCGCGAAGAATATGTTGCTGGCGGTCCATGCTGTCAGGCCACGGGCATTGGGCATGCCGGCGCGCACGAACAGCATCACGACGGCCGATACGAGACTGAGCAGGAAATTGATGAATATCAGCGTCGCGCCGTCGAAGAGTTCCGCAATGGCAAGCACCGAACAACGCCCTCCCTGCGAAGCCGCTTCGCTTGGATCGGGCCTGCCCGCCTGATTTTGGCAGATATTCCTGCCTGGGTGGACATGCACTAGGAGCGATAGACGCGGCTGCGATCGTCAGGGTGGTAGCGCATAATGCTTAATCAATTATGCGGGACGTTGCGCCGACTGTGGCGGGGCGCCGTTGCCGGCGTAGCTGCGATCAGGCGGCTTCGCGTTCCCGCACTGGCAGACCAGCGATCTTCATGAAATTGGCCAGCATGTCATGGCCATGTTCGGTGGCGATGCTTTCGGGGTGGAACTGGACTGAATGGATCGGCAGGGTCGCGTGGCGGAAGCCCATGACCGACCCGTCCTCGCTGGTCGCGTTGACGACCAGACTGCCCGGAATATCCTCGACAATCAGCGAGTGATAGCGGGTCGCGGTGAAGGGGGAGGGGATACCGGCGAACAGGCCGGTGCCGTCATGGGTAACGGGCGATGTCTTGCCATGCATCAGGCCGCCGCGCACGACCTTGCCGCCGAAATGCTGGCCGATCGCCTGATGGCCGAGGCACACGCCCAGCAAAGGGGCGCCCGCGTCCGCGCAGGCGGCGACGAGATCAAGGCTGACGCCCGCTTCATTGGGGGTGCAGGGACCGGGCGATAGCAGAAAGGCCTTCGCCCCGCTGGACAGCGCCTGGCCCGCTGAAATGGCGTCGTTGCGGACGACCTCCACCCGCGCGCCCAGTTCCATCAGATAATGGACCAGGTTCCAGGTGAAGCTGTCATAATTGTCGATGACGAGGATCATGGGATCAGGGCTATAGAGAGGCGGGGCGGCAAGGGGAAGCGGGCTGCGCCATAAATGTCGCGACGGGGACACATGCCTCTGCTAGGGCCGGTCCATCGACGCGAACCCTGCCCGCAAGCATTCGCGTGACCGAGAGACGCCCAGCGCTCCCGCTTGCCAGCAAGGCGCTTTCTCTTGGATCATATCATCCGTCTTTCCATCATCACTGTCGTGAGCCGCGCCGCATGAGCCGCGCGATCAACATCAATGCGCCGCTGGCCGATGTGCAGGCGCTCTGCACCAAGCACGCACTGGCCGTATCGACCATCGAAGCGCTGACATCGGGCGGCACCCGCGTGGTGATGCTGAACCCAGATGGGGCCGACCGGATGCGCGACCTCATGAAAACCAAGCTGATCGAGTCGCCGGTCGTGCGGTCCTCACTGCATCTGGCGCGTCAGCCGCGTTCGGTGCTGCGCTAGAGCGGCACCTCCCCCCTCCGTTCGGGCTGAGCCTGTCGAAGCCTTGTCCTTCTTCTCAAGAAGTACAGCCCTTCGACAAGCTCAGGGAGACCGGATTTTTTTGGACGGTGGTCGCTTACAAAGCCCAGGCGAAATCTATCCGGGTTTCGCCGGTCTGCCGCCCCTCCGCGTCATAGCGGCGTTCGGCGATCATCCCCTGTCCAGTGCGGTCAATCGTGATGATCGTGCTGCATCGCGTGCCGTAGATGGCATCGCGGATGAAGATGGGGGATGGCTCGGCTTCCGGTGTAGTGTCGTCGGGCAGGGTTTCGGTGCGCAGGGCTGTGAACAGCAGCGCCGGATCATCCTGCTCCGTCGCCAGCCAGTCGGCCAGCATCGCGTTCAATTGCTGCGTTTTGGGCCAGGGCGTATCGAACGGGCCGTTCGACAGGCCGATAATGCCGGGGGGCAGGTCGATCGCGTCAGGCTGGGGCCGGTTGGTCAACAGTCGGGCGCGGTGCCGATCCACCGCGATCAGGCTGAACGGGTTGAAATCGTCCAGTGCCGCCAGCGTCGGCGCGGCATAAGCTCCATCGCCCGTCAGCATATCCGTCACCAGCGCGCCGCGCGAGGCGCGGTCGGGATGGGCCAGGCCATAGCCGCGCTGATTGGTGACGACCGCCATGCGGCCGGTATCGGACACACCAGCCCATGTGCCGCCCGATTGCAGGTCACGTCCCGCGATGATGCCGGGCCGGTCATCCCATTGCGCCAGCGCGGCGGAGGGGCGAACATGATGTTCGTCGCGATTGCCCGCCATCACCAGATGCCAGCGCGGATGGGCCGCCCATGCCATTGTCACGATACACATGGGCTTTCCCTTATGCGGCGGCTTGAAAAGGCGCAACTTTACGCCCATATGGGTCGGGCCGGGTTCGCCCGGCTATGGTGATAAAGTGTGTCGTATAATAGACGCAGCGGACCCGGGGGCAGTACCCGGCGGTTCCACCACATATCCCGGCTGGCAGAGATGCTCGACGGGATGTCTGACGGGGCCGAACTAGGATCGACGTGTGTTCAAAGGCGATATTTTTACCCGGCCCGTGTAAGCCGTTAAACTGTGCAAAACTCATAAGTGCCAACGATAACGAAGCACTCGCCATTGCAGCGTGAATGAGGGCCTAACGGCCTGACCTCACTCTAAAATAGCGCGGTTGAACCCACCGGGCAACAGAAGGGAATTCAGCGGCCTCCGGGAGGGCCGGGCAACAGAACCTCCCGGACCTTCTTCATTTTTGTTGTCCTGCATCGCTGGCGTCGTTTGGTCGATCGCCTGGCGCGGCGAGCCTGTCTCGACATGCGTAGAAGAGCGCCTGATGATTGCCGGTGCTGATGCACCGAGGGCCCATTTCCGAACAAACCCCTGCTGCGCGAATCGGTATCGACTCTGACTGTCTATTCAATTACACTTTTATGACAGTATGAAGAAAAAATCATAAGCATCTGTTTTAACAGAAAACAAAATCCTTTTTCAGCAACCGAACCGCTATTGCGCTACTGTCATCATAGTGAAATAATCATCGCTATAGTTAGAAGGTTTTGCTGGAGAAAATATGATGCTGAAGGTCGCCCTCATCGCCGGTTTTGCCCTGGCTTGCGTCACTCCCGCCATGGCGCAGGGCGCGTCGGAGGATGTGATCGTTGTCGGCGTTCCCGATGGCGGTCTGGCTGCGCGTGACCTGACGGCAGGCCAGTTTGAAAAGGCTGCCAAGCGGCTGAAGGCCGTGTGGCCCGACAGCGCCAATGATCCCGCGCGCCTCATCAATCTGGGTAATGCCTATGCGGGCATGGGCCGTGTGGCTGACGCGCACTCGGCCTATAAGTCCGCGCGCTTCTCGCCCGAAATGACCCTGGTACTGGCAGACGGCAGCGAACAGTCGTCACGCGACGTCGCGCGGCGGGCGATGAGCCGCCTGACGCCGGTTTATGCGTCGCGCTGATCGAAGCGCTTTATTTCAGGCGATTATGGCGGGGCGTCATGCGCAATGGCGCCCTTGTCATGAAACTATAACGCAAGTCACTAAACTGTAATTTTAGTGACGCCATTTCGTCACCAAAACAGAACAAGCCTGTCACCGGACGTCCCTAACTGCCCCTTCGGAGGGCGACAGGGGGCGTTGTCCGAATCATATCCCCTGCGCTCCGCATAGCAACAAACCCGGTGTCCACCGGAGCGGAGACGACATGGCCAAGATTAACCGTATCCACACGATCCTGATGGCGAGCTGCGCCTGCGTAGGCCTGAGCGCCTGCGGTGCAGACGACATCGCTTCGCCGGGCGAGGGCACCATTGTCATCCCCGCGCCGACGCCGGCGCCAACGCCGACCCCCACGCCGACCCCCACGCCCACCGGCGTGACTCCGGCCGCCAACTGCCCGACCATTGCCGGCGCGGTGCAGCTGACGGACCTGGGCACCATTTCCGATGGTGGCAATACGTGGCGCAATTGCGGTTTCCCCGCACGCTTCACCAGCTCGACCGCGATCGCCAAGGTGGCGGGCGTCATCTATTCGCTGCCCGGCCGCGTCGATGTCGGTACCGATCAGGGTGCCGCCAGCACCAACACTGACGTCACGCTGACGATCGACCCGGGCGTCACCATCTTCGCCGCCACCGGCAACGCCTATCTGGCGGTCAATCGCGGCAACAAAATCAACGCCGTCGGCACCGCTTTGCAGCCGATCGTTTTCACCAGCCGTGAAAATGTGCTGGGCACCGCGACCGACCAGTCGTCGGGCCAGTGGGGCGGCGTCGTACTGCTTGGCCGTGCGAAGATAACCGACTGTCTGGCCCCGGCCGCAGCACCCGGCACCACCGCGTGCGAGCGTGATACCGAAGGCAGCAGCGGCGCGCTTTATGGTGGCGCGAACGATGCCGACAGTTCGGGTCGCATGTCCTATGTCCAGATCCGCTATTCGGGCTTTGCTCTTGCGGGCGGTAGCGAATTGCAGGGCCTCACCCCGTCGGGCGTCGGCACCGGTACGGTGATCGACCATATCCAGGTCCACAACAGCTCGGACGACGGTATCGAAGCCTTTGGCGGCAACGTCCACTTCAAACATTTGGTGCTGACCGGCAACGAGGACGACAATTTCGACTCCGACGTCGGCTATCGCGGCACCGTGCAATATGTCATCAGCGCCCAGCGTGCGAACAACGACATTGGCGACGGTTTCCTCGAAACCGACTCCAACGGTGGTTCGGCGGCCAATAATGGTGAGGACGCACTGCCCCGCCAGTATCTGAAGATGGCCAACTTCACCTATATCCAGCGTTCTACCACGGGCAGCAATGGCGCGGCCATGCTGCTGCGCGGTGGTGCGGACCTGGCGCTGGTGAACGGCATCATCGTATCGCCGACCAACAGCTGCCTGCGCATCGACAGCACGACCACGACCCGCGACGCCGACACGGCGCTGCAGGATGCCGGCAAGCCGCGCTACATCTCGGTCGTGATGCAGTGCAACAGCACGCCGTATAAGGGCAGCCGTGGCGTCGATGCCGCAGCCGTTCAGTCGATCTTCGAAGCCGGTGCCAACAGCACGATCAGCTACACCCCGTCGCTGACCAGCCTGTTCATCAACGGTGCGACCGAAACCGCGCGCACCGCGGTTGACCCCAAGACGATCGACGCTGCCTTCACCACCACCAACTATATCGGTGCGGTCAAGGACAGCAGCGACACCTGGTATGCCGGCTGGACCTGCAATTCGGTGACCGCCAACTTCGGCACCACCAGCAAGGACTGCACGGCGATCCCGACGACCTGATCGGACCCACGACCTCAACAGGGGCGGGGGAGCGTGGTGTCGCGCTTCCCCGCCTTCTTTGCACTACAATTCCCAAAGGGGGACCCCTAGCATGTCGAAGCCGCTCAGCCTGGCGCGCCTGCTCCTGATTTCATCCGCCCTGGTCGCACCTAGTGCCATGGCGCAAACCGACCCGGCCGCCACGACCGGCACGGACGCTGGCGGTGCCGTTACATCCGGCACGCCAACCGCCGCCGAACAGGCCGATTCCGATGCCGGCAATGTCGACGTGTCGATCCCCGGCGCGGACATCGTCGTCACCGGTCGCCGCACCACCAACGTGTCGCAGGCCGCCCCGCAGGTCGTGAACGTCCTGTCGGCCGCCGACATCAAGCGCACGGGCGAGGGCGATATCGCCGGGTCGCTCCAGCGCGTCACTGGCCTGTCGGTCGTGTCTGGCGGCTATGTGTATGTCCGCGGCCTGGGAGATCGCTATTCGCTCGCGCTGCTCAACGGGTCGCCGCTGCCAAGCCCCGAACCCTTGAAGCGCGTCGTTCCGCTTGACCTGTTCCCGACCAGCGTGATCGCATCGACGCTGGTGCAAAAGACCTTCTCGGCCAACTTCCCCGGTGAATTTGGCGGCGGCGTCATCAACCTGACGACCAAGGCGATTCCTGCCGAAAGCTATCTGGAAATCGGCTTTGGCAGTTCGGCCAATACCGAAACGTCGGGGCAATTGGGCTATACCCATTATGGCTCCAAGTCCGACTGGACGGGCTTTGACGACAGTTCGCGCGACGTGCCGCCGCTGCTCAAGCAGGCGATCGGCAGCGGTGTTCCGTTCGCCAATATCGGCCGGACCGACCAGCAGGCGATTGCCATGCAGTTCCTGAACGCCGACACGTCGGTCGTGCAGCGGACCAACAGCCTGCCGTTCAACTTCTCTGGCTCGATCAACGCGGGTACGGCGGTCGATGTCGGCAGCGACGGACGGCTGGGCGTGATCGCCACGGCATCCTACAGCAACAAGTGGCGCACCCGCGACAATCTGCAACAGGCATCGCTCGATGTCGGGGCAGGGGCTGGCAAAAGCTATCAGCAGGTCAGCACCGATAACGAGATTACGGTTAACGGCCTGCTGGGCGTCGGGCTGGAACTGGGCGACCAGAAGCTGCGCTGGACCAACCTCTATATCCGCGACACCACCAAGCGCAGCGCGCTGGCGGTGGGCCGCAATGACGGCACCATTCAGGATGCCGATTTCCTGCAGCAGAATACCGCCTGGTATGAGCGGCAGTTGATCGACACCCAGTTGGTCGGTGAATTCAAATTCTCTGATGCCCTCAGCCTCGACGTGCGTGGCGGCTTTGCCAATTCGCAGCGCGAAGCCCCCTATGAGCGCGAATTTGTCTATGTGCGCACCAATCGCGACCTGGCGACCGATCCGGTTGGCGACCGTTTCGTCAATGCGCTCAATCGCCAGCGCGGCGACGCATCGGCCACGTTCAGCGATCTCAACGAAGATTTGTGGTTTGCCGGCGCCGACTGGAGCTACAAGGTTGCGCCAGGCTTCTCGCTGACGGCGGGCTATGCCTTCAACGACACCAAGCGTCGTTCGTCGCGCTACGAACTGCATTTCGATGCCGTCAACCTGCCGATACCCGTGCAGCAGCTGCGCCCCGACTATCTGCTGTCGGACGCGACGATCCAGCTATACGATATCGGCCTGCTCGAATTTTCGGGCAACTATCCGGTCTATGACGCGGCGCTGCGCACCCATGCGGGCTATGCCCAGGTGCAGGCGGACCTGTTTGCGGGTCTTTCCGTCAACGCAGGCGTTCGCTACGAAAAGGGCGAAATGTCGGTAACGGGCGTCGATGTGTACAGCACCGGGCTGACCCCGTTCAACGAAATCCGCAAGGATTACTGGCTGCCCGCCGTGACCTTCACGCTCGAAGCGGCCAAGGGTCTCCAGTTGCGCGCCAGCGGGTCCAAGACCATCGCCCGTCCGCAATTCCGCGAGTTGATCGCCCAGCCTTATCTCGACACCGAATCCAACCGCTTCTTCCGCGGCAACCCGTTCCTTCAGGACAGCCAGTTGTGGAATGCGGACATCCGGGCCGAATGGTATATGGGCAAGGACGAACGGATCACGGCGGCGGCCTTCTACAAGAAGATCGAAAATCCGATCGAAACCTACACGACCATCACCGACACCTATAATGTCACGACCAGCTTCGCCAATGCGCCCGAAGCGACGCTCTATGGCGCGGAGCTGGAAGTGCAGAAATATATACCGCTGGATGGCGTGTCGGATTCCAGCTTCTTCGGCAGCCGCCGCATCACACTGATCGGCAACTATACCTATACCCAGTCGAAGCTGAAGGTTGGGGCGGATGACACCACCATCCCCTATACCTACACCACCGGTGAGCCGCCGGCGGCGTCCGACTTCTTCCTGAACGGCGTGCCGCTGACGGGCCAGTCGGACCATCTGGTCAACCTGCAACTGGGGCTGGAAGATACCGACACGCTGTCGCAGCAGACATTGCTGCTGACCTATGCCAGCGACCGCGTCACCAGCCGTGGCCCGAACCTGCAACCCGACATCAAGGAACGGCCGGGCGTTCAGCTCGACTTCGTGGCGCGGCAGGGGGTCAAGCTGCCCGGCGGCATCAACAGCGAAGTCAAGTTCGAGGCGCGCAACATATTGGGCCGCAAGTTCCAGGAATTCCAGGAACAGGACGGCAACCGCGTCTATTATAACCGCTACAAGATCGGCACGACCATCGCTGCGTCGATGACGGTAGCCTTCTGATATGAACGGGGCCGCGTGCGCGCGGCCCCGTGCGACGCAGGCGACCGGTCTGTTTCAGGCGGGCCGGTCGTTTTGCGTTTGGATCATCCCCATGGCCTTTCGCGATACCATTTGGTGATGACATGCTTCACCCCGGCGCGGACCTTCATGCCGTGGTGGAGACTCGCGGGATTGGGCTGGCCCGGCGTAATCCGGTTGTTCCAGGCGAGCAGCTTGCCGGTTTCCGGCTGGACGGTCTTGCCGATCTGGGGAAAGCGGGTTGCGCCGCCTGCCTTTGGCGCGTCCAGATAGACCATCAGCGTCCAGGTGCGGTTGCCCGCGACCGAGCAATATTTCGCATAATCCGCGCCCTTGGGGTCGAAATAGTCGGTATGGGCCTTGAACTCCTGCCCCACATCATAGCGCTGGCCCTGGATCGGTTCGCCATAGGCCGGGTCGATCCCGGCAAAGGCGGCGAGCTTTGCGTCGATCATGGCGACGAACGGGTCGGCATGGTCGAGGTCGCAGGTTTCGCTGGTGCGAAAATAGCCATCGCCATTGGCATCCGCGATGGTGGAGGGGCGGCGGTCCGCCTCGATGCGCTCGATCAGCGCGGCACATTCTTCCGCGACAAGGAAATCGCGCCGGATGAACAGGGTAAGGTCGCGGCTGGGGACGCGCTGGACGCGGGGATGGCTGGCGATCCAGACCGGGTCGGCATCTGCGGCGGCGGGATGATCGGGCATGACACTCATAAACAAGGCCTGAGAGGGCGATTCTGCTACTGGCCAGGCCCGGAAATGCAAGCGCCATGACGGCGGAATTTCGCGTGTCACAATTCAGTCACATCACTGTCATCCAGTCGTAAGAGGAAGTGCTTAGCAGCGGCCCATCATAAAGGGGCAAGCAAGGCAGATGCGGGTGGCGATCGCCAACAGGTTGCGGGGTCGGTCGATTGACGGGCTGGCGCTGCTGGAAAAGGGGCTGATCGCCCTGCTGGCGCTGCAACTCGTGCGGCTGGCCTGGGTGGTCGTGACGCCGGTGGGCAGTTTCGGCCCATGGCAAGGGCGGCAGGCGCAATTGCTGACCCCGGCCGCGCGGCAGGCTTTGTTCGCCAGCTTCGATCCCTTCTTTCGCACCGGCGCGCCCCAGGCAGCGGGCAATGGCGTCGTTACATCGCTGGCGCTGACCCTCTATGGCATCCGGTTGAACGAAGGTTCCGGGCTGGGATCGGCAATCATCGCTGCGCCCGATGGGGTGCAGAGCAGTTTTGCCGTGGGGGACGAAATCCTGCCTGGCGTGGTGTTGAAATCGGTGGCGTTCGATCATGTGACGATCGACCGGGGCGGGGCGGAAGAACAGATATTCCTGGACCAGTCGACGCCTGCGCCGACGGTTGCCCCGGAAGGCGGCGAAACACAGACGCCGCCGCCATCGGCTGGCCCGACTGCCGACAGTCTGAAACGCGACATTGGTTTTGCGCCCCGGATGCAGAATGGCCGGGTGACCGGGCTGGCGGTCAGCGCGAAGGGGCCGGGCTTTGCCAGTGCCGGTTTCCGGCCCGGCGACATTATCAGCCAGATTAACGGCCAGCCGGTGGGCGACCTCCAGTCCATACAAAATCAGATCGCGCCCGGCGCGCGCCTGTCCCTGACCGTGGAGCGCGGCGCGGCCGTCGCTTCGGTGAACCTAATAGTGCAAGGCCAATGACCAGATATTTCCTCCCCCTTTCCGCCGCGCTTGCGCTGGTTCTGGCCGCGCCGGGCATGGCGCAGCAGACGCTGAACGTCCGCGATGCCGATATTCGCGCCTTCATTCAGGATGCCGCGCGGGTGACGGGGCGCACCTTCATCATCGACAATCGGGTGCAGGGGAAAGTGTCGGTCGTCACCGACCGGCCTTTGTCGCGCTCTGAATATTTCGAGATCGTTTTGTCCACGCTGCGCGCCAATGGCCTGGTCGCCGTGCCAGCGCCCGGCGGCGCCTATCGCATCCAGCCCGCCGATGGCGCGGCCGGGCAGCCCAGCAGCGTGGGCCGCGCGGCCAATCGCAACAGTTTCGTGACCGAAGTATTCCGCCTGCGCTCCATCGACGCGGCAAGCGCGCTCGAAACGCTGCGCCCGCTGGTCAGCAAGGACGGGTCGGTGACCGCCAATCGCGCTGGCAACAGCGTGGTCGTGGCCGACTATGCCGACAATATCGCCCGCATCCGGCAGGTGATCGCACGGGTCGATCGCGATGTGTCATCGACGCAGATGGTCATGCTCAAAAATGCCGGTGCGCGCGAGATTGCGACATCGCTTCAGGCGCTGGTGGCAAGCAGCGGCGGGGGCGAGAATGCTTCGCCGTCGGCGGCGACCGTGGTGCCGATCGACAGCAGCAATGCCGTCGCCATTCGCGGCGACGCCAACACTGTCGCGCGCCTTGTCGCGATGGCGCGGCAACTGGACCAGCAGGCCGCCAGTGGTACGGAAATCCGGGTCTATTGGCTGGAACATGCCGACGCGGAAAAATTGCTGCCGGTGTTGCAGCAGCTGGTCGGGCAATCGACCAGCCAGCCGGTCACTGCCTCCACCCCGGCAGCGGGCGGCGCGGCTCCGGCGAGCGCGGCGGCGGCACCGGTTGCGGCGGCATCCTCTTCGTCGTCCAGTGGCAGCGGCATTTCGACGCGCGGTCCGGCGATCGTGACCCGCTATGAGGGTGCCAACGCCATCATTGTCGCCGCCAATAGCGACGTGCAGCGGATGCTGGGCGAAACCATCCGCCAGATCGACACGCGGCGCGAACAGGTGCTGGTCGAGGCGATCATCGTCGAGATTAGCGATGCCGCGGCCAAGAAGCTGGGCGTGCAATTCCTGCTTGGCAGCACATCGACCGGCTTTGCCGCGACCAATTACAGCAATGCGTCGCCCAATCTGCTGACGCTGGCGGGTGCCTATGGCGCGACGCAATTGGGGACGACCAAGACCACGGTGGTGGCAGCGGACGGCAGCACGACGACGACCGAGACACAGACCAACGGCGAATTGGCCAGCACGCTGCAACAGGCGGCGATCAACAGCCTGACCAGCGCGACCGGTGCGATTGCCGGGCTGGGCGGCAGCATCGGCAAGAACGGGATTTTCGGCGCGATCATCAATGCGGTGAAGTCCGACACGGAAAGCAATCTGCTCTCCACGCCGTCGGTGATGACGCTGGACAATCAGAAGGCGTCGATCCTGGTCGGGCAACAGGTGCCGGTGACCACGGGCGAGGCGCTCTCCCAGAATTTCGACAACCAGTTCCGCACCGTCCAGCGACAGGATGTCGGCATCAAGCTGGAGGTGAAGCCCCAGATCAACACTGGCGGGGCGATCAAGCTGTTCCTGCGCCAGGAAGTGTCGAGCGTGGCCGGGCCGGTCAGCAACTCCAGCAGCGACCTGATCATCAACAAGCGCGAGATCGAAACGACGGTTACGGTCGATGATGGCGAGATATTGGCGCTGGGCGGATTGCTGGACGACAATGAGCGCAAGACGATCGAGCGGATTCCGTTGCTCAGCGACATTCCGGGCCTTGGCGAACTGTTCAAGTCGCGCAGCCGCAGCCGGACCAAGACCAATTTGATGGTGTTCATCCGCCCGACCATCCTCCGCTCGAAAGAGGATGCGCAGAAGCTGACCCAGCAGCGCTACGGCTATGTCCGCAACATGCAGTTGCAGCGCAATCCCGACATGGAACCCACGATCGACGAACTGGTCCGCGACTATATGGGCGCAACCCCGCCGGTCGCCGCGCAGCCGGGCGACGCGGTGGTGCAGCCTGATGCCCCACAAGTGATCGAACCGACCGTGCGCCAGTCGAGCGGCGTGGTGCGCCCGGTCGAGATAGCGCCGAGCGGAGAACGCAAGTGAGCGAGAACGGGCAAGGTGCTCCTGCGGACGCAGGAGCCCAGGGCGGAGAGGGCAGTGTCCAGAACCCTGGGCTCCTGCCTTCGCAGGAGCACGACGTGTTCGTATCAGCCAACTCCCGCGCCATCGACATACCCTATGGCTTTGCCCGCAAGCATGGCGTCGTGCTGCTCCCGCAGGAGGGCGAACGCCTGTCCATCGCGGTGCGTGAGGGGAGCGATCCGCGCATCCTGCTCGAAGTCCGTCGCCATCTGGCGCGCAGTTTCGATGTCAGCTTTGTCGATCCGGGGGAATTCGACCGGCATCTGTCCAACCATTATGCGATGGATGGCAGCGCGGCGGCCATGGCCGGGTCGATCGACATGGGCGCCGATGAGCTGGACATGCTGGCGGCCGACATACCGACCGCCGACGATTTGCTCGACAGCGCCGACGATGCGCCGGCGATCCGCCTGATCAACGGCATCATCGCCGAAGCCGCGCGGCAGGGCGTGTCGGACATTCATATCGAACCCTATGAAACCGGCCTTGTCGTGCGGATGCGGATCGACGGGGTGCTGCGCGAAACGCTCCGGATGCCGCCCCATGTCGCGCCGGTGGTGGTCAGCCGCGTCAAGGTGATGGCGCGGCTCGACATTGCCGAACGGCGCGTGCCGCAGGACGGGCGGATCGGCCTGACGCTGGGCGGGAAGCTACTCGACGTGCGTGTTTCGACCCTGCCGAGCCGGGCGGGTGAGCGGGTGGTGCTGCGTATCCTGGACAAGGAAAATGCCGGGATCACGCTCGACCTGCTAGGCATGAACGGGGTGCCGGACCGGATTTTCCGCGAGGGTTTGAGCGAACCCAATGGCATCATCCTGGTCACCGGGCCGACCGGATCGGGCAAGACGACGACGCTTTATGCAGGCCTTCGCCAGCTCAATGATGGCAGTCGCAATATCCTGACCGTCGAGGACCCGGTCGAATATGCGATGGAGGGCGTGGGCCAGACGCAGGTGAATGCCAAGGTCGGGCTGACCTTCGCCGCCGGCCTGCGCGCGATCCTGCGGCAGGACCCCGATGTGGTGATGGTCGGCGAAATTCGCGATCGCGAGACGGCGGAAATTGCGGTGCAGGCGTCGCTGACCGGGCATCTGGTGCTGTCCACGGTCCACACCAATGACGCGGTCGGCGCGATCACCCGCATGCGCGACATGCGGGTCGAACCCTTCCTGCTCGCCTCCACCCTGCGCGCGGTGATCGCCCAGCGGCTGGTGCGGCGGCTGTGCCAGCATTGCCGCGAACCGGTGCAGGCGGACAAGTCGGCCAGCGCGCTGCTGGGGTTCGACCCCGGCACGATCATCTATCGCGCCAAGGGCTGTAGCGAATGTGGTGGCACCGGCTACAAGGGGCGGATCGGCGTGTTCGAAGCGATCCGGGTGGACGACACGATCCGCCGCCTGATCAATGACGGCGGCGATGAATCGCTGATCGCGCGGCACGCTTTCTTGAACGCGCCCAATCTGGGATCGGCGGCGCGCGCGCTTGTGCGCGACGGGCAGACCACGGCGGAGGAAGCGATCCGCGTGTCGCGGCGCGACAGCGTGGACGCGGAAACCATCGTCGATGGCTGAGTTTGACTATGTCGCGATCGACCCGGCGGGCAAGGAACGGAAAGGCGCGCTGAAGGCCGATACGCTGGAGGATGCGCGGGCGAAGCTCGACGCGCGCAAGCTGTTCATTGTCGAACTCAGCGCCGGCGCGGTCGAGGTGGCGCGCAAGCGGGCGGGCCTGTCGCTGCGCACCCCGCGCCTCAGCCCCAAGGAACTGACCCTGTTCACCCGGCAACTGGCGACGCTGACCCAGGTCAGCCCGCTGGAGGAATCGCTGCGCACCATCGGGCGGCAGAGCGAGCAGGACCATGTTCGGCTCATTGTCGGCAAGGTCCATGGCGGCGTGATGGAAGGGCGGCGGCTGGCCGATGCGCTGGGCGTGGAGCCGAAAAGCTTTCCGCCGCTCTATCGCGCGATGATCTCCGCCGGCGAAAGTTCGGGCAGCCTGCCCGCGATCATGGAGCGCCTGTCCGACCTGATGGAACGACAGGCGCTAATGCGGTCCAAGGTGCTGACTGCCATCGCTTATCCGTCGGTGCTGGCCAGTTTCGCGGTGCTGGTGGTCGCGGCGCTGATGATCTTCGTCGTGCCCAAGGTGGTCGAGCAATTCGACACGGTCGGGCAGGAATTGCCGCTGCTGACCCGGATGGTGATGGGACTGTCAGCCTTTCTGGCGGGCTGGTGGTGGCTGCTGCTGATCCTGATCGGGCTGGCCGCTGTCGGCTTCTGGCGCGCGATGAAGAATGAGCGGTTCCATTATCGTTTCGACGCGATGCTGCTGGGGCTGCCGGTGCTGGGCAAGCTGATCCGCGATCTGCACGCAGCGCGGATGGCGCGGACGCTCTCGACCATGGTGGCGAGCCGCCTGCCCTTGCTGGAAGGTCTGACGCTGACCGCCAACACGGTGCATAACCGGGTGCTACGGCGCGCGTCGGACGATATTGTCGAGGCTATTCGCGGCGGCGGCAGCCTGTCGGCGGCGCTCCGGCGGGCGGGGGTTTTTCCGCCTTTGCTTGTCTATCTGGCGGCGAGCGGCGAAAGCGCCGGGCGGCTCGACACGATGCTTGAGCGGGCAGCAGAATATCTGGAGCGCGAATTCGACGCCTTCACCTCCACCGCGCTCGCCATGCTGGAACCGATCATCATCATTATGATGGGCGCGATCGTCGCCGTCATCATCCTGTCCATCCTGCTGCCGATCTTGCAGCTGCAAAGCCTGACCGGGGCTTAGGAGTTGAATATGCGTAAGACCCTCACCCTCCGTCATTCCCGCGAAGGCGGGAATCCCGCTTCTTTTTTGGGAGCGCGCAAGGTCGTAGAAGAAAAGCGGGATCCCGGCTTTCGCCGGGATGACGAGGTGGGGAAGCGAAGCGAAGCCGGCTTCACCCTCGTGGAACTGATGGTCGTCATCGTCATCATCGGCCTGCTGGCGACGATCGTGGCGATCAACGTCATTCCTGCGACCGACACGGCGCGGGTCGAGAAGGCGAAGGCGGACATTGCGACCATCGAACAGGCGCTGGAGCAATATCGGCTCGACAATCTGACCTATCCGGCGGGGTCGGACGGGTTGCAGGCGCTGCTCAATCCGCCCGCATCACTGGCGCAGCCGCAGCGTTACCGGCGTGGCGGCTATATCAAGAAGCTGCCCGACGATCCGTGGGGCCGCGCCTATGTCTATACCGTGCCGGGGCGCAAGGGCGCGTTCGACATCAGTTCGCTGGGCGCGGACGGCCAGCCGGGCGGCGAGAGTGAAAATGCGGATATCTATTCCAGCGAACTCTAATCCTGCATCCGATGCAGGATTTACTCTGGTGGAACTGATGGTCGTCCTGACGATCATCGGTTTCATTTCGGCTGCCGTGGTGCTGGCCATCCCGGATCCGCGCGGGCGCGTGATCGAGGATGCCGACCGCTTCGCCGCGCGCGTCGCCGCCGCGCGCGACGAAGCGGTCGTGACGGCTGCGCCGATGGGGCTGTGGGTGTCCGCGTCCGGCTATGGCTTTCAGCGCCGCGATGGCGGGCAATGGGTGGCGCTGGAGGACAAGCCCTTCGTCACCGCCAACTGGAAAGGCGGCACCCGCGCGCTGGTCGGCAAGGACGGGCGGCAGCAGATTGCGTTCGACGGCACCGGCCTGCCGACCGATCCGCTGACCGTAACGCTGGCGCGCGAGGGCGAGCGGGTGTCGGTGACGGTCGACATGGCGGGGAAGGTCATGGTCGGTGGGTAATCGGCCATCTCCTCCACCGTCATGCCGGGCTGGACCCGGCATCCAGGGCGACAGACGGCAACGCTTTGCGCCCTGGACCCCGGATCGAGTCCGGGGTGACGACCATTTGAAAGGCGAACGCGGCTTCACGCCTTTGATGCGTTCCTCCCAACAGGGCTTCACCCTCTTGGAAATGCTCGTCGCGCTGGCGGTGTTCAGCCTGGCGGCGCTGGCGCTGGTGCGGTTGCAGGGGGTGACGCTGCGCACCGCAGCGGATCTGGACAGCAAGGCGCTGGGCCAGATCGTCGCGCGCAACCTGATGGTCGATGTGCAGAGCGATCCGGTGCCGCCATCGGTTGGTGACGAAGCGGGCGATGTCGAGAATGGCGGGCGGCGCTGGCACTGGAGCCGGACTGTCAAGCCGACCGACGACCAGCGCCTGTTGCAGGTGGACCTGACCGTCGACGGCCAGCCGGGTGCGTCGCCCGTGGTGTTGAGTTTCGTGCGGGTGGTGGAGTGATGGCGACATTTACTTCCCCGTCATGCCGGGCTGGACCCGGCATCCAGTGCGGCAAGGCGCAGCGGGTTGCGCCCTGGACCCCGGATCAAGTCCGGGGTGACGATGGATTCACGCTCATCGAGTTGCTCGTAGCCCTCACGATCTTTGCGATGCTGGCGAGCGCCGGTGTCCTGCTCTTGGGCAACAGCGTGTCGGCGCAGGCGCAGGTCAAGGCGCGGCTGGATGATATGGCGGCGGTGCAGCGCGCGGGCGGGGCGCTGGCGGGGGATCTGGGGCAGGCGGTGCCGCGCATCACCCGTACCGAGAGCGGCACGCTGGCCCCGGCTTTCTGGGCGCATCACGAAAGCGAGGATCAGCCGGTGATGCAGTTTGTGCGCGGCGGCTGGGACAATCTGGGCGACCTGCCCCGGCCTTCGTTGCAAAAGGTGGAATATTGGGTGCGGCAGGGACGGCTGGAGCGGCGGACCTATGCGCAACTGGATGGCGCGGCGGGGGATGAACCCGCGGCGTTGCTGGAGAATGTCGAGGCGGTCGCGCTGAAATTCCGCGATGCGGCGGGCAAATGGCGCGATGACTGGACCCCGACCCAGCCTGACCTGCTGCCCCGCGCGGTGGAGATAACGCTCACCCGCACTGGCGAGCCGCCTGTCACCCTGCGCTTCCTCGTCGCGCCCGGCCCAGCGGAAAAGCCCATCGTCGAGGGCGCATCCGGTGCCTGATCCGCGTAAACCCAACGAGCGCGGCGCGGCGCTGCTGACCGTGTTGCTGCTGGTGGCGGTGATGGCAGTCGTCGCCGCGACCGCGCTGGAGCGGGTCGCATTGGCGACGCGGATGACCGGCAATGGCGGCGCGATCGATCAGGCGCGGGCCTATGCCGACGCAGGCACGGCGGTCGCGCGCTTGCGGATCGGCGATCTGGTCGCGGGCAATCCGGCGAAGATCACGCTGGCGGGCGGCTGGCTGGGTGCGCCGCAGAGCATCCCGGTTCCGGGCGGCACCGCGACGGCGCGGGTCACCGATGGCGGCAATTGCTTCAACCTCAACAGCGTGGTGAGTGGGACAAGCGAGGCCAGCCTGAAGGTGCGCCCCATCGGCGTATCGCAATTTCAGGCTTTGCTGGTGGCGCTGGGTGTCGATGCGCGGCAGGCGCAGGGCGCGGCGGCGGGGCTGGCCGACTGGATCGACAGCGATGGCGATCCGCAGCCGGGCGGGGCGGAGGATGCGGTTTACGGGCAGATGCAGCGACCCTATCGCGCGGCCAACCGGTTGATGATCGACGCCAGCGAGTTGCGCGCGGTGAACGGAATCACGCCCGCCATCTATGCGACGGTGCGGCCCTGGGTCTGTGCGCTGCCAGTCACGGATCTGTCGCCGATCAACATCAATACGCTGTTGCCGGAACAGGCGCCGCTCTTCGCGATGCTGCTGCCGGGGCAATTGAGCGTCGCGCAGGCGCGGCAATTGCTGGCGCAGCGGCCCGTGGACGGCTACGGCAGCACGGTGCAATTCTGGGCCTTGCCCTCGCTCGCCGGCCTGTCGCCGATGACCGAGGTGGCCGAGCAGGTCAAATTGACGACGGGGTTTTTCGGAGTGGACGTGGCAGTGACTGTCGGGGGAACGCAGCTGGTGGAGCGGTCGCTGATCGACGCGCGGGAAAGCCCGGCGACGGTGGTGCGGCGCAGCTGGGGCGCAGGGGCATGAGCGCGCGCGACGCCCTGATCGTCTTTCTGCCCGAAGCGGCGGATGCGCCGCCGCGCTGGATGCGGGTGGTGGATGGCGCGCTGGTGCAGTCGGGCGAGGGCGCGAACTGGTTGGCGGCGTGCGGTATAGCGGCCTTGCCAGACCAAGCGCGGGTGATGCTGGTGCCGCCTGCGGCCCTAGTGGCGCTGCACTGGACGCTGCATCCTGATCTGCCGGTGCGGCAGGCGCGGGCGGCGGCGCGACTGGCGGCGCTGGCGGAGGGAATCCTGCCTGCCGATCAACTGTTTGCGGTGGCCGATGCGCAGGACGACCCGGCCCGTCCCCATGTCGTGGCATTGGCGGCGCGCGGTGACATGCAGCATTGGCTGCTCTGGGCGCAGCATCATGGGCTGGACCCGGATATTATCGTGCCTGCGCCTTTGTTGCTGCCGGAGCCAGAGGCGGGTTTCGCGCGCGGCGTGATTGGCGGCGTGACGGTGTTGCGGGGCGCGGACATGGCGCTGACCGGGGACATGGCCTTGCCCGCGCTGATCGGCGACGCACCGGTGACCGATGTGCCGCAGGGCGTGATCGAGGGACGCGCGATCGCCGCGCTGGATGCCCCGCCCATCGATCTGCGGCAGGGGGATTTTGCCAAGCGGGTGCGGCGGCAGGTCGATCAGCGTGCGCTGAAACGGGTGGCGTTGTGGAGCGGGCTGATCCTGCTCGCGGCATTGCTGATTGCGCTGGTCGGTATCGTCAAAAGCCATCGTGAGGCCAGTCGGCTTGACGCGGAAAGCCTGGCGCTGGCGCAGCAGGTCGTTCCCGGCGCAAGCGATGCGCGCCAAGCGTTTGGCGCGATGGAGCAGCAGCTTGCCGCGCGGGGTGCTGGCGGTCGGGCCTTTACCGCGCCGGTCGCGGCGCTGATGGCAGCGATGCAGGATGCGCCCGGCGTAGCGCTGACCAGCCTGTCGCGCGACCCGGACGGGATGCTGCGCGCGACGCTGGCGGCGGCGAAGGCGGATGACATCAACATCGTGTTGCTCGCGCTTCAGGCGGCGGGCTTCACCATCACGGCGACACCCGCGCAGGAGCCGGGCGGTCGGACGCTGGCAGAAATTACGGTGCGGTCATGATGGAACGGATGCAGGCACTCTGGGCGGAACGATCGCCCCGCGAGCAAGTGATGCTGGGCGTGATGTTCGCCCTGCTGGCAGGCGTGATCCTCTGGTTCGGGGTGGCGATGCCGCTCGACCGGGCGCAGCGGTCGGCGCGCGATACGTTGCTGGAGGCGACTGATCGCAACGCGGCAGTGCGCGCGGCGGTGCGGCAGTTAAAGGCGCTGCCCCGCGCGGTTGCTGGCGGCCCGTCCGCGCCGCTCGACCAGCTGGTCGGGCAGGGCGCGGGTGAAGCCGGGCTGACGCTGGAACGGGCGCAGGCGCAGGGACCGGACCGGATGGAGATTGCCATCGCCTCGATCCGGCCGGTCGCGCTCTTTTCCTGGATTGCGGCGCTGGAGGCGCAGGGGGTGCGGGTCGATACGATGAGCGCGCGGCCCGCGCCGACCGCTGGCAGCCTGTCGGTGCAGGCGGTGCTGGTGCGGGGAGTGGGGCAATGATGGGTCTTATCCTCTCGCGCCGGATGCGGATCACGTTGCTGGTGATCGTGCTGCTGGGGCTGCTCCTCTTTTTGCCGATGCGGGTCGCGTTGGGGCTGGCTGGGCTGGAGCGGCTGGGCGTGGCGGCGCGGGATGTGCGTGGCACGGTGTGGAGCGGGCGGATCGACCAGCTGATGCTGGGCGACATGCCGATGGGCAGCGTGCGCGCGGGCCTCGCCCCGCTGGCGCTGCTGACAGGCCGGGCGCGGTTCGACATTGCCCGGACCAAGGGGCTGGCCGACGACATATCCGGCGCGCTGACCGTCGGGTTCGGGCGGATCGGGGTGGATGATGTGAGTGGCGCGGTGTCATTGGGCCGCACCTTCGCGCCGCTGCCGATCGCCAGCCTCCAGATGGAGGATGTGTCCGCCTATTTTACCGGCGACCGTTGCGGTCATGCCGAGGGGAGGGTGCGGGCGCGGATGGCCGGGCAGTTTCCTGGGCTGAACCTGTCGCAGGGCTTTTCGGGTGCGCTCGCCTGCGATGGCGACGCGCTGTCGCTGCCGCTCGCCAGCCAGTCGGGCATGGAGACGATCGCGCTGCGCATCTGGCGGTCGGGCCGCTATAGCGCCACGATGCGGGTTGAAACCGCCGATCCGACGCTGGCATCGTCGCTGGGGCAGGCGGGCTTTGCGACTATGGGCAATGCGCAGGTGCTGAAGGTTGAAGGCACATTGTGATCTTGGCGACGCTGCTGGGCGGGGTGGTCGGCGCGATTTTCGGCAGTTTCCTCGCCACCCTGATCCTGCGCTGGCCGCAGGGGCGGGGGGTGACGCTGGGTCGGTCGGCCTGCGATGGCTGTGGCCGGACGCTGACGCCGCTTGATCTGATCCCGTTGCTCAGCGCCCTGTTGCAGCATGGCCGCTGCCGGACGTGCGGCGCGGCGATCGATCGACTGCATGGGCGGGTGGAACTCAGCTGCGCGATCATCGGCGCGCTGGCGATCGGCGCGATGCCGGATCTGAGCGGGATTGGCTGGGCCTTGCTCGGCTGGCTGCTGCTGACGCTGGCGGTGCTGGACTGGCGGCATTATTGGCTGCCCGATGCGCTGACCCTGCCGCTCGCTTTTCTGGGCCTGACGCTGGGACTGTGGGCGACCGATGTGCTGCTGATCGACCGGATCATCGGCACGGCGCTTGGCTATGGCAGTCTGCTTGCCATCGCATTGACCTATCGCGCGGTGCGGGGGCGTGAGGGATTGGGGCTGGGCGACGCGAAGCTGCTGGGTGCGCTCGGCGCCTGGTTTGGTTGGCAGGCCTTGCCCTTCATCCTGCTGATCGCGGCGATGGCGGGGCTTTGCGTCATGTTGGTGACGGGCCGGGCAAAAGAAGCGACGGCGCGGGTGCCGCTCGGCACGTTTCTGGCGCTGGCGGCAGTGCCGGGCTGGTATTGCGTTCGCTTCCTATACTGACGACTGGCGCAAAGGAACGATAGAACATATAGTGAACATATGCGCGATTCGTCCCCTGTTCTTGCCCGGTTGAGGGAGAGCCTGCAACAGCTGGAGCCGCGCCGCGCGACTGCGCCTGCGGCACTGTTTGCGCTGGGGCATGACGGGGTGGATGCGGCGCTGGGCGGCGGGCTGGCGCGCGGGCGGTTGCATGAAATCTTTGCCGATGCGGAGGATGCCAGCAGCGGCGCGGGCGTTGCTGCCTTGCTCAGCCTGCGCGCGGGGGAAGGGCGGCCTTTCCTGTGGCTGCGTACCGAAGCGATGCAGAAGCGGGTCGGGCAGCTGCACGCCACCGGCCTTGTCGAACTGGGCATAGACCCCACCAATATGCTGCTGGTGCTGGCCCCCGATGATGCGGCTTTGCTCCATGCGGCGGCAGAGGCAGCACGCTGCGCCGGACTGGGTGCGGTGCTGGTCGAAGGATGGGGCGCGATGCGCGGGCTGGACTTGACCGCCAGCCGCCGCCTGATGCTGGCCGCCGAAGCATCGGGCGTCACCCTGTTCCTGCTGCGGATCGCCGCCGACGCTGCGCCGAGCGCCGCCGATACACGCTGGCGGGTCAGTGCTTCGCCCTCGATCGCGCTGGAGGCGGACGCGCCGGGCGCATCCTTGTTTCAAATCGAATTGCTGCGTCGGCGTGCCGGTCCCCCGGCCGGTCCATGGCGCATGGAGTGGGACCGTGACCGACTATGTTTCAGACGTCCTGCCACAGATGGACGAGGCGCTAATGGAAGGGTTTGGGGAGGAGGAGAGCATGACGATCGCGACGCCGGCGCCCCGGCACCGCCGCTATCTCGCCCTGTTCTTCCCCTGGCTCCCGGCGGAGCGGTTGCGCCTGACCCGGCCCCATTTGTGCGCCGGGCAGGATGAACGGCCCCGCGCCTTTGTCGAGAAGGTTCGCGGCGCGCTGCGGCTGGCGGCGGTGGATGAGGCCGCGGCGGCGCTGGGCCTGTCGCCCGGCCTGTCGATGGCGGACGCCCGCGCCCGCGTGCCGGACCTCGACCTGTTCGACCATGTGCCGCATGAAGATCAGGACTGGCTGGAGCGGCTGGCTGATGGCTGCACCCGCTACACGCCGACCGTGGCGCTCGATCCGCCCGACGGGCTGATCCTCGACACCAGCGGGTGCGACCATCTCTTTGGTGGCGAGACGGGGCTGGCGGCTGATCTGGAACGGCGGCTGGCGCGGCTGGGCGTAGCGGTGCGGCTGGCCTTTGCCGGGACGCCGGAGGGCGCGCGGGCGCTGGCGCGCTATGTGGCAGGCGCTGCGTGCGATGAAGATAGCGCGATCCGCCGCCTGCCCGTCGCCGCGCTGGAACTGGATGAGGAAGCGACGCTGGCGCTGCGCCGCGCAGGGCTGAAAACCATTGGCGACGTCGCGCGTCGGCCAATGTTGTCCATCGCCGCCCGCTTCGGCGCTTCGGCGGTGATGGCGATCCGCCGGATCGTGGGGGAGGCGGACAGCGCGCTGACCCCGCGCCGGGTCGTCCCGCCGCTGGGCGTCGAGCGGCGCTTTGCCGAACCGGTCGCCCGCACCGAAACCATGATGACGATCCTGGCCGAACTGGCGGGCGAGGCGGCAGAGATATTGGAACAGAGGGGCCATGGCGGCCGCCGGTTCGAGGCGCTGTTTTTCCGCAGCGACGGGCTGGTGCGCCGCCTGACCGTGGAAACCGGTGCGCCGATGCGCGATGTCCCGGCGCTGATGCGGTTGATCCGGGAACGGATCGACAGCCTCAACGATCCCATCGACCCCGGTTTCGGTTTCGACCTGCTGCGCCTGAACGTCCCGCTGACCGAGCCACTGGGCGCATCGCAATTGCGGCTGGAGGGCGGTGCGACGGGCGAGGCGGCGGTGACTGCGCTGGTCGAGCGATTGAGCACCCGGCTGGGGCGCAACCGCGTCCGCCGCTTTGGCGCGCGCGACAGCCATATGCCCGAACAGGCCGAATTTGCGCTCCCCGCGCTGGATGCCCCGCCGTCCGACCTGTGGGCGACGCCGCAGACGGGCGAGCCGCCGCTGCGCCCCATCCATCTGTTCGATCCGCCCCAGTCGATCGAGGTGCTGGGCGCCGAAGTCCCCGACGGCCCGCCCCGCCGTTTCCGCTGGCGGCGGGCGCTGCACGAAGTCGCCCGGTTCGAGGGGCCGGAGCGGATCGCCGGGGAATGGTGGCGCAGGCGGCCCGTCTCGATCGAACTGCCCCGGCCCGGCAGCGATCCGGGCGAGGTCGATATCCGCTATCTGCTGGGTGACGCGCCTGATCATATTCGCGACTATTACAGGGTGGAGGACCGGCGCGGCCGCCGTTTCTGGATCTTCCGGCTGGGCTTTTTCGAGCCGGACAAGCCGATGCCGCGCTGGTACATGCACGGCCTGTTCGCATGAGCCGGGGGCGTGATCCGGGGCCGGAGGGCGAGGGGCGTCGGCCCATCGCTCTGGACGCGGCGTTGCGGGCGCGGCGACCGGAACCGCTATCGCCTGCGTCGGATTTCGCCGAGTTGGTGGCCGCGACCAATTATAGTTTCCTGCGCGGTGCGTCGCACCCGGCCGATATGGTGGGGCAGGCGCTGGCGCTGGGCCATGCGGGTATCGGCATTGCCGATCGCAATACGGTCGCCGGGGTGGTGCGGGCGTGGAGCGCGCTTAAATCGGTGCGCAAGATGCTGGCCGAGGATGCCGAGGATCAGGGCATCCGCACTGGCGAAACCGCGCAGTCGGCTGCTGAACGCCGCCATCTTGCGGCGCAGGCGCTGCGGCTGGCGCAGGCTTTCCGTCTCGTCACCGGGGCGCGGCTCTGCTTTGCCGACGGGACACCGGACATTATCGCCTACCCCATCAACCGCCATGGCTGGGGACGGTTGACCAGGCTGCTGAGCGTCGGCAATCTCAAAGACACGGTGCAAAAGGGCGATTGCGACCTGCGCCTGTCCGACCTGATCGATCATGCGCAGGACATGGTCCTGATCGTCATGGCGGGGGAGGCGGACGAAGCGCTGCTGGCGACATTGGCGCAGTCGGTGCCGGGCGCGCTGTGGATCGGTGTTACCATGCCGCGCGTAGGGCCGGACCGCCGCCGCCTCGCCCGGCTGGCGGCGCTGGCGCAGCGACTTAACCTGCCTTTGCTCGCCACCTGCGACGCGCTCTATGCAATGCCAAAAGATCGGCCGCTGCACGATGTCGTCACCTGCATCCGCCACGGCGTGACCCTGCGTGAGGCGGGGCGGCGGCTGGAGGCCAATGCCGAGCGGCACCTGAAACCCGCGCGCGAAATGGCACGGCTGTTCCGCGACTGGCTGCAGGCGGTGGGGGCATGGCGCGACGTGCTGGACCGGATCGGGTTCGACCTGTCGGACCTCAAATATGAATATCCCCATGAACCGGTGCCGGAGGGGTGGGCGGCGCAGGACTGGCTGGAGCATGAAGTGCTGCGGCTGGCAGGCGAAGCCTATCCCGATGGCGTGCCGGACACGGTCCATGCGATGCTGGCGACGGAGTTCGCGCTGATCCGCAGCCGCAACTACGCCTATTATTTCCTGACCGTTTATGAAGCGGTGCAGTTCGCCCGCAGCCTCGATCCGCCGATCCTGTGTCAGGGGCGGGGATCAGCGGCCAATTCGGCGGTTTGCTATTATCTGGGCATCACATCGGTCGACCCGACCAAGCATAATCTGCTCTTCTCCCGCTTCATTTCGGAGGATCGCGACGAGCCGCCCGACATCGATGTCGATTTCGAGCATGAGCGGCGCGAGGAGGTGATCCAGCATATCTACGCCCGCTATGGCCGCGAGCGCGCCGCCATCGCCGCGACCGTCATCCATTATCGCCCGCGCAGCACGGTGCGGGAGGTCGGCAAGGTGCTGGGCCTGACGGAAGATGTGACCGCGCGGATCGGCAGCACCGTATGGGGCAGCCACGCCAGCGGCATGGAGGAACGGCGCTTCCGCGACGCCGGGCTGGACGTGGGCAATCCGCTGGTCATGCAGTTGAAGGAACTGGTCGACCGGCTCCTGACCTTCCCGCGCCATTTGTCGCAGCATGTCGGCGGTTTCGTGCTGACGCAGGACCGGCTGGATGAGACGGTGCCGATCCACCATGCCGCGATGGTGGACCGCACATTTCTGGAATGGGATAAGGATGATATCGACGCGCTGGGCCTGATGAAGGTCGACGTGCTGGCGCTGGGGATGCTCAGCTGCATCCGCAAGGGCTTTGCGCTGATGCGCGACCATGGCCTGGGCAACATGACGCTGGCGTCGGTGCCGAGTGAAAAAGAGCCGGTCTATGACATGCTGTGCCGGGGCGACAGCGTGGGCGTGTTCCAGGTGGAAAGTCGCGCCCAGATCAACATGCTGCCCCGCCTGCGCCCGCGCAAATTTTATGATCTGGCGGTGCAGGTGGCGATCGTGCGGCCCGGCCCGATCGAGGGGGATATGGTCCACCCCTATCTCGCCCGCCGGGCCGAGGCGCGCGATGGCAAGCCCAAAAGCTGGTCCTTTCCTTCGCCTTCACCGCCCTATCCGGCAGACGAATTGCATGGCGTGCTGGGTCTCACCTACGGCGTCCCCCTGTTTCAGGAACAGGCGATGAATTTGGCGATTACGGCGGCCGAATTTTCGCCTGCGCGCGCCAATCAATTGCGTCGGGCGATGGCGACGTTCCGCAATGTCGGCACGATCGGCGAGTTTGAGGAGCAGATGGTCGGCGGCATGGTGCGGCGCGGCTATGAGCGCGCCTTTGCCCAGCGCTGCTATGACCAGATCAAGGGGTTCGGCAGCTATGGCTTTCCCGAAAGCCACGCCATCTCCTTTGCCCGACTGGTCTATGTGTCGGCCTGGCTGAAATGCTACCAGCCTGCCGTATTTGCCGCGGCTCTGCTCAATGCGCAGCCGATGGGCTTCTACGCCCCGGCGCAGATCGTGCGCGACGCGATCGAACATGGCGTCATGGTGCGCGGCATCGACGTCAATGCCAGCGGCTGGGACAATGGGCTGGAGCCGATTGCGGCGGACGATCCCGATGCAGGCAAGCATTGGACCCCGGCCAATCGCCGCTGGGGCGACATCGTCCCGCACCACCGCAAGGATGGGGCGTTCGCGCTGCGGCTGGGCTTTCGCCAGATTGATGGGTTTCGCGAGGCATGGGGAGAGGCGATTGCGGTGGATCGCGCGGCGTCCGGTCCCTTCGCCACGATCGAGGAATTGGGGCGGCGCGTTCGGCTGCCTGCCCGCGCGCTGCATTTGCTGGCTGATGCCGACGCCTGCCGATCGATCGGGCGCGAACGGCGCGACGCGGCCTGGGACGTGCGGCGGATGCCAGCAGGCGAACTGCCGCTATTCGCCGCCGCCCGCGCGCGCGAACTGGGGGAGGAAGCCGATGCGGCCCTGCCGCCCATGCCCTTGTCCGAAGCGGTGGCCGCGGATTATCAGCTGACCCGCCTGTCGCTCAAACAGCATCCCATGACCTTCCTGCGCCCGGTTTTCGCGGCCGAAGGACTGCTGACCAGCGAACAGATCAGCAGCGTGAAAAATGGCGCGCGGGCCAAAGTGGCGGGTGTGGTGCTGGTGCGGCAGCGACCCGGCAAGGGCAATGCGATCTTCGCGACGCTGGAAGATGAGACAGGCATCGTCAACATCCTGCTCTGGGCCAGGATGCTGGACCGCTATCGCCTGCCGGTCATGGCCGCGCGACTGATGGAGGCGCATGGCGTGGTGCAGCGGGTGCGGGAGGGGCCGGTCGATGTGCTGCACCTGATGGCGGATCGCATCGTGGATCGCACCGCCGAACTCGATCGCCTGTCGGAGGATCATGCAACGGTGATTGAAGCAGGACCGGGCGACAAGGCTGTTCACCCGGTCATGTCGCGCGTCCGCACCCATGGCCATCCGCGCAATGTGCGGATATTGCCCGGATCACGCGATTTTCATTAGCGATTTATATGAAGTGGTCGGGGAGACAGGATTCGAACCTGCGACATCCTGCTCCCAAAGCAGGCGCGCTACCAGACTGCGCTACTCCCCGACGTCTCGCGCCTTAGCGGCCTATCGCGCGTCCCGTCAATCGGCGATCAGTGAAAGAAGAGCCAAAGTAGCAGAATGATGGGGATCGGCACGCCGATCAGCCATAATAATAGACCCTTGCCCATGATATTTTCTCCTGCTGCGGTTCAGAATCAACCGATGGAGCGGCACGGATGTTCCGGGCGGGGGCAATGTGTGTGGCACAAACAAAAAGGGCGGGCCGTGGATACGGCCCGCCCTTCGGAAATCTCGCTAATGCGAAGATTACATCGCGTTCGCAGCGTTGTTCGCAGCGTTCGCGGCGTTGTCAGCAGCGTTCGTTGCATTTTCAGCAGCGTTCACGGCGTTTTCAACAACGTTTTCCACGACGGCGTTCGAAGCGTTCGCGGTTTCGTTGGCCGGCTTCTCACCGCAAGCGGCGAGGGCCATCAGGCTGGCCGAAGCGAAAACAGCAGCGATCTTCTTCATTGTGTACGGCTCCCATAGCATTATGCCGCGTCAGGCACGTTACGATGTGACCCTACGCGAGCGACCCGCATTAACGTGTGCGTTGCACAAATCAATGCTTTTCTGCGCCGGTGAAACGAAGGAATCACGCGACAGGGCGTTGTCTACTATAAAAGTTCAGTTAACGCCCAATGTTTCTGATGCATGGGCGATCAGGTTCAGCGTTACCGCCCAGGCGGCGACATTCTGTCGCAACTGCGCCGGATCGACTTTGTCCAGCGTATCGTCGGGCGTGTGATGCAGGTCGAAATAGCGGGTGCCATCCTGTTGCAGGTCGATCACCGGCACGCCGGCTTTGACCAGCGGCGCAATGTCGGCCCCGCCGCCCGCTTCCTGCTTGCTGGCCCCGATGCCCAGCGGCGCAAGGGCCGCTGCGATGCGGGTAGCAAGCGCCTCATGCCCCTGTGGCAGTTTGAAATCGACGCGCCAGACGCGGTCGGCACCAAAGTCCGACTCGATCGCCAACGCATGTTTCTCCGCGCCATGCGCCTTATAATAGGCGCGCGCACCGTCACCGCCCACTTCTTCCGCGCCAGCCATCAGCACGCGGATGGTGCGGCGGGGCTGGCCCGCCTTGGCCACCTGCAACGCCGCTGCGGCCGCGATGCCGCAGCCGGTCGCATCGTCAATCGCGCCGGTGCCCTGGTCCCAGCTGTCGAGATGGCAGGCGGCAACGACAATGCCCGCCGCTGGATCACTGCCTGGAATTTCCGCGATCACATTGCCCGATGGCTGGTCCTTGAGCATTTTCGAGGTCAGCGTCAGGTGGAGCTTCACCGGCTGTCCGCGCCCTATAACCCGCGCCAGTTGCTCGGCATCGGGGACTGAAAGCGCGGCAGCGGGAATCGGCGTCACGCCATCGGCCCACATCTGCACCCCGGTATGGGGCAGGCGGTTATGATCGGTCCCGATCGAGCGGATCAATATGGCGATCGCGCCCTTTTTCGACGCGATGCTGGGTCCCTGCCGCCGCGCTGCACCGAAATAGCCATAGGAGGAGCCGTCCTGCGTCGCTGCCATATCGTGGCTGACGAAGGCGATCTTGCCCTTCACGCTGGCGGCGGGGGCGGCTTCCAGATCGGCGATGGTCGGGAAATAGACGACTTCGCCCTCTATCCCCTTGTCCGGGGTTGATCCGCTATTGCCCAGCGCCGCCAGCACCAGATTTTGCGGGAAGGGGGAGAGGATTTTCGCCTCATCCCGGCCGCGCACCCATACCGGCATCGTATAGGGTTCGGCGCGCACATTGCTGAACCCCAGCGCCTTGAGCTTTGCCACCGCCCAGTCGCGCGCCCGCGCTTCCTGCGGCGTGCCGGCCGGACGCGGGCCGACTTCGGTGGTCAGCCCTTCGGTGAAATCCCATGCGACATCATCCTTGAGCGCCGCGTCGCGAATCGTGGCGCTGTCTGCCGGGGCGGCATGGGACAGGGTAGGGGTGAGGAGGCTGCCAAGGAGGAGGGCGGCAAGCGTGCCCGATCGGATTTTCTGCATGGGTGAGAGCGTAGCGAGCCATCGCCCATTTGCCAATGCGTCCCGCCTCCGCTAACTCCGCGCCAAATCCTCTTATCCTACCGTTGGAGCTGCCCGAACATGTCCGCCTCCTCGCAATATGCCTATGTCATGAAGAGCATGACCAAGAGCTTTCCCGGCGCTGCCAAGCCGGTGCTGAGCAACATCAACCTGCAATTTTATCGCGGGTCCAAGATCGGCATCGTCGGCCCGAACGGTGCGGGTAAATCGACCCTGATCAAGATCATGGCCGGGATCGACACCGATTTCACCGGCGAAGCCTGGCCGGGCGAGAATATCACGGTCGGCTATCTGGCGCAGGAGCCGCAGCTCGACCCGACCAAGACCGTGCTGGAAAACGTCAAGGACGGCGCGCGCGAGACCGCGGACAAGATGGATCGCTTCAATGACATCAGCAACATCATGGCCGATCCGCCGGAGGACGTCGATTTCGACGCGCTGATGGAGGAAATGGGGACGTTGCAGGAACAGATCGACGCGGTCGATGGCTGGACGCTCGACAATCAGCTGGAAATCGCGATGGAGGCGCTGCGTTGCCCGCCGTCCGACTGGTCGGTCGAAAATCTGTCGGGTGGTGAAAAGCGCCGCATCGCGCTGACCCGCCTGCTGATCCAGAAGCCTGACATATTGCTGCTCGACGAACCGACCAACCATCTGGATGCCGAAAGCGTCACCTGGCTGGAAAATCACCTAAAGGAATATGCGGGCGCGGTGCTGATGATCACCCATGACCGCTACTTCCTCGACAATGTCGTAGGGTGGATCCTCGAACTCGATCGCGGCAAATATTTCCCGTACGAAGGCAATTACTCCACCTATCTGGAGAAGAAGGCCAAGCGTCTGGAGCAGGAGGACCGCGAGGCGTCCGGCCGCCAGAAGGCGATCAATGACGAGCTGGAATGGATCCGGCAGGGGACCAAGGGCCGCCAGACCAAGTCCAAGGCGCGTATCAAAAAGTTTGAGGAACTGGTCGCTGGCCAGAACAACCGTTCGCCCGGCAAGGCGCAGATCGTCATCCAGGTGCCGGAACGGCTGGGCGGCAAGGTGATCGAGTTCAAGGGCATTTCCAAGGCGTTCGGCGACAAGCTGCTGTTCGAGGATCTGTCCTTCCTGCTGCCACCGGGCGGCATCGTCGGCGTCATCGGCCCGAACGGTGCGGGTAAATCGACCCTGTTCAAGCTGATCACCGGCCAGGAAAAGCCCGATTCGGGTGAGATCGACATCGGCACGACCGTCCGCCTGGGCTTTGTCGACCAGAGCCGCGATCATCTGGATGACAGCAAGAATGTCTGGGAAGAAGTGTCCGACGGCCTCGATTATGTGAAGGTCAACGGTCATGACATGTCGACGCGAGCCTATGTCGGCGCCTTCAACTTCAAGGGGCAGGACCAGCAGAAGAATGTCGGCAAGCTGTCGGGCGGTGAACGCAACCGCGTCCATATCGCCAAGATGCTGAAAAAGGGCGGCAACGTGCTGCTGCTCGACGAACCTACCAACGATCTGGACGTCGAAACGCTGGGCGCGCTGGAAGAAGCGATCGAAAATTTCGCGGGCTGCGCCGTGGTCATCAGCCATGACCGCTTCTTCCTCGATCGCCTCGCCACCCACATCCTTGCCTTTGAAGGCGACAGCCATGTCGAATGGTTCGAGGGGAATTTCGAGGCGTATGAGGAAGATAAGCGCCGTCGCCTGGGCGACGCCGCCGATCGTCCGACCCGATTGGCCTACAAGAAACTGACCCGCTGATCTGACGCCACAGCCGGGCAGTTGCAAAAGTTGCACCTGCCCAACTGTTTTTCGCACTTGCGATATTAGCGCTAATATTTGAAGAGGACGGTGCCTTTCAGGCATCCTCTCCTAAACTTTACGGGCCGGTCCTTCACAGGATCGGCCCTTTTTTTATGCAAGTTGCGCAGAGAGGCGTGGATCGCGGGGACCTACCTTCTCCCTCGGGGGAGAAGGATACGCAGCCTTACCGAACGCAGTGAAGCTAGGCGAAGTTGGATGGGGGAAGTGCGCTATCGTTAGCGCGGTACACCCTCTCCCGGCTTCGACTAGGCAGCAAGCTGCCAAGTCTGCGCAGCCCTCTCCCTCGAGGGAGAGGGATCATCGAGCCTCAATTCACCCGCTTGATCCACACCTGACCGCCCTCGCGCGATTCGGTGATGAAGTTGGGGATGGCCTGCACCAGGTCGGACAGCCGCTTATAGCCATAGTTGCGCACGTCGAAGCTGGAGCGGTTGCCGGCCAACTGGCCCACGGACCCCAGCCGCACAAAGCCGCGCTCGTCGCGTTTGACCGAATCATAGGCGTCGATCAGCAGTTTGATGACTTCGGCATCGACGGCTTTCTTGACGACCGGGGCGGGTGCTGGAGCGGGCGCAGACGCGGGAGGCGCGGCTTTTGCGGGCGCGGCTTTGGTTTCGTCAGCCTTGGGCGTGCGCGCCGGGGCTGGTGCCTTGCTGACGATCGGCTCTTCGGCTGCTGCCAGCGCCACCACGTCGATGAAGCGGGTGCAGGCGCGGCGGAAACCCTCCGGCGAATTCATCCGGCCAAAGCCATAGACCGGGATGCCCTGCTGCCGGATCCGCGTGACGAGCGGGGTGAAATCGCTGTCGCTCGACATCAGGCCAAAGCCGCTGACCCGCCCGCTCGCCATCAGGTCCATGGCGTCGATCGTCATCTTCATGTCGGTGGCATTCTTGCCCTTGGTCAGGTCGAACTGCTGCTGCGGTTCGATCGCCTGTGCGATCGACAGCGCGGCCCAGGTTTTGAGCGTCGCCTTGCTCCAATTGCCATAGGCGCGGCGGATATTGACCGTACCCAGCTCCGCCAGCACCGTCATCACCGGATCGAAATGGGCTGCCGACGCATTGTCGGCATCAATCAGCAGGGCGATATTGCCGCTCGGCCCGTCCAGTGACGTCATGTTATGTCCTTTCAGGCAGGCGTGAAGATGCCGCTCTGCTCATCCATGACATGCAGTTGGCCGTCGGAAATGGCAAAGAAAGCGCCGATCAGTTTCAACTCGCCCTTGCGTTCCTTGGACCGGACGCAGGGGAAGGTGCGCAGGTTTGCCAGGCTCACCTTGACGCTTTCCTGCTCCATCGCCCGTTCGACGTCCCGGCTGCGATCGTCGCCATAGCGCGCAATCACCGTATCGCGCGCCGGGTCCAGCAGTTCGATCCAGCTATGGATGAAACCGCCTTCGCCGGGTTCTGCATCCTTCAGATCATGACTGAGCGCCGCCTTGCAACCCCCGCATTTACCATGACCCATGACGATGATTTCGCTGACCTGAAGCACCTGCACGGCAAATTCCAGCGCCGCCGATACGCCATGATGACCCGGTGTCGTCTCGAACGGCGGCACCAGCGCGGCGACGTTGCGGACGACGAAAATCTCGCCGGGATTGGTGTCGAATATCTGCGCGGGATCGACCCTGCTGTCGGAACAGGCGATGATCATCACCCTGGGGCTTTGCCCTTCGCTCAGTTCGTCCCATCGCGCCCGCTGCTGGGTCCAGCCGGTTTGGCGGAAGCGGCGATAGCCTTCGATCATGTTGGAAAAATCAGCCATGCGCCGGTCTGTGCCGTACAATAAGGAGGCTGGCAAGTATGGCCATATGGGGACTGGCAACTGGAGCGCTGGATCGCTATCTGGGGCGGATGAACGACATCGCCCCGATCCCCATGCCCGGTGACCCTGTCAAGCCGGAGCGCGCGCGCAAACCCGACTGGATTCGCGTCAAGGCACCGACCAGCCCGGCCTATCATGAGACGCGCAAACTGATGCGCGACAAGGGGCTGAACACGGTGTGCGAGGAAGCGGCCTGTCCGAATATCGGCGAATGCTGGACCAAGAAGCATGCCACGGTGATGATCCTGGGCGACGTCTGTACGCGGGCCTGTGCGTTCTGTAACGTCAAGACCGGGATGCCCCGCAAGGTCGATGTCAACGAGCCGCAAAATCTGGCCGATGCCTGCGCCGAAATGGGGCTGGAACATATCGTCATCACCTCGGTGGATCGCGACGATCTGCCCGACGGCGGGGCGTCGCAATTCGTCAAGGTGATCGAGGCGTTGCGTCGCACCACACCGAACACGACGATCGAAATTCTGACGCCGGACTTCCGCAACAAGCATGAACGCGCGGTCGAGATGATCGTTACGGCACGACCCGACGTCTATAATCATAATCTGGAGACGGTGCCGCGCCTCTACCCCACCATCCGCCCCGGCGCGCGCTACTATGCCTCGCTGCGGTTGCTGGAGTCGGTCAAGCGGCTCGACCCATCCATCTTCACCAAGTCCGGCATCATGCTGGGGCTGGGCGAAGAGCGGCTGGAAGTGCATCAGGTGATGGATGACATGCGGTCGGCCGACATCGATTTCCTGACCATGGGCCAATATCTCCAGCCCACGCCCAGGCACGCCAAGGTGATCGAGTTCGTCACGCCTGCCGCGTTCAACGCCTATGCCGCGATCGCGCGGGCGAAGGGCTTCCTGCAAGTGGCGTCCAGTCCGCTCACCCGGTCGAGCTATCATGCGGGCGCGGATTTCGCCGAAATGCGCGCCGCGCGTGAGGCGAAGCTGGCCAAGGCTGCCCGGTAAATCCATGCACCGGCATGAAGAGACCCGGCATCTGCCCTACAGCCCGACCCAGATGTTCGATCTGGTGGCGGATGTCGCGCGCTACCCCGAATTTTTGCCCTGGATCAGCGCGATCCGGGTGCGGTCGAACAGCGACACGGAAATGGTCGCCGACATGATCGTGGGGTTCAAGGGGATCAAGGAAAGCTTCACCTCCCGTGTCCACAAGCATCGACCCGACCATGTCCGGGTCGATTATCTCGACGGCCCTTTGAAGCATCTGCACAATGAATGGCGCTTCCGCGACGACGGGCAGGGCGGGGTGCTGGTGGATTTCGAGGTCGAGTTCGCCTTCAAAAATCGCCTGTTCGAGATGCTGGCGGGGCAGATGTTCGACAAGGCGCTGCGCAAGATGATCGGCGCGTTCGAAACCCGCGCTGGGCAGCTTTATGCGCCGGGCGAGTCGGGCAGCAGCAGTTCGAGCGCACAAAGCGCCGCCTGAAGCCGCACGCCGCCCCGGCCGTCATTGTCGAAATGCCGCATGTCCGCGACGATCTTGTCCGGGCTTGCGCCGCGTTCGGCGCGGGCGAACACGACGGTCCCGACCGGCTTCTGCTCGGTTCCGCCGCCTGGACCGGCGATCCCGGTGATCGCGACGGCGACATGGGCATGGCTTTTGAGCAGCGCGCCCTGCGCCATGGCCCAGGCGGTGGCGATGGACACCGCGCCGAAGGTTTCCAGCACATCATGCGAAACTTTGAGAAGTTCCGCCTTCATATCATTGGAATAAGTGACGAATCCGGCCTCGAACACGTCGGATGAGCCCGCGATTTCGGTGAGCGCGGCGGACACCAGCCCCCCGGTGCAGCTTTCGGCGACGGCGATGGTCCGCCCGGCGCGGCGATTGGCGATGATGACCCGGTCGGCAAGTTCGACCAGGATGGTGGGGAGGATGCTGTCTGGCATGGGATCAGGATAGCGCGGGAAGGGAGAGGGTGGCAACCGCTTGTGCCGCAATACCTTCGCGCCGTCCGGCAAAACCCAGCCGCTCGGTGGTGGTCGCTTTCACGCTGACCCGGTCGATCGGCAGGCTCAGTATCTCGGCGATCCGCGCCCGCATGGCGTCGCGATGCGGGCCGATCTTGGGCGCTTCGCAGATGATGGTCAGGTCGACATGGTCGATCGTCCCGCCGCGCGCCGCGACCCGGTCGCCCGCATAGGCCAGAAAGCGGTCGGACGATGCCCCGCGCCATTGCGCGTCGGACGGCGGGAAGTGGCTGCCAATGTCGCCCTCTGCCAGCGCGCCCAGCAGCGCATCGACGATAGCGTGGAGCGCCACGTCCGCATCGCTATGCCCGGCCAGGCCGCGATCATGGGGGACCAGCACGCCGCCCAGCCATAATTCCTCATCCGGGGCGAGGCGATGGACGTCATAGCCCATGCCGACGCGCACTGTGCGGGCGCTTGGCAGCCTGGCCTCGGCGCGGGCAAAATCCTGTGGGTAGGTCAATTTTTCCAGTCCCTCGTCGCCTGCAACCAAGATGACGTCATGGCCCCAGCCTTTCAAAATCTGTGCATCGTCCGTGGCTTCGCGGCCCTCGTCCCAGCCACGGTGCGCCGCCAGGATCGTGTCGAAGCGGAAAGCCTGCGGTGTCTGCACCCGGAAAAGGCTGTCGCGCGCCACGCTTTCGCCCATCACGTCGCCCTCACCGCGCACAAGCGTATCAGCGACCGGCAACACTGGGATCGCCCCCGGCGCACCGTCCAGTGCTCCCAGCAACCGGTCCACCACGGCACCCGGCAGGAAGGCGCGCGCCGCATCATGGATCAATACCCGGTCGGCGCCCCCCGCCGCCGCAATCGCCTCCAGCCCTGCGCGCACCGATCCGCGCCGACTGTCCGCGCCCAGCGTCACCCCGGCAATCGCGCGATCTCCCAGCAGCGCGCGCACCTGCGCCTCCTGCCCGGCACCAATCACCAGATGGATCGCGTCGATGCCCTCATGCGCTGCCAGGGCGTCCACCGCATGGGCAATCACCGCCTTGCCGCCAACGGTGCGGAACTGCTTGGGAATGTCGCCGCCCGCGCGGCTGCCGGTGCCAGCGGCGACCAGCAGGGCTACGGTCCTGTGCCTGTTATCAGTCATGGCGCGGGGCATAGACGCTTGAGCGGACCCCCGCCAGACCCCTTCGCTTGCCCCGCATGCCAATAACCGCTATTGGCTGCCTGTTTTTTAGGCAGTATCGTTCGAGTATCATGCGCAGGCTTTCCCCCATTTCCATCGGTCCGTTGACGATCGACATGCCCGTCGTGTTGGCGCCGATGACCGGCGTCACTGACATGCCGTTCCGCACGCTGGTGCGCCGCTATGGCTGCGGCCTCAACGTGACCGAGATGATCGCGACCGCCGCGATGATCCGCGAAACGCGCCAGTCGCTGCAAAAGGCTGCCTGGCATCCGCTGGAGGAACCCGTGTCGATGCAGCTGGCAGGCTGCTCGCCGGCCGAAATGGCCGATGCGGCGAAGCTGAATGCGGATCGTGGCGCGGCTATCATCGACATCAATATGGGTTGCCCGGTCAAGAAGGTGGTCAATGGCGACGCGGGCAGCGCGCTGATGCGCGACCTGCCGCTGGCCGCTGCGCTGATCAAGGCGACGGTCGAGGCGGTCGACGTGCCGGTCACCGTCAAGATGCGGATGGGCTGGGACCATAGCAGCCTCAACGCGCCCGAACTGGCGCATATTGCCGAGGATCTGGGCGCGAAGCTGATCACCGTTCATGGCCGCACTCGCTGCCAGATGTATAAGGGGTCGGCAGACTGGGGCTTCATCCGCTCGGTCAAGGATGCGGTCAAGCTGCCGGTGATCGCCAATGGCGACATCTGCTCGATCGAGGATGCCGACATGGCGCTGGAACAGAGCGGCGCGGACGGGGTGATGATCGGGCGCGGTGCCTATGGCCGTCCCTGGCTGATCAGTCAGGTCATGGCCTGGCTGGACCGGGGCGAGCGCGTGCCGGACCCGTCGCTGGAAGAACAATATCACGTAATCATAGAGCATTATAAGGCGATGCTCGATCATTATGATAATTATACCGGGGTCAATATGGCCCGCAAGCATATCGGCTGGTACACCAAGGGGCTGACCGGATCGGCCGAGTTCCGCCATGCGGTCAATCAGGAGCCGGATGCGGACAAGGTGCTGGATATGCTCGCCCGCTTCTACGAACCGCTGATCGCGGGCGAGGTCGAGGCGGTGGACGCGCGCCAGGCGGCATGAGCGGCACGCTGCCGCTGGTGCCGCCGCTACGGATGCAGCAGGACGGGCCGTCGCTGGCCGAACAGATGACCGCGCTGCCGGTAGCGACTTTGGTGATCCGGCCCGACAACAGCATTGCCGAAGCCAATGTCCGGGCCGAAACCCTGCTCAACATGGCCCGGTCCGCCATCGTCGGCAGCGATGTCGCGCGCACCATCCGTATTGCAGAGGCGGGCGCGCGCTTCGACATCTGGCATAGCCAAAAGCCTATCGCGGCCTACGACATCAAGGTCCATGCCGGGCGCACCGCCGAAATGGAGGTCGACCTGATGATCGCGCCGATCGTCGATCATGACGGCTGGCGGGTCGTGTCGCTCCATGCGCAAAGCCAGGCGCGCAAGATCGGCCATCGCGGCACGTCGGGCGGCGCGCGCTCCGCCATGGGCGCGGCGGCGATATTGGCGCATGAGATCAAGAATCCGCTGTCGGGCATACGCGGCGCGGCACAATTGCTGGAAGGTGGGCAGGGCGGGCGCGATGCGGCGCTGACCCAGTTGATCTGTAACGAGGTGGATCGCATCGCCGCGCTGATCGACCGGATGCAGGATTTCACCACCGACCGGACGCTGGAATGCCACCCCGGCAATATCTATCCGTTGATCGACCGCGCAGCCGATATCGCGGCAGCTGGTTTTGCCAAGCATGTCCGTATCATAAAGCGTTATGATCCATCCTTGCCATTTGCCAACATCAATGACGATGCGCTGGTGCAGGTGATGATCAACCTGCTCAAGAACGCGGCGGAGGCATTGGAGCATGTCGCCAAGCCCCGCATTCGCGTCGAAACCGCCTTTCGCCATGGCGTGTCGGTCATGGTCGGCGGTGGCAAGGGCAGCGCGGTGCTGCCGATCGAAATCGTCGTGGTCGACAATGGGCCGGGCGTGCCGGAACATATTCTGGACCATCTCTTCAACCCCTTCATCACCGGCAAGCGCGACGGGCAGGGGCTGGGGCTGGCGCTGGTGGACAAGCTGGTCCGCGACATGAACGGTTTTGTACAATATGCGCGCGATGCGGAGGCTGGCGAATCCACCTTCCGCATATTGCTGCCGATGGGGATGGGTTGATGGCCGCGACAGGGACCGTGCTGGTGGTCGATGATGATCCCGCCATCTGCGTGGTGGTGGGCGAAGCACTGCGACGGCAGGGGCATAAGGTCAAGACTGCCGGGTCGATCCGCGAGCGTGCCGCGCTGATGGACAGTTTCACGCCCGACGTGCTGATTACCGACGTCATGCTGCCCGATGGCGATGGGCTGGACGGGGTTGCCGACATCATCGCCGCCCGCCCGGCGCTGAGCGTCATCATATTGTCGGCGCAGAACACGCTGAACACCGCGATCCGCGCGACCGAGAAGGGCGCGTTTGAATATCTGCCCAAGCCCTTCGACCTCAACGAATTGACCCGCGCCGTGTCCGACGCGCTTGGCACCCGGCTTGCGGCGAATGGAGAGGTGGAGGAGGGCGCTCTGCCCCATGACGGGCTGCCGCTGGTCGGGCGTTCGCCCGCGATGCAGGAAGTCTATCGCACCATCGCCCGCGTGCTGTCGAACGACCTGTCGATCCTGGTGCTGGGCGAATCCGGCACGGGCAAGGAACTGGTCGCCGAAGCGATCCACAGCCTGGGCCAGCGCCGCACCAAGCCTTTCGTTGCGATCAACATGGCCGCCATTCCGCGCGAACTGATCGAAGCAGAACTGTTCGGTTATGAAAAGGGCGCCTTCACCGGCGCCCACGCCCGCACCGCAGGCAAATTCGAGCAGGCGCAGGGCGGCACGCTGTTCCTCGACGAAATCGGCGACATGCCGATGGAGGCGCAGACCCGACTGCTGCGGGTGCTGCAATCGGGCGAGGTCACCACCGTGGGTGGCTCCAAACCTGTTCGGGTCAATGTCCGCATCATCGCCGCGACCAACAAGCATCTGCCGCAACTGATCGAGGAAAACCGGTTCCGGCAGGATCTCTATTATCGCCTGAATGTCGTGCCGATCGCCCTGCCAGCGCTACGCGAACGGCGCGAGGATGTGATCCTGCTCGCCCGACATTTTCTGGAACGCGCCGCGCAGGAAGGGTTGCCGCGCAAGACGCTGGCCGACGACGCGACCCAGTTGCTGATGGTCTATCACTGGCCCGGCAATGTCCGCGAATTGCAGAATATGATGCAGCGCCTGGCCGTGCTGAGCCGCGAAAATGTCATCACCGGCGAAATCTTGCGCAACATGCTGCCGATGGATGCGGTCCCGGCCGACTATGCCGCGCCCGCCGATCATCTGGCCCATGCCGTGCGCGATTGGGCGCGGCGGCAACTGGGCGTTGGCATCGGTCAGCCCAATCGCAACCTGCATGACGATCTGCTGGCGGTTATCGAGCCGATCCTGTTGCAGGAGGTGCTGGCCACGGTCGATGGCAACCAGATACGCGCTGCCGGGCTGCTGGGGATCAACCGCAATACGCTGCGCAAGAAACTGACCGATTATGGCCTGGACCCGCTGCAATTGCGTCTGACCGATTGATCGAGATCAGCGCTACGCGGGACGAACCGACGGTCTGCATCGACCAGTAACAGCAGATGCGACAAATACTGTGTTTGATCGGGCACGGGGTTGTTGTAACAAAGCCACTATGAGCGGCGCGACTACAGTTTCCCGGCGAGTGCCGGCATGGCGGAAGCATCTGCCGCCCTTCCTGCGCCGACGGCGTCTGGCCGCACTGGTCGAAGCGGTGACGCTGGGGCTGTTTGTGGGCATGGCGGTGCTGACCTACCGGCTCGTATCCAGTAGCGGCCAGTCCTACGCGCTGCTGACCCCGCCGATCGTTGCGCTGCTGCTGGTTGCGAACCTTGTTCCTGCCATCGCTTTGCTGGTGCTGCTGGGGCGGCGCGTGGCGAAGCGTCGCGCAGCCGCGTCGGCCATTGGCAGCGATGGTCAGTTGCACGTACGGCTGGTCGCGATCTTCTCGATCGTCGCCAGCGTGCCGATGCTGCTGGTGGTGATCTTTGCGTCCCTGTTGTTTCAATATGGCGTGCAATTCTGGTTTTCCGACAGCGCGCGCGGGATGCTCCAGAATGCCAGCGATCTGGCGCGCGGCTATTATGAGCAGAATCTGCGCGAGGTCGGCGACGAAACGGTGACCATGGCCAGCGATCTGCGCGACTATCTGGCCCAGTCGAAGGTCAACAGCCCGCGCTTTGCCGAGGGGTTCATCTATCAGGTCGTGACCCGCAAGCTCAACCGATCGGCCATCATCGAAGTCGGCAAGGATGGCGTCGCCCGCACCGCCGCCACGGTCGACCCGGAAAACCGCCCCGCGGCGCAAATGCTGACCGCCGCTGTGGTCAAGCGGCTGAATGCGGGCGAAAATGTCGTCGTCCAGGCCAAGCCGCAGCAGATCGAGGCGGTGACTTTGCTGTATCCGGGATCGAAAATCTATCTCTACGCCACCCGCGATTCGGGGTCATGGGCGTTCAGCAATGTCGAGCGCGCGCAGAAGGTGATCGCCGATTATGACGTGTTTTCGGCGCAATCGCGTGCGTTGCAGCTCCGCTTCAACATCGCCCTGTTTGTGGGATCGCTGCTGCTGGTCGGCATCGCCGTCTATATCGCGCTGGCCGTTGCCGACTGGATGGTCCGCCCGGTCAATGAACTGGTGACGGCGGCGCGGCGGATCACCGCGGGCGACCTGTCGGCGCGCGTGACCAGTCCGCTGGCTCGTGACGAGATCGGCACGCTCGCCTCCGCCTTCAACCGCATGACCCAAAGGCTGGAGGCGCAGACCGGCGCGCTGGTCGCCGCCAACAGTCAGTTGGACGAACGCCGCGCCTTTATCGAGGCGATTCTGTCGGGCGTGACGGCTGGCGTACTGTCTGTGGATCGCAAGGGCGTGATCCAGCTGCTCAACCGTTCCGCCGCCGCCATTTTGGTGGAGGAGGGCGACGATCCGGTAGGTCGCCTGCTGACCGACGTATCGACCGAACTGGCCGATCTGATCGCATCGGATGAGAGCGCGGGCATCGTGCAGGTCCGCGCTCATGGCGACCTGCGCACGCTGGCGGTCAAGGTGTCGGACGATGCGTCGGGCCATATCCTGACCTTCGATGATATCACCCAGCAATTGTCGGATCAGCGTCGCGCCGCCTGGTCCGATGTCGCCCGCCGGATCGCGCATGAGATCAAGAACCCGCTGACCCCGATCCAGCTGGCCGCCGAACGGCTCCAGCGCCGCTATGCCGACGAAATCACCAGCGACCGGCCGACCTTCACCCGGCTGACCGGCACGATCGTGCGGCAGGTGGGCGACCTACGCCGCATCGTCGATGAATTCTCCTCCTTCGCGCGGATGCCCAAACCTGTGTTCCGGCGCGAGACGGTGGGCGACATTGCCCGCCACGCACTGTTCCTGCACGAGGTCGCGCATCCCGATATCCGCTTCGATTATCACGCCGACACGCCCGATCTGGAACTGGTCTGCGACCGGCGACAATTGGGGCAGGCTTTGACGAATATCGTCAAAAATGCGGTGGAAGCCATTGAACCCAAGCCGGAACCGGCAGAGGGCGAACCGCGCGGTCATGTGTCCATGCGGGTCGCCCAGATGGGCGACGATCTGGTCATCACCGTCCGCGATGATGGCATCGGCCTGCCTCCGGAACGGGACCGGATATTGGAACCTTACATGACCACGCGGACCAAGGGGACGGGTCTGGGCCTCGCCATTGTCAAGAAGATTGTCGAGGAGCATCTGGGGGAAATTCGCTTCGATGACGCGCAGGGTGGCGGCGCATCGGTAACATTGCGTTTTGCTGCGGCGGCGCTGGAAAAATTGGAAGAAGGGCAGGTTATTGCCATGCCCAAAGGAAAAGTGACGGCCAATGGCGCTTGATATTCTGATAGTCGACGATGAAGAGGATATTCGCGATCTGGTCGCGGGTGTGCTGGAAGATGAGGGCTTTACGACCCGCACCGCCGCCAACAGCGACAGCGCGATCGAGGCGCTGGATTCGCGCCGTCCCTCGCTCGTCCTGCTCGACGTATGGTTGCAGGGATCGCGCATGGATGGCCTGGAGCTGCTGGACGAGATCAAGCGGCGCGACCCGACCATTCCGGTGCTGATGATCTCCGGCCATGGCAATATCGACACAGCCGTCGCCGCGATCCGCAAGGGGGCCGCCGACTTCATCGAAAAGCCGTTCGAGGCCGACCGGCTGATCCACCTCGTCTCCCGCGCGACCGAGACGGAGCGGTTGCGGCGCGAAAATCAGGTGCTGCGCGCCCGGTTCGGACAGGATGATGAGCTGACCGGCACATCCGCTGCGGTCAATGGTGTGCGCGCCACGATCAAGAAGGTCGCGGGGACCGGGAGTCGCGTCCTCATTTCCGGCCCGGCCGGCGTGGGTAAGGAGGTCGCCGCGCGGATGCTGCACAGCTGGAGCGGCCGCGCCGATTCCCCCTTCATCATCGTCGCCGCTGCCCGCATGGACCCGGACCGGGTCGAGGAGGAACTGTTCGGTCTGGAGGATCAGAGCGGTCTGGTGCGGCCCGGCTATCTGGAACAGGCGCATGGCGGCACCCTCTATATCGACGAAGTCGCCGACATGCCGATCACGACGCAGGGCAAGATATTGCGCGTCCTGACCGACCAGAGCTTCACCCGCGTCGGCGGGCAGCGCCAGGTGAAGGTCGATGTCCGCGTCATCTCCTCGACCGCGCGCGATCTGTCGACCGAGATTGAGGAGCGGCGCTTCCGTGAGGATCTTTTCTATCGCCTCAACGTCGTGCCGCTGGTCATTCCGCCCTTGTCCGAACGGCGCGACGATATTCCGCCGCTCGTCGAACATTATCTCGCCCGTTTCGCCGCCGAACGCCGCGTGCCGCCGCCAGACATGGCGAGCGACGCCATGGCGGCGCTGCAAGCCAATGAATGGCCCGGCAATGTCCGCCAGCTGCGCAATGTCATCGAACGCACGATGATTTTGGCGCCGGGTGATCGCATCGGCCGGATCGAGCTCGACATGCTGCCCGCTGAACTGACCAGCAGCGGCGGCGGTGAGGGCATGGGGCAGTCCGCGATCATGGGCGCGCCGCTGCGGGAGGCGCGGGAGAGTTTCGAGCGGGAATATCTGCGCATCCAGATCCGCCGTTTTTCGGGCAATATATCGCGCACGGCGACCTTCATCGGCATGGAACGGTCCGCATTGCACCGCAAACTCAAGCTGCTGGGGATCACCGACGGCAAGGAATAGGATGGCGATCAGGGGCGCTCCATTCCCCATGGACGCCCCTTCGCAATTGCGATACGATTATCCCTGCCCCCGACAAGCGGGGGCAGGCAAGACACCCTGCCCAGGGGTGCAAGAGCGGGTAACGTCCCGCCAAGAATAAAGGACCGTCAGAGATATGGCCGATAAAGTGAACAATCTTCAGGATATTTTCCTGAACAGCCTGCGCAAGAGCAAGACCCCGGTGACCATGTTTCTGGTCAAGGGCGTGAAGCTGCAAGGCATCATCACCTGGTTCGACAATTTTTCCGTACTGCTGCGCCGCGATGGCCAGTCACAGCTGGTGTATAAGCACGCCATCTCCACCGTGATGCCCGCCCAGTCGATGGACCTGACCGACCTGCGCAAGGCGAGCGACGGCAATGGCAAGGCCAAGCTGTTGCAGGAAATCTTTCTGACGGCCGTCCGCAAATCGGGCAGTCCGGTCACGATGTTTCTGGTCAATGGCGTGATGCTTCAGGGTGAAATCGCCGCCTTCGACCTGTTCTGCATGTTGCTGGAACGCGATGGCATGGTCCAGCTGGTCTATAAGCACGCCATTTCCACGGTCCAGCCGCTCCATTCGCTCGACCTGTCGGGCGAGAATGAACAGGACGACTGATCCTGCCCGGAGCGTATTTCCGCTTCCTTTGAATTGAGCGTTTGGAAAGGCCGTATCGAGGCGTCATACAGTCTGTATGATCGTTCGATGCGGCCTTTCGGCTTTGCGCAACAGGGTTAGGGCAAAGGCATGAGCCTCGATCTTCCAGCCGTCATAACCGACATTACCGCCAGCATGGCGTCGATGGAGGATCGCGGGCGGGTCGCGACCTATATCCCCGAACTCGCCACAATCGATCCCGCGCAATTCGGCATCGCCATCGTCACCGCCGATGGCAGGGTGTTGACCGGGGGCGACGCTGATACCGGCTTTTCCATCCAGTCGGTGTCCAAGGTGTTTGCGCTTACCCTGGCGCTCGGCAAGGTCGGCGACCAGTTGTGGGACCGGGTCGGGCGCGAGCCGTCGGGCAATGCGTTCAATTCGATCACCCAGCTGGAACATGAGCAGGGCATCCCCCGCAATCCCTTCATCAATGCAGGCGCGATCGTCGTGGCTGACGTCAATCTGGGCGGTCATGAGCCGCGCGTGGCGATTGGCGAGATGCTGCGCTTCGTGCGCTATCTGGCTGGCGATGACAGCATCACCATCAACGAAGCGGTGGCCGCGTCGGAAACCGCGACGGGCTTTCGCAACATGGCGCTCGCCAACTATATGCGCGCCTTCAACAATGTGCGCCATCCCGCCGAACTGGTGCTAGGCAGCTACTTCCATCAATGCGCGATCGAGATGAGCTGTCGGCAACTGGCGCTTGCCGGACGCTATCTGATGCTCGACGGGCGGCATCCGGGCGGAGGGCGCGTGATCTCTCCGCGTCGGGCGCGCCGCATCAACGCGCTGATGCTCACCTGCGGCCATTATGACGCATCGGGCGACTTCGCCTTCCGCGTCGGCATCCCCGGCAAGTCGGGTGTGGGCGGGGGAATATTGGCGATCGTGCCGGGCCGCGCGGCTATCGCAGTCTGGTCACCGGGCCTGAACGCCAGCGGCAATAGCTGCCTTGGCACGCTGGCGCTGGAGGAACTCGCCCGCCGTACCGGCTGGTCGGTGTTCAGCCCGCCGGACGAGGGCGACTGAAGCATATTATCGGATAAGTCTGGAGCCTTTCCTGCGGGCGGCAGTATCGCCGCGCTGGCAGGAAAATCTGGCTCCCCGAGTAGGATTCTGTGTTCATCGATTTGGCCCCGAAATTACGTCTAATTTGATCAGGTGAGTGGTGGATGGTGCCCCCAGAAATGCCCCCGTCTGCTTCAGCCTGGGGGCACACGCCTGGTGCGATTTTCGATCCAGTTTTCCACTTCCGAGCGTCGCCAGGCGACGCAGTTGCCGCCGAGGGAGTAGGCCTCGGGAAATTCGCCGGCTTTGATTCGGCGGTAGAGCGTGGGACGGCTGACACCAATCGCCGACAGCACTTCTGGCAGGCGCAGATATGCTTCGCGGGTAGGATGCGCTGTCCCGCTCATGCTAATTCTCGCTTGCGAAGGTGCCGAAGCTGCTCGACCCATGCGTCGTCATTCGCAGGGCTGACGTCCGGATGGATCTTGCGAAATCCGCTGGCCTGCCAGAAACTATCCTCGCCCTTCGCCGCGAAGCACAAGAAGATATGGCCCTTCCAGATCTTCAGCTCATGAACCCTCAGCACCTCCTCTTTCGTCGGCGCACCGGTTCTGGCGATGCAGTTCGGTTGGCCGCACCGGCAGTTCCAACGATCGTCGATGCAGACGGCGAGATCGCCGACCTTCCAGTTTTCCTCCGTCATGCGATGCGCCTTTCGAGTTGGGATGTCCGCGTGGTGAGCAGCTGCTCGGCCGTCATGGCGTTTCTGCCCGTGAAGAGGCGAGGGACGAGCGCGAGGGCGGTGCAGCGATCGCCGGCCGAGCAGGCCGCAATAAAATCGTGCAGGTCGCGCGGATCGATCGGCTCCTCCACGTCCTCATCAAAATGCCAGCCATCTTCGGACAAGACGTCGATCGCTTCGTCGCGATCGACTTCGGCATTGCGCACCATCAGGCGATCGCCGCCGTTGCGCTCGAAGGCGGCAATGCCGTCCTGTCCCTCGACGCGATAGGTGACCGTCACCCTGACAGCCTTGATTATCGCGCCCTTCAACTGACTGACGCCCATGGCGCGGACAACTGCGCCGAGCGAAACATTGGCGTCGAGTTTCATGCCGCCGTCTCCAGTTCCTGTTCGCGGGCAATGACGGCGAACATGCGGGGTCGGAATCGCAGCATGGGGTGGACCCAGTCGGCGACCTTTTTGAGCGTGCGGGTTACGGGCGCTGACAGTTCTGAGGCCTTGAGCTTTTCGAGCGCCAGATATTCGCCGTTGGTGACGTGCGGATGGACGAGCGCCAGCTGGCGGGCGCGGGGGAGAAGGGCGATCAGTTCCTCGGTCGGTTCGATCAGCGTTCGCTGGCGCTCCGGTTCATGATAGCCCGCCAACAGGGCGACATGATCATGTAGTTCCACCTCATAGCCGCCGGCGCTTGCCGATCGCTCGAGAGCGCAGCCGGTGACAATCGCGGCGACTTCCTGCTTCCATTGCCAGTCTTCAGCCCGGAAGGCGTCGAACGCGGTGACCAGATCCTTGTCGGTCACCGCGGGGTGCTGCTTCAGGCGATCAACTGCCGCTTTCCAGGTGCGATGCGCCTGTGTGCGCTCAAGATGGGACGCTGCTTCTACTGGCTGCATTTCCTGCCGCGCGGCCAATCCGGCGAGACCACGCTGGTGGGCGCGTGACGTGATCATACCGCCGTCTGTTATGCGGTCGCGCATGAGCGACCAGAGCAGATAGTCCAGCGCGACGCTGCTATGGCGCGGGCCAACAGCGAAGGCTTCATTGAGCAGCGCAGCGCGGAGCATTTCCCGGCGCAGGGAGCGCATGATCTGGACGCCGTCGGCAGTGAGGCCATGCTCGTCGCGGATCAGCGCATCGGCCTTCGCCCGTTCGCCATAGCCGCTGCCGCCATCGATCGCCTCGGCCGATCGTTCGAGCGACCGGCGCGCATCCGGGCCGGGCGTTGCGGCGCGCGCGATCGGCCCGGCCGAGACCGCGCGGGGCGGTGGCGCATCGGGCAGTTTGCGCGCTGCTGCTTCTGCCTTCTCCTTCGCCTTGCGATCGGTCCACCAAAAGCGCAGCTCTGTTTCGCCGTCTTCCTGGACGGTAAGGGTGGCGTATGCCTGGGCGGGAATGTCCAGGACCAGGCTGTCCAGCAGATTGGCCAGCTCGAACTCCATCGGCTCGTAAAGATCGTCGATGGCCGCGATCGCATGGGCGACGATGTCGTCGGGCAAATCCTCGTCATCAAGCGCTGCCTGTGCCTGCGCCTCCAGGCGGGCCATCCGATATTGCAGATCGGCCAGCCATTGGGCCGCATCAGCATCGCCTGGCTGCGGTTCGGCGACAATTTCCAGCGACGCGTCAACGCCCTGGTCGTAGCTGCCGATCATCAGCCTCGGCGGGGCGGGCTGGAACACCAGCGCCCGGCCGCATTGTTTGCGGACGCGGGTGCGGATGGCATCGAGGCGCGCGTCGGCCAGTTGCATAAGCAGACCTTCATCGGCGACGCGGCCGCGCTGGTCGGCATCGTCGGCGAACATATCCAGCTCATAGCGACCGCCGGCGTCGGCATAGGCGGCGTCGCCGACAAAGCGCAGCGTCCGTTCCAGGTCGCGATCGCCGATGCGCAGCAGCTTGCGGATCTCGGCGGCCGAGCGGCGCCAGTCGCCCGGCGCATAGGCGGCGATCTTCTCAAAGATATGCAGCTGAAGCGCGACATCCTCGGTCGCACCCAGTGCCTTGGCCTGGTCCTGGCTGATCTCGCCCAGTTCGAGCGCGGCGAAGATGGTAGGGTGGAGATTGCCCAACCGCGCCCAGCGGCGGATCGTCTCGATCGTCTGGCCGTTGGTGTTGGCGATCTCCATCAGCGACCGCCCTTCGGCATGGGCGCGGGCGACGGCGGCGTAGATTTCATAGGGGCGCAGATCGACGCGGACGAGATTTTCCGCGAGGCTGAATTCGCGCAGTTCCCCTTCATCCTCGATGTCGAGCAGGACGACGTCGATCGGATGGTCGGCGGGCAGTCGGCCGGCATCGATGAGCGTGCGGAAGGCGCGATAGCGACGGCCGCCGGCGATCGCGCCATAGACGCGCTTGCGGCCGCGACCGCCCTTGATGGGATGAACGGTGAGGGGCTGGATCTGGCCGCGACGCAGGAGCGATTCCGCCATGCCGTTCACGGCATTAGCATCGACCTGGTTGGTGCGGGCGTTGAAAGGCGACACGCATAGCGCGTCGATCGTCATCGTGGTAACGGACATGGGTCTTCTCCTGGTCAGATGCTCCTTGGTGGGGAGGTTGGCGGGGGTGGATTGGTCCGGACCGGCGCAGGGCATGGCCCCGGTCCGGACCCGCTTCGCCTGGCCAGCGGGGGTGAGCGTGCTGGCAGGCGGGCGTTTGGGGGCGGGCGCGAACGGAGCGTCCGAATGCAGGGCTGGCGTGATGAGGGCGAGTTGACGCCCTTCCATCGGAAATTGCGCGTCGAGCGCTTCGCAGGTCGCGCAGGAGCAGAGGGCGAGGGCGGGCTTCATCGGCCCGTAGTCCGCAGTTTTATGGCTTTTGCAGCGCGTTGACAGTCCCCTGCCGTCAATTGGCGTCGAGCAAAAGAACTACCACTTGAAATGATGAGATTTTCAGGCAGGCGCGCATCGGCAAAGTTGGCGAACGGCATCAGCGCTGAACGCATTTCTTGTTCGATGGCACGGTTGTTCCAACCCGCCACTTGCGCTGGATCGTCAAGAACAATGATCATCCGACGATCGCGCATCCAGCACCCAGGCGTGTCGCAACAACCATATGCGTTGACGCCACCCCGGATCGTCATGGCTTGACCGCAAAAAGGGCAATTGCAGAGCGCTGCGGTCATTTGCCTGCTTGCCATGCTTCAAACGCTTCCGCGTGTTTGGGGCACAGATCCTTGTCCCGTGCCGGGGATGTCGTGCACCGCTTGCAGATCGGCACGTCGCAGGTTCCGCCCGCTTCCGGCATTTTCCAGTCGCATAGCAGCGGAGCAGGACGGCCGCAGGCGCATCGAGCTGGTGTTCGGCCACGGCCGGAGCAGACAATGGCGCGACCGCCGCCGGGCAGGGTGACGACGTCGCATGTCATGGCAGCCGCTCTTCCGGTGCGTCGATCGTCATGGTGGCGTCGCAGCAGCGGGGCCAGCCGTGGCGCAGCGCGCCCGCAGGATCGACGCGGGTCGATCGGCCACAGGTGCGGCACCAGACCATGCCGCGGCGCAGCCGCTCATGGCTTTGGGCCAAGCGATCGTGGAGGCCGACGCACATCATCGACTCTCCCGTTCGGCGGCTTCCAGCGCGGCGCTCAGGCGATGCCAGGCGGCAGTTGTTCCGCCCTGGTCGGGATGGGCGGTCCGGGCGGCGGCGCGATAGGCGCGGCGGATTTCGTCGGCGCTGGCGGTGCGCGCCACGCCCAGTACTTCCCACCATTGTTCCGGCGAGGGCAGCGCTTCATAGCCGGTGAAGGCCTGCGCCGTGGTGCCGACGCCCCAGCGGTCCATGCCGCGCAGAGCCTCGATATGTTTGGCAAGCGCGACGATATTGTCGGCCACCCGGTCCCATTTGTCGCAGGCCAGTGCGATCGGCTTGCCTTTGAGCTGGAAGTAGATGGCAGCGCCGGGATCCGCGGGATCAGCGCGGCCCGATCGCGGCAGGCCATCCAGGCGCAGTTCGACATTGGTCGACAGGATCGGGCCGGTCGCGCCGAGCAGGTCGAGTTCGCGCTGGAGCCGGTCGCGCGCGGTGGCGATCGTCACGCTCTTCATCCAGCCGTCATTGCTGCGCGCCGCGAAGCGGGCGGTCGTTCGTTGGCGGGCGCGTGGCCAACCGGATGGCCAGTGGAGTGGGAAGGGCTGGTACATCAAGCGCTCTCCCGCGCAAAGGCGGCGCGCAGGGCGCGGCCGGGTTCGGTGGCGAAGACGAGGCAGTCGCGGCGATCGGGGCCGGAGCGGGCATGGGTGAGCAGGCCGAGCGTCTTCAGCTTCTGGACGGCGCGGGTGATGACCGGCTTGGCGACGCCCATTTCGCGGGCGAGATCGCGGACATGCTGGGGACCATCGCTGTCGGCGACGATGCCGAGCAGGGCCAGTTGGCGCAGGCTCAGGTCGCGATAATCGGACGACCGGACGAAGCGGAGCGCGGCGGCGACCAGGTCCGTCATGCCGCCGACCTTTCGAAGAGGATGGCGCGGATCTTGTCCTTCGTGACCGAACGGTCGAGGCGATAGGCGCGGTTGTAGATCTGCGCCACGCTGTCGCCATCGGCAAACATCGCTCGGAGTTCGTCCGGGCTGAGCGGTGTGGTGCGGGGCGGTCGCATCAGGACAGCCCTTCCAATATGGTATCGACCAGTTTCTTGGCGCGATCTTCCACGCCGCTCATCGCGCCTGGCACGATGTCCTGGCTCAGGATGGATGTGGGCTGTTCGCGCACGGCGTCGATCGATTCACTGACCTGCTCGCGAAGGCGTGACTTGACGAGTTCAACAAGCTGCTTGCGATATTTACGGGCGACCTTGACGCCAGCTGCGCTGGGCAGTGGCGCGGGATTGGGCGGTGCGCTTTTCCACCAGTCGAACAATTCGCCGACACAGGCGGGGCAGAGATCGGCAGGGCCGGTATGATCACCCATGCGACGTGCAGGCTGATTGATCGGGTCCAGTGCTGGAGCCTTGGCCCATGCTTCGCCCCAACCCAATTCCATGCCGAATTCGCGCACCTCGACGCGACGACTGCATCGGTCGCATTCGCGGACCTCGATCGACTCCCGGCTCATGGCTGGGCATCCAACTGATCGGCGATAGACTGGAGGTCGGCGATCAGGCGTTTGAGGCCGGAGCGGGTGAGGGTGGCGGTAACGGATTCGTCGCTGGGATTTTCAGGGTTGCCGCCCCAGATGGACAGGATGATCTCGCGCAGCGGCGTGCAGGGTGCCCACGCTACGGCGAGGCCTTCGCACAGGGGGACGTTTGTCGTCATGCCGGGATAGAATGGGTGCGGCACCCATGCTTCGCCCCTTTCGGTGACGATGAGCGGTGCCTGCATGGGCGGGAAGGGATCCTGCCGGTCACCGCTAGGCGCGGGGAGGATATGGACCGCACCCATCATTCCATCCCCAATGCGGCGAGATAGGTTTGGAGGATCGCCTCCATTTCGCGCCGGTCATGGGGCTGCATCTTCCGCAGGCGGATGAGCTGGCGCATGATCTTGGGGTCATAGCCGGTCGCTTTGCCTTCGAGATAGACATCCTTGATGTCGTCGCCGATGCCCTTCTTTTCCTCCTCCAGCCGCTCGATGCGTTCGATCAGCAGGCGCAGCTGATCAGCGGCGACATTGCTGTCTTCGCTCATGGCTGAGCGAACCAGATGAGGGCGGCGCAGATCAGGCCTGCTATGATCCCCAGCACGATCGAGCCGCCCAGTCCCTCCAGGTCGGCGTCGATCTGCGCCTGGGTCTCATCTATAAATGTGATGGGGTGCCGCGGTTCCTCAAAATGCAGGCGATCGCGGACGCTTTTCGCCAGAGTGAGGTCGATCGGGCGATCGGTATAGGTGCGCGGGCGGAAGGGGAGGGTTTTGGGTGTGCGGGGCATGGGTCAGGCCTCCTTGATGGCGGTCGGGGTCGGGCTGGCGGTCGGGACTGGCGCGCAGGCGGTGCAGCTGTCGGCGGTGGACCAGCCGCAGCAATCATGACTGTCCAGATCGACGCAGGGATCGGCATCGGAGCAGCCGCAGATGAGGCAGATGCGGGTGACGGCTGATGCGTCCCCATAGCTGCGTGCGTCGATAAGTTGATGCAGGGTGCGGCGCGAGAAGCGGAAGGCATCGGACAGGGTGGCGATGACGTCGGGGCTGAGCGCGGCGACGTCGCTTTCGATCCGGGTGATCCAGCCGCAGCGGTCAATCTCCCCCAGGCGCGGCGCGGTGTGGACCATCGCGGCGACATCCTCGATCGACAGGCCTGCGGCCTGGCGTCGGAGCTTGAGATAGGTGCCGGGGGATAACATGGTCAGCCTCCCTGAAAGCGGGCCGCAAAAAAGCCGTTCCAAAAGCACAATTGCTGCGCCGGAATGGCCGGTTTCTTGATCGTGTCTTGATTGGGATGTCTGCGGCTCAGCAGTCCAAGTCCGGCTGGGCAGGCGTCCCCGCCTCGGTCGTCAGGGGGGTTTGCGACCGAGGCGAGTGAGGATCCTGTCTGCCCATTGGCGGACATCCAGAACTTGTTTGGTGGCGATCACCTGTTCGGCGTCGCCTGCGTCCGGTTCGGCGGCTTCCAGCAATGCGAGATTGGCTTCGTTGGTCTCGCGCATGAAGTCGATCGTCTCGCGGCGCAGCTCCTGCTTGTCGCCGAACGCTTCGCCAACGGCGATCCGCACCATGTCGCCATGCGCTTCGAGCAGGGGTGCGCCGACGCCGCCATGTTTCTGGAACAGGATGTCGAGCGCGACCGCGACGGGCAGGGGAATCTGCTCGGCGCGATCGACATCACCCCAGGCGCGGACGGTGCGCTCCTGATAGACGACATGCTCGGCCATCGCGTCCCAGCCACCAGCGACCTGCCCGGCGATGCGGGCGAGGGCGGTGTCGATCGAGATGGGGGCGCGCAACTTGGTCATATGGACGCGCCAGAAACATTTCCGGCTCCCTCGCCTGGTGCGACCCGAAGGCATGAGGGGGCGGACGGCGCGCGATCGGCCAGATACGCGGCGGCACGTCCTGGGCGGCCGGAGCGCCCATAACCTGTTCGGGCGGACTTGAACGTCCGAACCGATGAACAAAAGGCCGCCGCCGACTCCAAGCGGTCAAACGAAATGTCGGCGGCGGCAGGCATGGCCCCGGCAAAGGGTCGACTATGGGAGCCGGGGGCCACGGGGCGCTTTGCCGCACCAAAATGGCGCGGCGAATGGGGGAGACGAGTGCAGAAAGCCGGAATATTGGCGGGGGATGCAGTCATGGCCGCAGTCCTTCCAACCGATTGTCAACCTTCGGCTCCTCCTTGAGACCGAGGGCGACAGCAACGCGATGACAGGTTCCACGGCGGCAGGAGCGGCGACCGGACAAGACTTCGTAGACGGTGCGCCGATTGAAACCATGTTCATCCGCCCATTCCGCATAGCTTTTCCCCTGCGCAATGAGGCGCGCCTTCGCTTGGGCTGCATCGGCGGGCGAAAAGAAGCGCGCGCCATCGCCCTGCGAGGTGCAGGCGGTTGGAGACTCGGTCATGATGTGCGATGCACCTGTAGTGTGGAATATGCCGTGAAAATTGATCAGAACTGCGTAAAGGTCAAGGGTAAATTGTTCAGTATTGAACAAATGTCGACGCGCCTGCGGGGCGAAAGGAAAGCGCGCGGCTTGAATCAGGCTGAATTTGGCGCTTTGGGAGGCGTGGGCCTGCAAACCCAAAGCCGTTATGAAAAGGGTGAAACCGAGCCTAGCGCAGGCTATTTCGCCCAGCTCGCCAACGCTGGCGTCGATATTTTATTTATTTTGACGGGCCACCGAACCATCGAAACGCTTCCGGCGGACGTGTCTGTCGTCGCACAGGTGATTTCGCACATGCCGAAACGCTCTCGCGCTGCTTTCGTACGACTTTTGCAAATTATGGCTCACGATTGGGGTTTCATGCAGCCAGACTCGTTAGTTATGCCCATTGGTTTCAAATCGCTGGATGAAGTCGGGACACTTCACGATGGCGGGCAAGGTTATCGGGGGGAGGAATGAAAATCGAGCTTTTGGCCTTCGTCGTCCTCCTAAGTGGCTGTGTTTCCGTTCAAGATGTGCAGTCGAAGCAGGTCGCTTTCTCTGGCGATAGCCCGCGCGCAGTCGATGCGATCGCGGGATGCATGACGAATCTTTTGCGAAGTGGACCGGGCGTTATCGTTAGCAGCACTCCGTTGGAGAATGGCGTCTCACTGGTTCAGTCGATCAACGGCCAGTTCGGCAATACTGTATTAATCGTCGTGGATATCGTGAGGATCGGCAACCGCAGTTCTGTTGTCGTGAAGGGTGTGGGGCGGATGCCCAAAAATCCGGCGAAGGCATATGCGCCATTTCAGGCCTGCCTTGATGGATAATACTGCCCATGATGAGGTGCAGGCTTTATCCGACGCAGAGGTCCTGGCGATCTGGCTGGAGGCTGCCGATCCGGAGCATCCCACGGCGCGCGAGGAAGCGGCACTGCGCGTGATAGAGGCGCGAAACCTAGATCTCTAGATCAGAACAGGCCCAGCAGGTGCCGCGCCTTTTCTGAACCAGGGCATGTCAGTCGCATCGACGATCATGCGATCGGCCGGATAGGGCCGATCAAAGCGATAAAGATGCTCCAGCGGTGCGGTGAGCCAGGTGTCCCAGTCCTGCGGATCGAGGATTACCGGCGACCGGTCGTGAATGTGGGCGAGCTCCGGCGCGTTGTCGGTCATGACGCCGGTGAATACGTTGCCCCATTCGTCGCTCGTCGACCAGAGGCCTGCCCAGGCAAAGACGGACTGGTCCTTCACGGACAGCCAGGTTTCAGTCATCGCGCCGTCTGGCCCCACCGCTTCGGCATAACGGGCGGTGGGAATGAGGCAGCGATGGTGCGGATCGGCGGCGGTGCGTTTCCAGAAGAAGCTGTCGAGCTTGTCGAAGCGGGCATTGTTCACCGGTTTGGGCTTCAATGGCTTGCCGGTCTTTCGGCTTTTCTGAGCCAAAGGGAAACCCCAGGTCATCTGTTCGAGAACGCGATCGCCGTCATCGAGGCGGATGACCGATCCGGGATATCTGGGATGGATTTCCAACGGACCTTCGTTGAAGAGCGCGCCGGGTCGCGCTTTGAAGAGCTGCAGCACTTTCTGCGTATCGCCACGTTCCGCCCGGTTGCACATGGCGGGAGGGTGGTTTGCGGCGGGGCGAGTGTCAATGCGTTTGACACGACTCGGCATCATGTTCGCCATATGTTCCATGGTCGCATGGATACCGAGTTGGGCGCAGACAGTCGGCGCAATGGCGGAACATGGCGTTCGCGTGCAGGTGCACTGCACGCAATGCCGCACCTATCAGGTCATCGACCCGGCGGTGCTGGTTGCGATCAAGGGGCCAGAATATAGCCTGGTCAACCGACGTTGCCGGTGCCGCCTGACCGAGGAGTGCAGGGGATGGAATAATTTCCACTATCTGCACGGCGTGATGCGGCCGCTGTGGGTGTTTGAAGAGGTTTACCCGCGCTGGCTGGAAGAGTGATAGCCGCGGTTGCTGGCCTTTCCCCCTATTTCTCCTTATGTTCTCCCAATCGGGAGGCCTGTTATGGTTGATAGTCGGCATGTCCAAGCCCAAGCCTTAATGGGCATGTCCGAAGGGATACCTCGCCTGTCGCCGGAAATGGCGAGCAGGAAGCTGCAGGTGCTGGCCTTCGTTCGGACGTTTCATGCCCAGCATGGCGTTGGACCATCGTTGAGTGAGATGGCTGCAGCGATCGGCACCAACCGGGCGCGGGTCCAGGGCGCGGTGCGCAAGCTGGCGCGGGAAGGGCGCATTCACTATCAGCCGGGCGTGCCGCGAGGCATTCGCCCAGCCGAGAGCCATGAAGAAGCTCTGCAGCTGCTGCAATCGGAAGGGTGGGTGGTCAATCCGGAACGGTTCGAGCTGATCCAGCCGATCGGCCTGCCGCTCATCGACCTGGACGAGGCCGGGCAGATGACCGTTACAAATCCGAGCCTGCCGCAGATGCGCGCGCGCGCGCATGATGTGCGACGAGCGGGAGACGTACGGAATGACGAATGTGGGGACGGCGCGCGGGGCGGGGGAGAGTAGCGGCGGTGTGCGCAGGGAAGCGCGGTCGGCGCTGGCGCTGGCGGCACAGGCCGAGCGGGCGCAGGTAGCGGCCAAGCGAACGGCGGTCGAACAGCGCGCGCTGCGCAAGGCGCGCGCGCAGACGCTGGAGCGGTGGCATCACAAGAATGCGGGCACGCCCGAAACGCACGAGGCGCACCGGCGGCAGCGGCCTGGCGCGATCGCGCGGCTTCATGCGTCGGGCTATCTTGACGATGACGAGAAGGCTTATGCCGAGCAGATCGCGGCGATCGTCCACAAGATCATGGCGGACGTGACAGTCCGCACAGCCAGCCTGGAGACCCGGATCGACGGCAGCCGCCATGGCGACGCCTTCTTCGAGGCGCTGGGCGCGGTGTGGAACGAGATGGCCTATTCGCGCTGGCGCACGGCGATCGGCCCGGCGGACGCCAAGCTGGTACTCGACATCATCGTGCGGGATGTGGGCGTGGCGCGCGCGGCGGCTTTGCACGGGATGCATGTGCGGCGGGCGCGGCGGATGCTGACCGATGCGCTGGCGCTCTGGGCGCAGATGCATCGCCGGGTGCGGGACGAGGTGACGCCGGCCGACATAGCGGCGGCGCATGCGGGGCTGTTGTGACAGTGGGAGATCTGCGATGAAATCCGCGACGTTTGCTCCAGCTTATGCGGCTATGTATCCAGCGCTGGCCGAAATAGCCCGCGGCCATGGCTACGCCCTTGCTGTTCATGGTTCCATGGCTCGCGATTTTGACGTCGTATGCATCCCATGGACCGATCAGCCGGCCGATCCAGAGACCGTGGTCAAGGCGATGTGCGATACATTTGCCATTCGGCAGATCGGAGCGCCGGACACGCGCCAGCATGGACGGCGTGTCTATACGCTCAGCGTCGAGTTCGGAGATTGCTTCCTCGACTTGTCGTTCATGCCAATTGCGGTTGACAGGGACTAAGATGGAGTTGACGGACCGCACCGTTGTGGTTGACGGCATCAAGGTGGGGACGACGCAGATGCTGGAGGTGCGGCAGGGGCGCGAGATCCGCATCGACCTGCGTTTCGTGCCATGGTGGCCGGGCATGTTCCACCTGATGGCGCGTGAGGCGGACCGACTGCGCTGATCCTGCTGTCCCATTATTTTCGCGCCGTTACAAAAACGAGCCTGCCAAAGTGGCCACGAACAGGCCATATCCGACCCCGCGCTAATTGCGCCTGAAGCCCGCCGATCCCCCCATCGGCGGGCTTTTTGCGTCGATGGAGGTACGTCATGGCACCGTTGCCTACCCGGCCTTCAATCCCGGACAGCCTGGAAAATGCCAGCCATGCGCTGGACGAGCTGATCCGCGATGCCCGCCTGTCCGACCCCCAGACATCCCGGCGCCGCCACGACAAGGTCCTGGCCGAGCTGGAAGAGCGGGCCCAGGCCATCGCGGCCTCCATCGTCGCCCCCTTTCGCGGTGCAGGGGCACCATCCGCACCGCCGCTGTCGTTCGAGACGCACGGCGGCTCGGCGCAAGCCTGGTACTGAAGGACCGATCCATGAGCAGCTTACCACGCCGTCTTGAAATTCGCGGCCTGAAGGCGCGGGGCTATCATCGCGAGACATTCCGCCTGGCGCGCGACGCCGATGGCATGGTGCGCCCGGTGCGCGTGAAGAGTGGCGGGATCATCCTGGGGCCAGAGCCGGACAATGCGCCGATCGGCTATCGTTGGCCGCGGGTTGTGGATCTGCGGCAGGCATCTGCGACATGAGCGCGATCGACATGGCTGCGCTCGCCCGCATGGCGGAGGGCGATGGCGGCGACGAGATCCGCGTCACCAAAAGGTGGCTGCGGTCGATGATCGCTGAACTCAAATCCCGCGACGCCGCAGCGCAGGCCACGGCGGCATTCGAGCGTGTCGTGAAGGCGCGCCTCTGATGGCGCGCGTTCGTTCCCCGGCGCAGCGTGCGCCGCAGACGATTGAGCAGGCGCAGGCCTTGTGCGTGCGCTTCGTCGAGCGGAGCGCTCAGGCCGCGCTGATCATCCAGGCGCGCGACGAGACAATCGCCGCGGCCAATCAGGACGCAGACACTGAGCTGGTGCCGATCACGGCCGAGCTCAAGGATATCGAGAAGCAGCTGAAGCCCTTCTTCGCGGCGAAGTTCGACGAGTTGACCGGCGGCAAGCGCAAGTCGATCGAGCTCGGCGGCTGCTATCTGGGCTATCGGCTGGACAAGGCCAGCGTCTCCTTTGCCCATGGCAAGGATGACGACATGGCCGTGACGCTGCGCGCGGCCGAGATGACGGACTATGTCCGGACCAAGCATTCGCCCGACAAGGTCGCCATCATGAAGGCGCTGGAAGCCGAGCGGGAGGCGTTCGACCTGGCGCCCGATGGCGCGACCGTGCCGCTGCCGCTGCATGATATGGGATTTGCGATCAAGCAGGGCGAGAGCTTCTTCCTGGAACGGGTCGGTCAGAGCGGGGCGATCGAGCCTTGAGCCAAGTCGTCGCGGGTAACCGCTTGGTGCGAGCGCTCGAGCGCTCGGCCGAGATGGCGGGCTGCACCATCGATATCGTAGCGCGCGGTGATGACGCGCTCCCGTGCAGCATCTTCAGTTGCGCGGAGCATCAGCTGCAGGCGATCGTCGTTGGCCGATCGGCACAGGCCTGGCTCGATACGCTCGACGAATATGCGATTTTTCTGCCCGGCTTCGTGCTGGTGCAACTGGCCGTCGGCGGGATCGAGGAGAAGGGCGAGCAGCTGCTCGCAGAGATTCAGGCGCAGACGGTGAAGGAGGCGTAGATGGTGCGTTATCTGTTGATGCTGCTGGCGTGCCTAATGTGCATTCCGCTCGCGGCTTGCGAGACTGCGGCGCAGCGTTGCGCCCAAGCGGCCAACCCGAACGAGTGCGTCAAGGTCGCCGACGCTGGCGGCGATGTGAACGACTATCTGATGTACGGGATGGCGGGCTATATGCTGTCGAGCGCCTTGAACGGCGGGCAGCGGCAGACGGTGATCGTGCCTGATCCCCACTATCGCGGCTACCGTCGCCAGATCCCCAGCTATCAGGCCAGCCGGGACTATGTGCGATCGCGCACGGTGACGACGATCACGACGAAGCAAGGGCTGTTCGGTGGTAGGAAGACGACGACGTCGACGTCTCGGTATAGCTATCGACCGACGTCGTCCTATCGCTCATCCTCCTTCCGCTCTTCGTTCCGCAGTCGATAGGTGCCCAGCCAGGCGCCGCGCTTCCGCCCGCCGGGATGGAAGCCGTCGGAGCCGTGGGCAACATCGAAGGGCAAGAGCAGGCAGCAGCGCGGCTATGATGCCGAGCATGACGCCATGCGCAAGCGGGTGATGATCGAGGAGCCATGGTGCCGCGAGTGCATCCGCACCGGCGTGTCGCCGCCGCGGCGGACGACGGTTGCGGATCATAGGCGCAACCGGGCTGAAGGCGGCACGAACGTCCGCGAGAACTATCAAGGCCTATGCGATCCGCACAGCAAGGCCAAGACCGCGAAGGAGGCGGCGAGGGCGCGATGGCGCAACCGCAACGCCGACTGAACCGATCGATTCGCAACGCCGAACGACCGATTTTCAAGCAAAATCGGACGCCGCTCGATGCAATTCAGGCCGAGTTGAGGGCGGGGGGAGGGTCAAAACTTCCCCTGCCACCCCCCTAGGACCGCGCCTGTGGACAAATTCTTACGCGGTCAAATTCAAAGGGTAAAAAGTGAGGCGGGATGGCTCGAGGTGGATCCCGATCAGGCGCTGGGCGGAAACGCAAAGATCCGGCGCTGAAGGAAGCGATGGGCACCTATAGGGCCGATCGCGATGCGCTGGTCAATGAGGATGTGCCGCTCGGTCCGATGATCGCGCCTTTGCATCTGTCGGAAATCGCGCGACAGCATTTCGCCAACATCGCCGGCATCCTTGAAGTGCAGAAGCGGGCTAGTCCGCATTATGCCGAGCATGTCGGCTTGTTGGCGCTGCGCCTAGAACAGATCGCGATGTATCAGGCCGTGATCGAGATGGAGGGATGCACCTTCACGACGCAGAGCGTGCTGACGACCAAAGATGGGTCGATGTCGGCGCTCAAGATCATGAAGCGCGCTCATCCAGCTGTTGCCATGCTCGACGCAGCCCTTCGCCATGCGCAGTCGCTACTGGGGGATTTGATGCTCAATCCTTCTGCAGCGCTGAAGCTGGCGACCGGACACAAGCAGGTCGAGGACGACCTATATAGCGACTTCGATTGATGTGGCAGGGGAGCGTGACTATCCGGCGATAGCCCGGAAATATGCGAGCGACGTCTGTGCCGGCAGGATCCCGGCCGGGTTGCAGATCCGGCTCCAGTGCCGGCGCTTCCTCGATGAGCTGAAGCTCAGTCGGTCACGGGTCGCGAAGTTTCCCTTCGTATTCGATCCGGCCAAGGCATCGCGGCCGTGCCGCTTCATCGAGACGTTGCCCCACAGCAAGGGCAAATGGGCGCGCTCGAAAGAGCGGCTGACGCTGGAGCCGTGGCAAGTCTGGATCATCTGCGTCACCTTCGGGTGGCTGCATAAGGCTGGCACCCAGAAAGGCCTGCGGCGATTCCGCAAGCTGTTCCTGGTCGTCCCGCGCAAAAACGGCAAATCGGCGATCGCCGCTGGCCTGGGGCTATATATGCTCTGCGCCGACGGCGAGTTCGGCGCCGAAGTCTATTCGGGCGCGACCAACGAGAAACAGGCGTGGGAGGTCTTCAAACCCGCACGCCTGATGGTGGAGCGCACGCCGGCGCTGAAGCGCAAGTTCGGCATCGAAATGCTGGCCAAGACGATATCGCGGCCAGGTGACGGATCGAAGTTCGAAACGATCATCGGGGATCCGGGTGATGGCCAGTCGCCCAGCTGCTCGATCCACGACGAATATCATGAACATGCTGACGACGCGCAGATCGACACGATGATCACGGGCATGGGTGCGCGGGAGCAGCCGCTGCAGGTGCTGATCACCACGGCTGGCGATAATCTGGCAGGCCCATGCTACAAGCTCATCCAGGAGGAACGGAAAAAGCTCGCTGGCATCGGCCATAATGGTGGCCCGCCGCTGGATGATGAAACCTTCTTCGTCGAATATACGATCGACGAGGGTGATGACTGGAAGTCCGAGAAGGCTCTTCGCAAGGCAAACCCTAATATGGGCGTGTCGGTGCTGGAAGATTATCTTCGTGCGCGGATCCGCGATGCCATCGCGACACCGCGCAAAGCCGGCATCATCAAGACGAAGCACCTTAACCTGTGGGTTTCGGCGAAGTCCGCCTATTACGATATCGAAGCATGGCGGCGGTGTGTTGATCCGGAAATCCCGGTCAGAGCGGCCGACGCCATTCTGCTGCCCAAGCTGCAGGGGCGTCGCTGCATCCTCGGTCTCGACCTGGCGTCGAAGATCGATATCGCCGCGCTGGTCTATCTGTTCCCGCCGATCGGCGAGAAAGCCACGGTCGATGATCCCTGGATCATCATCAATCGCTACTTCCTGCCCGCCGACACGATCGAAAACGTCGCGGCCTATCAGGACTGGGACAATCTCAACCTGCTGGACGTGACGCCCGGCAATGTGATCGATTTCGACGAGATCATCGACGCGATCGAGGATGCGGTCGGCCGGTTTCAGGTGGAACAGGTCGGTTACGATCCGTTCCAGGCGACGATGTTGTCGACCACGCTGGCGAAGCGGGGCGTGCCGATGATGGAGATCCGGCAGACGGTGCTCAATCTGAGCGATCCGATGAAGGAAACTGACGCGGTCATGCGCGCCCGGACCATATCCCACGGCGGTTGCCCGGTTGCGGAATGGCAGATTTCCAATGTCGTTGCTGCCGCCGACAAGAAAGACAATGTCTATCCGAACAAGCCGGACGGGCAGGCTCACCTGAAGATCGACAACCCTGTCGCCATGATCATGGCCTTCGCGATCGCCCTGGCCAACGAGGCCGAGGGGCCGTCCGTCTATGAGCATCGCGGCGTGCGGGTGCTCTGAGGAGATTGCATGAGTCTTTTCGATCGCATTCTCGGCCGCGCGGCCGGGGATGTTCCTGCGCGCATCGATGGCGGCGGTGCGCCGCTGTCGTTCGGTGCGAGCGGGCGACCGCTGGCACAATCGGTCGCGCCGGATGGCGGGTTTGTGATTTCGACGTCGCAGGAGCTGGAGGCAGCGCTTCGGGGCGAGGCCGGGCTGTCCGGAGAGGTGGTGACCCCGGATACGGCGATGCGTGTGGGCGCAGTGTTTGGCTGTGTCCGCCTGATCGCGGGCAAGGTCGCGACGCTGCCGATCGACGTCAAGCGGCGGGTGGATGATCGGACCCGCATCGATGCGTCGGACCATGCGGTCGCGCAGCTGCTGCGGCGCAAGCCCAATGGCTGGCAGCGGCCGGCTCAGTTCAAGCGGATGATGCAGGCACATGTGCTGCTGCGCGGCGATGCGTTTGCCCTGAAAGTCATCTCGCGCGGCGAAGTGCGGGCCTTGATTCCGATCCATCCGGACCGGGTGACGGTGCGTCAGCGTGACGACCTGACGCTGGAATATGATGTGGTGCGCAAAAATGGCGCGCGCATCACTGTCGGCCAGGATGAAATGTTCCATCTCTATGGCCTGAGCTTGAATGGATATTCGGGCGTGACGCCGCTCACATATGCCCGCGAGACGATTGGCCAGGCGCGTGCGCGCGAACGCCAGGTCGCGGCGACGTTCCGCCATGGCGCGCGGCCGTCAGGCGCGGTGTCCATGCCGGCCGACAAAAAACTGAGTGACCCGGCCTATGACCGGTTGCAGCGATCGCTCGACGACTTCCGCGCCGGCGGCGACAAGGATGGCGGCGTGCTGCTGCTGGAGGAAGGGCTGAAGTGGGAAACCATTTCGATGAGCCCGACCGACATGCAGTGGATCGAGGGGCAGAAGCTTTCGCGATCCGAGATCTGCATGTTCTTCGGCGTGCCACCCAGCATGATCGGCGACAATAGTGGTTCCGACAGCAATTGGGGGACCGGGCTGGAGCAGAAGTCAAACGGCTTTTCCGCTTACACGATGGATGACCATCTGGTCATGTGGGAAGAAGAGATTGGCGCGATGATCGCCGATTCGAAGATTTATGCGCGGTTCAACCGTGCGGCGATGGTCAGGACCGATATCAAGACCCGCTACGCCGCCCATGCGGTGGCGCTGCAATGGGGCTGGGCATCGCCCAATGAAGTTCGCGCGCTGGAGGATCAGAACCCCCGCGAAGACGGCGACATTTATTATCCGCCGCCGAACACGGCCGGCGATGCCAGCGGCAAATCCGAAAAGGACGACAATGATCCAGTTGCGTAACATGCCTCGCGTGTTTGCGGGCGCTCGCCCTGGCGCGCTGCCGTTGCCTGCCGACAAGAAGTTGCAGGCGTTCACGCCGGCGTCTGTGCTGGATCGCTACGGTGACATGGCGGCTGGCGTCCGGGCGGTTTCAACGGGCGACAACGTCATCACTATGTTCGACAGCATTGGGGAAGATTACTGGTCGGGCGGCGGCATCACGGCCAAGAAGGTTTCTGCCCAGCTGCGCGCAATCGGCGATCGCGACGTTGAGGTCCACATCAACAGCTATGGCGGCGATATGTTCGAGGGCATCGCCATCTATAACGTGCTGCGCGAGCATCCGCAGAACATCACGGTCAAGATCATGGGAATGGCGGCTTCGGCTGCGTCGGTCATCGCCATGGCGGGCGATCGACTGGAAATTGGCGCGGCCAGCTTCCTGATGATCCACAATTGCTGGGTCGTCGCGGTCGGCAATCGCCATGACATGGCCGAAACTGCCGCTTGGCTCGCACCATTCGACCAGGCGATGGTCGACGTGTATGCCGCGCGCAGCGGTCAGGACGCGGCGGCGATCGCCACTTGGATGGATGCCGAGACCTTCATGTCGGGCAGTCTGGCTGTCGAACGCGGTTTTGCCGAGGCTCTGCTGCCCGCAGACCAGGTTGCCGTCGACGATGACGCCAAGGCGCAGGACAAGAGTGTCAACGATCTGCGTGCCATGGAGTTGGCGCTGGTCGCATCCGGCCAGACGCGCAGTCAGGCGCGCGCGCGCATCAAGAATCTGAAGGGCACGCCAGGCGCTGCCACCGAGGAGCCCACCACGCCAGGCGCTGGTGACCCCAAACTTGCCGAGGCGCTCACCGTGCTCCTCGCGACCGTCACCCGATAGGAGCAATCCCCATGAAGAATTTGAAGCGCACCGCCCTCCTGGCGGCGGGCGCGACCATCGTCGCGTCCACTCCCCGTGCCGTTTTCGCCACCCCGCGCGCGGAGGCGGACAATCCTGTCGCCATGATCGCGCAGATCAATGCCGCCGTCGAGGCCATGCGCGCCAAGCATGAAGAGGCGATCCAGGGTCGCCTGACGCAGGACGAGGCCAATGCGCTGATCGAGCCGATCAATGCGGAGATCGATCGGCTTTCTGCCGCATTGGCGGCTGCTCAATTGGGCGGCGGTGCGGGCGATGGCCTGAACGCCGCGCAGCGTACCCATCGCGACACGTTCGCAACGATGTTCCGTCGCGGCGAGCGCGCCATCGATGCTGACATGAACAATCTGGCCGTTCAGGCCGGCCTGACCACCCAGTCCGATCCCGATGGCGGATACCTCGTTCCGGTGGACTGGGAACAGGGCATCGATCGAGTCATGGGCACCGTGTCCGCCATGCGTATGCTGGCACGTACGGTCAGCATTTCGGGCGACACATACAAAAAGCTGATCAATATGGGCGGGACTGGCGCAGGCTGGGTCGGCGAAGAAGACACGCGGCCCGAAACCGGCACGCCGACGCTGCGCGAGATCGCGCTCAATACCGGCCAGATTTATGCCAACCCTGGCACCACACAGACCATGCTGGACGATGCCCGTGTCGATGTCGCCGCGTGGCTGGCGGACGAAGTCGCGATCGAATTCGCCGAGCAGGAAAGCGAGGCGTTCATTACCGGCAACGGGATCAAGAAGCCGCGCGGCATTCTGTCCTATGACACGGTAGCCAATGCTTCCTATGCCTGGGGCAAGGTTGGCTTTGTCACGACCGGCGCAGCTGCCGCGTTCGCCAGTTCCAACCCCGGTGATGCGGTCATCGAGCTTCTGTTCGCACTCAAGCAGGGCTATCGCAACGGTGCCGCCTTCCTCACCAGCGACAGCGTGATGGCAACGATCCGTAAATGGAAGGACGGTCAGGGCAATTATCTGTGGGCTGCCCCCAGCGCAGCCGATCAGGTCGGCACCATCCTGGGTAAGCCGGTCTATACCGACGATTATATGGACTCGTTGGGCGCGAACAAGTTTCCGATTGCGGTCGCAGACTGGAAGCGCGCCTACACGATCGTTGATCGGATGGGCGTGCAGGTGATCCGCGATAATGTGACCAACAAGCCGTACGTCTATTTCTACACGACCAAGCGTGTGGGCGGCGGGATCACCAATTTCGAGGCGATCAAGCTGCTTAAGTGCTCGACCTGATTGGCTGACACCTGACCCGGCGACCGGCGGCGACGCCGGTTAACAATCCCCATTATATTCTGGAGACAATCCATGAAGGACATTCATTCCGCAATGTCGGTCGCGGTCGCGATCGGCAATGCCACGCTGTCGGCTGACAATACGCCTGCGGCCATCGACCTGCTCGGCTATGACGCGGCGGAAATCCTGCTGGCGATCGGTGCGGGTGGCATCACGTTCAGCGGCACGAACAAGATCGAGTTCGTGTTGACCCATTCGGACGATGACCTCACCTATAGTGCGGTCGAAACCAAGCATATGCTGGGCGTCACGGTGGCGACGGGTGGCATCATCAAATCGCTGATCGCCGCCCATGCCGCAGCTGCCGCCTATCGGTTCGGTTATAAGGGCGGCAAACGCTACCTCAAGCTGCTTGCCGATTTCTCCGGCACCCATGGCACCGGCACGCCGATCGCCGCGCTGGTGATCAAGGGCTGGGGCCACGATAATCCCCAGGCCAACCAGGCCTGAGGCTGATCCATCATGGACGGTCCGATTTCCCTGGAAGATGCGCGGTTGTATCTGCGCGTCAACACGCAGGATGAAGATGAAGCGATCGCGCGCTTCATCCGTGCGGCCGGGCGGCAAATCGAGACCGTCTATGGCCTGGTGGCGGTGCAGCGGGAAGTCGCGTTCAACCTGGACTGCTTCCCCCGCGAATTGCGCATCCCTCTGATCCCCGTGGTCGCCAATAGCATCACGATCAGCTATCTGGACGCGGCGGGCGAATTTCAGGCATTTGAGGATTTCCGATCCTTTGTGCGGCATGACTGGACATTTGCGACGCCATCCATCGGCGCGCGCTGGCCCAGTGCCGCCCCGGTCCCCGGCGCGATCACCGTTACGGCGACCGTCGGCTATATTGATCCCGGCCTCAGCCCCGAAGAACAGCAAGACGCCGTACCCACCGATATCCAGCAAGCCGCCCGACTGCTGGTGGAGCAGATGTTCCTGCGACTGGGCGGCGCCATGCCGCCCGCAGTCGATCAGTTGATCGACCATTATCGTTACAGGAGGCTGTGATGGGAGACCGTCGCCTGACGACCAAAGCCCGGGACAAACGGATAGCGATGGAAACCCGCGACGCCACGAATGACGGCTATGGCCATCCGACCGTTGCCGTGGATTGGCGGGAAGTGACGCGCCCCTGGGCCAATGTCGCTTTCACCGGCGGTTCAGAACAGCGAGAGGCCGCGCAGCAGGCGGGATCGCAGACGGCAACCTTCGCGGTGCTGGCCGACAGCGATACGGCGATTGTCGGCGTGCGTGATCGCATCCGCTATCCGCTCAGCGATCCTGATCCGGTCAAATGGCCAGCCTGGGAAATTCAGGCGAAGGCAGAGATCGGCTTCAATGAGGGCTTCGCCTTCACGGCGACGCGGGTGGCGGAGTGAGCGCGAACAGGTTTTCGCGGATCGAAGGCTTTTCGGAAGCGTCACGCCAGCTGAGCAACATGAAGAAGGCTGCGGCACAAGGCGTGGGCGGGCGATCGCTGACAGTGCCGGCTGGCATTTTGCGCGATGAAATGAAGAATCGTGTGGCCAAGCTGACCGGTGAGACGGAGCAGTCAATCAGCGTGCAGCGCGCGCGCACCAAGCGCCGGCGTCCGAATGTCGCGGTGATCGCCGACGATGTCGCAGCAATGCAGTTGGAAGTGGGAAACAGTCACCAGGCTGCCCAGCCTTTTGCCCGTCCAGCACTGGCCGCGAAAAAGGAGGCAATGCTGGTCGGCTTTGGTGATGCGTTGCGTTCCGAAGTGGACAAGACGGTGCTTCGTGCTGCGAAAAAGGCAGCGCGCAAAGTCGCGAAGGGTCGGTAATGAATCTTCACCTTGGCCTGCTCCAGCGCCTGATAGAAGCCGCCCCGGTGGCGGCGATCGTCGGATCGCGCATAGCCTGGCTGGAGCGACCACAGGGCCAGAGCCTGGACGCCATAACGCTACAGATCATATCCGATCTCCGGCCCCAGCATCTCAAAGGTTTTGATGGCGCGCGCGCGACCACGGTGCAGTGCGATTGCTGGGCGACGACCTATTCCGGCGCGCTGACGCTGGCGAAAGTCTGCATCGACGCGCTGGTGCTACCGGCAAACGTCGGCGGCAAGATTTTCGGTGCTGCGCGGGTCGATGGGCCGCGCGACCTGAGCGAGGATCTAGCTTCTGGCACCACCATTTACCGACAATCCATTGATTTCACGATCTGGCACGCAGGAGATTAGCACATGGCAGAAACACAGGAAGCCAGCGTAGGCTGGGGAGGGGCGTTCTTCTTCAACGACGGGTCAGCGCTATATGAAGCCAAGCAGGTGGTCAGCTTTACGCTGCCGAACCCGGAATTTGAGGAGGTCGAATCGACGCATCTCAAATCGGCCAATCGCTACCGGGAATATATCGATAGCCTGATCAATGGTGGTGAAGTGCAGGTCGTCCTGAATTTCAGGCCTTTGTCCGATACGCACACCAAGCTGCTGGCCTGGCGCGACAGCCGGGAAGTCCGTGCTATCGAGTTTCATGTGCCGGAAAGCGGGACCGTCGTAGTGGAAATCAGCACGACCGGCAAATGCAACATGGTTGATCCCGGCGAGGTATCCGCCGACGGCAAGATGGAGGCGACTATTTCCATCCGTGTAGCGTCGGCAGCAACGCAGGCGGCACCGGCATAATGGCGAACATCTTGCGCGGAGAAAGCAGTTTCGTCGGAAAATCCGGCGAAACCTATCATCTGGTCATCGACTTCAACGCCTTTGCCGAGGCCGAAGATGCAGCCAACATGTCGGTAGACGATCTTCTGCGCGCCGTTTCGCCGCAAGTCAACGAGGCGGGCGTGATCGTGCGGCAGCCTCGCATCAAGCATCTTGGCGCATTGCTTTATGGCGCGTTGCGCGACCGGCATCCGGCGATCACAGTTTCAAACGCGATCCGCCTGCTGGGCGAGGGGGAGGCAGTTGGCGCTGCGCTAGCCAGAGCATTGCAGGGCGCGATGCCGAAAGTCGATCCGAGTGCGGAGGGAAAGGCGCAGGCGAGCCGTGGGACTGGGACCAAGCCCAAGAGGACTGGGCGGGGAAAGGCCTAGACCCGGCGTCGTTCTGGAAGCAGACATTCCGGTCCTACGGCAATGTAATGCGGGGTCGCGACCGCGCCGATCAGGAGCGGATCATCACGACTGCGCACCAGATCGAGGCGATGGCCCGCCAAAAGCGGCTCAAGCCGCTCCAGAAATATCTGGCGAGGGCCAGCGACAAGCGGGACGACAACGCAGCAGTCATCGCGATGTTCACCGCGCTGGAGGGCAAGGGCGCGAATGTGAAGATCAGGCGCGTGGAACGTGCTAACCCTGCATCATGATCGCCCTGATGAGCCAGATTGTCGCCGCCGGCCTAGTTTTCACCTGCACGCCTGTCGCCGTTTATGACGGGGACGGGCCGATCTGGTGCGCGGAGGGACCGAAAATCCGGCTTGCGGGCATTGCCGCGCGGGAGATGAATGGTCGCTGCCGCCGCAATCAGCCGTGCCCGAAGGCCAGTGCCACGGCAGCGCGCGACCGGCTGGTCATGCTGGTGGGCAGGCCGATCGGCATGATGGCGACCGGTCACATTCGTGTAAAATCCACTCCGCTGCGTTGCCGATCGGTCGGTGACGGGCATGGCGGACGCACGGCGGCGTGGTGCCGCACCGCGCAGGGGGGTGACCTGAGCTGCGCAATGGTGCGCTCTGGCATGGCGTTGCGTTGGGCGCGCTATACCGGGGGGCAGGTTTGTGGCAGAAGCAAAGTCTAGCTTGGCAAAAGAGGGCGGCATGGGATGCCTGATACTTGTCGGCATCATCCTTTTACTGGCGATGTTCAGCAATCCCGAAAAAGCGCCGCCAAAACCGGTTGATGAAGCTGCGGCCATAGCGGTGACGGCGGAAGAACTGTTCAACGCCTATCAGGATAATGAGGCGCGCGCGCAGCAGAATTTTGGTGCGAAGGTTTTGCGAATCACCGGCAAGGTCGAATCTATCAACCTTGGCCTTGGCGATGAACCATCGGTGGCACTGGTTCCGCCCAACGAATATATGCCGGTCACTCTGGCCAGCAGCGAGAGTTTGAAACAGGCAGCAGCCAGTCTGAACAAGGGCGATGCCATTACGGCGATATGCACCGACGTTTCGGAAGTGGCTGGCAGGCCGTTCATGAAAGATTGTGTCATCAAATAGGTCAGCGGGACCGTTCGCAGGCGATCCCGTCACCGTCCCGGTCCAGCCTGGACGAGTAGCCGGGATCGCCGGCACGCAGTGGTGCGGTGCCCGCGGCACGCGCATCGGCACAACTGCCATATAGGCTGCTGGATTTGCCCGCGCCCGCATAAGCGCGAGAAGAGACGGTGCGGCCAGAACGGGTGCGGCGTCCACGCTTTCGCGCTGCCTCTGCGGGTTGCGCAAAGGCAGCACAGATGGCGAAAAGAAAGAGACGGCGGTTCATGTGGAAAGCGCCTTTTCTACCAGACGGCGGATAGCTTCTGGGCGGGTTGGGAGATCAGGCTGGGACCGGCGGTAGTTGTCGATAGCAGTGATTTCCGTCGTGCTCATGCGGACCATCACAGGTGACGTATCGTTGCGCGGGCGACCGCGAGACTGTTTCGCCGTGTTATCGCTGACTTCTACCATAATTACTTAATATCAAAAAATCAGAGTTGAGCAAGGCTGCCTGCGGGTCGCCTTTTTTGTTGGAGGTCAGCATGGCGAAGAACAGCGGCGGCGCTGTGCTGGGCTACCTTAAATATGTGCTGGGCATGGACAGCCTGGCATTTGATGAAGGGCTGGACGCTGCCGATAAGAAGCTGAAGGCGGCGCAGAAGTCGATTGGCAAGACGGCCAAGGGCTTTACCGACGTCGGCAAGACGATGTCGGTGGCGCTGACCGCGCCGATCGTCGGCTTTGGTGCGGCAATCGTCAAAATGGGTGGCGATTTCGAGGCGGGGATGAATCGCGTGTCGATTTCGACGCAGGCGACCGCTGCCGACATGAAGGCGATGAACGACCTGGCGCTGCAGCTGGGCAAGGACACCGTGTTCGGTGCCACCGACGCAGCCGACGCGATGGACGAGCTGGCGAAAAACGGCCTGTCCGCGCGGCAGATACTGGACGGTGCTGCGACCGCTGCGGTCAATCTGGCGTCTGCCGCAGGGTCGGAGCTGACGCCTGCGTCCAAGGCGATCAGCGACGTCATGCAGCAGTTCAAGATCGGCGCGGGTGAGTTGCCCGCTGCGGTCAACCAGATCACCGGCGCAGTGAATCAGTCGAAGTTGGACTTCAACGATTATGCGCTGGCGATCGCGCAGGCGGGTGGTGTTGCGGGCGGCGTAGGCGTGGATTTCAAAGATTTCAACGCGACAATCGCCGCTACCTCGTCGTTGTTTGCGTCCGGCTCCGATGCTGGCACCAGCTTCAAGACTTTCCTGCTCGCCCTGCCCGGCAAATCGACAGCGGCGGCGAATGCAATCCAGCAATATGGCCTCTCGTTCTATGATGCGCAGGGCAATATGCGATCAATGGCCGAGATCGCCGAGGAGTTGCGCACGAAGCTGGGTGGCCTGTCGGAAGAGGCCAAAACCAACGTCCTGAATACGATTTTCGGTTCCGACGCGATGCGCACGGCCATCGGCCTGATGGATCAGGGCGCGAAGGGCATAGACCAGATCAAGGCCAAAATTGCTGAGACGGATGCGGCGGCGCAATCGGCGCAGCGGCTTAAGGGCTTTAACGGCCAGATGGAGCAGCTGAAGGGCGCGACCGAAACGCTGGCGATCACGATTGCCCAGTCGGGCGTGCTGGAGGCGATCACCGGGGTTGTGACGAAGCTCGGCGAGTTTGTGGATCAATTGTCCGAGACGAACCCGGAAGTCCTGAAATGGGGGGCAGTGGTCGCCACGGCTGTGGCGGCGATCGGGCCGTTCGTGATTGGTTTAGGCGCAATCGTATCTGCTTTTGCCAAGCTGTTGCCTCTGCTCGGGCCGGTGTTCACTGCGCTCCGCACGCTGGCAGTCGTACTGACGACCGGTGTGCTGCCCGCCATCGGCTCTCTGCTTGTGGCCTTGTCGCCGATCCTGATTCCTTTGGCAGCAGTGGCGGCAGCCGTTGGCGCGGTCTATCTCGCATGGAAGCATTGGGACAAGATCGCTCCGATCCTCCAGCAGCTTTATACGAGCGTAAAGACTTGGCTCATCGACAAGCTCACGGCTGTATGGAAAGGTATCACGACCGGCATTCAGACGGTCGCAGACAAATTCAAATGGCTGTGGGACGTGGTCGTGGGCCATAGCTATGTCCCCGATCTCGTCGATGGTGTGGCGGCGGAGTTCGCCCGGATGGACGCCGTCATGGTCGATCCGGCGACCAAGGCGACGCAGACGGTTGCCGAAAAATTCCAGGCGATGGAGCAAAGGATTGGCGGGATACTCGCTGAGTTGTTCCCAGCGACCAAGGCCTATCGCGAGGAACTGGAAAAGCTGGCGCTGCTCGAAGCGGACACAACGCTATCGCCAGATGCAAAGAATGCGGCGGTGATGAAGCAGCGCTTCCGTGTTTCGGACGCACAGAAGCAGGCTGACGCAGAAATGTCCGTGCCTGATGTTGTGCCCATTGCTGGCGCGCTGGATGACGCATGGTGGACGGTGATGCGCGCCGGCGAGATCGCGGCCAAGGATATTCAGGCGGCCAATGAAGTCGCCGGCCAATCATTCGTCGACATGGCGAACAAATCGATCAACGCCCTTTCCAATCTGGCTCAGTCGATCAAGAATGGCGGCGTTCTAGACATTCTTTCCAGCGCCTTCAATGCGTTTGGGCAGATCGCGCAGAGCGGCATCCTGGGTAAAGGCCTTGCCGGCTCCTTCGCCAACTTCACCGCGATTTCCGGCTTCCGCGCAAACGGCGGCCCTGTATCGGGCGGAAAGTCCTACATCGTCGGCGAACGCGGCCCGGAAATGTTCACGCCATCGCGGTCCGGTTATGTTCACGCCAATGGGGCGAACGACAACGGCGGCAGGGCGCAGACTATCCGTGTTGTCCCCTCCCCCTACTTCAACGTCGTTGTCGATCAGCGCGCAGCCGGCGTCGCAGCCCCCATGTCCGCCCAAGCCGCATCGGGCGGGTCCATCGGCGCGCAAAAAGCCATCGCTCGTTCGAATAGCCGCCGCCTCGCATGATCACACTTCCCGTCGGCGCAGTCCCCAACAGCGCCAGTCCCACGCTGCTGGATTTTGGCGGCACGATACGCCCTGCCACCGGCGCGAAGATTCTGCGGCTGGACCGTGGCGGCAACCGCTACCGGGTCGCCATGACGCTGCCGGTGCGGTCAGGCGAGGATGCGCGCCGCGTGGTGGCACGGCTGCTGGCGGCGAAGTCGGAAGGCTTGAAAGTCGAATATCCGTTGCAGGGGGTCTATCAGGGGACGCCGGGCAGCTTCGTCGTGGATGGTGCCGACCAGTCGGGCAACACGATCCTGCTGCGCGGCGGCACCCCGCACTATGCCGCGAAGGAAGGCTTCTGGCTGACCATCCATGATGGCGATGCAACGACGCAGGGCTATCTGCACAACGTCAAGGCGCAGACCCTCGCGGACGCCAGCGGGGACATGGAACTGACCGTCACCCCGAACCTGCGCATCCCCTTCCCCGATGGCGCGCATGTGGAACTGGCCGCGCCGACGATCGAAGGGCTGGTCGAGGGCGACATAAGCTGGACGCTGGCGATCGGGCAACTGGTCGATAGCCTCACGTTCACGGTCGAGGAAGCGGAATAATGATTACTGTAAAAGCCCCGGAAGCCCTCTCAGTCGAGACGATGCCGGGCGACATGTTTGGCCGCGTCATCGTTTATTTCGACGGAATCGAGATTAACAACGTTGTGGAATACGACACCGCACGCGGATGGATCGATGCCCATGTTTACGACGATGATGGCAATCTGATCGTTGAGGATGATGCTTTCAAAATACGTCGCCTGCATGGGAATGTCGTGGCGCGATTGAAGCTGAAATAATGGACCGCATCTGGCTGTGCGGAATCATGGAAATGCAGCTTCGCGACGGGCGGACCATTCGTCTGTGCGACGGCGGTTTCGTCACGGTCGGTGGCAATACCTATCGGAGTAGCGATCCCGACTTTGGCGTCATCGGCTCCATGGAGGCGTTCAGCGAGGGCGTGGGCGACAGCGTGCCAGCGTTCAAGCTGACCTTCCTGCCCGCTTCCACAGCTGCGGCGGCGGATATTTCAGCGCCGGGGATGCAGGGGTCGATCACGCGCTTCTGGATTGTCGAGGTGGACGCGGATACCGGCCTTATCGTTGGCGACCCGGACCTGATGTTTGACGGCCAGATCGACCAGACGGTTCTGCGGATCGGCAAGGGCAAGCGCGAACTGGACATCGATTTCGTATCCACCGCCGAGCGCCTGTTTTCGATCAACGAAGGCAACAGCCTCAACCCGCGCTTTCACAAGGTGGTGAACCCCGGCGAACTTGGGGAGGATAATGCTACCGGTCTTGGCGTGTCGGTCGCATGGGGTGTCGAAGCGCAGGGAACGGCCAGCCTGAGCGGGCTTGCTGCGGCGGGATCGGCGATCAACCGTATGCAAAATCAGTATGTCCAACTTGTCTGACCTGGACAGGCGCGCGGAGGCAACGCGCCAGACCCTCGCCAAATATCGGGCGCTACCTTTTGACTGGAAGCGCCGCGTCACCTGCATTCATCTGGCGCGTCATCACATGCGCAACATGGGCCATACACCCCCGGCCATTCCTTCCTTTCAGTCTCCAATCGGTGCGCGGCGGGCGCTGGCAAAGGCAGGCTTTGGCGACATGGCGGCGCTTCTGGACAGCCTGTTGCCCCGCATCGCTCCGGCTGCGGCATGGGTAGGCGATCTCGCGCTGCTGGAGGGCGACGACGGTTTCGACAGCATCGTGATCCACGCGGGGGGCAAGTGGCTGGGCTATCATATGGATGACCCCGCTGGCCTGAAACCGCTGGTCGTAACAGCAATCAAGGGGGCGTGGCGCGTATGAGCAAGACGCTCAAAACCGTCGCCATGATCGCGGGCGCGGTGGCGCTGGTTGCCACCGGCGTTGGCGCGGCGGCGGGCGCTGGCCTTTTCACTGCATCAACAGCCGCGGGCGCTGCCACGGCGGCGTCGATCACAGCGACCGCAACATCGATCGCCACCTACGCCAGCCTTGCCGCGACGGCTGCCAGCATCGGCGCGCAGGCCACCGCGAAGAAGCCGAACGCCAGGGGCAGCGTCAATAGTGTCACGATCGCGACAGATGCGCTGTCGCCCTATCTGATCGGGCGGACTTATTTCGGCGGCGTCTTGCGCCACGACACCGGCTATGGCGCCACGCTCAAGAAGGTCAAGAATCCCTATCGCGGCATGGTGATGGTCTATTCCGTCGCCGGGCCGGTCGAGGAATTGGAAGGGCTGTATCTCGATTTTCAGCCGGTCAGCTTCAGCGGGACTGCGGCGACCGGCTATTATGCCAGCTACCTCTATCGCGATTTCCGGCTGGGCCTGGCCAGCGAGACTGCGCTGACCCCGTTCTGGTCCGGGATGCCCAACTGGACCAGCGCGCACAAACTGTCAGGCAAGGCCGCGGTGCTTTGGAACCTGAAATTCGACAAGGATGCCAAGCGATATGCCAGCGGCGTGCCCATCCAGGGCGCGGTGTGGAAGGGCGTCAAATGCTATGACCCGCGTCTGGATGACACCTATCCGGGTGGTGAAGGCGATCACCGGATCGATGATCCGGCAACGTGGGAATGGTCGGAATGTCCGGGTCTGCACGCGCTCAAATATGCGCTGGGCAGCTATCAAAATGGCTTCAAGGTTTTCGGCGTCGGTCTGCCCGTTGCCGGCATCATGGTCGAACATTTCGTGTCGCTGGCCAATGTCTGCGACGCCAATGGCTGGAAGGTCGGCGGGGTCATATTCGAGCCGGGCGACCGCTGGGCGAACCTGAAGGACATTTTGCAGGCCGGTGGCGCAGAGCCGCTGTTCATCGGCGGCAAGCTGGGCCTGAAAATCAATGCGCCGCGCGTATCGCTGGATACGATCACGCCCGCGGACCTCGCCGATGACGATGCCGAAATCACGGCGATGCAGACCTGGCGCGAGCGGCGCAACGGGATCATCCCGAAATATCGGTCGGAAGCGAACAAGTGGGATTATGTCCCGTCCGACCTTGTGCAGGTCGCCGACTATGTGACCGAGGATGGCGAGGAGAAGAACGAGGAGCGCCAGTATAATCTGGTGCAGGGCAAGGATCAGGCCGCGCAGCTTGCGGGCTATGAGCTGGTAAACGGGCGTGAACGCTTCCCGCTGAAACTGCCCTGCAAGCCGCGCCTGCGCAAATATGGGCCTGGCGATATGCTGACGCTCCAACTGCCGGACCATGACCTTGACGGCGTGGATGCCGTGATTGTGGACCGCAGCATCGACCCGGCAACGATGGTGGTGACGCTGACCCTGATGGAGGAAACGCCGGGCAAGCACGCGACCGTGCTGGCCCTGACCGGCACTGCGCCGCCACCGCCCGATCTTGTGACCCCGGAAGATCGCGATGACATCTCCAGCGCGATCATCGATCCAACCAACGAACAGTTGCTGATCCAGAACAGCTATCCTGTAGGGCTTTCGATCACGTCCAGCGACGTGGGCGGGACGTCTGCCAATATCGCGATCAGCAGCCACACCCGGCGCTATACCGATCGCGACGTTGCGATCACGGGGGCCACCCTCACTGCCCTCGCCAATGCAACGACCTATCATCTTTATTACGATGACGCTGATCGTTCCGACACAACGCCTTCATTCATGGCCACCACCACCACCGCAGACGCCTATCTTTCGCAAGATCATCCCGTCCGCCATTTCGTCGGGTCGATCACGACAGCTGCAGCGGGTGGTGGTTCCACAGGTGGCACCGGTGGCGCGCCTCCCGGCGGCGGCGACATTCCTTAATCCTCTCTCCACTGGAGACACCATGACCGCGAAAATGGACCTCGCGGCGTCACGCAACATCGCGTGGTCGCCGACCATAGACCTGTTCTATTCGGGCGACGAACTGCCGCTGGACGGCGCAGAAATCAAGATGCAGGTGCGCCTGTATCCGGGCGCGCCGGATCCTGCGATCGTGACAGTTTCGCCTGTCGCGTTTGAGGACATTGCGGCTTCTGGTACGGAAACCCGGCGCTGCCTGCGCCTCTCGCCGTTTATCAGTGTCGCGTCGCTGGTGGCGTTCCCTACCGGCCTCAACCAGCCTGAGCCGGGCGAGGCAGACGCCTACGCCTACGACATCATCATCACATATGCCGATAACGAGCAGGACAAGCTCGCGCTGGGCAATTTCCTTCTTGAGCCGGGGGTAACGCAGGCATGAGTTTCCAATATTTCAGCGGGGAGGTTCGCGGGCTTCGCGGGCCAGGATTGACTACGGAGCAGTCCGCCGACCTTGCCGCCGCCCTCTCGCCCGCTTCGGAATCGACGGCCGGCCAAATGTCCGCCACTGACAAGGCCAAGCTGAACAGCCTGGACGCGGCTGAGATCAACGATGCGCTGGTATACACCGCCCCGCTATCCGCGCTCGCTGGCGACGAATATGCGGCAGCGACCCTTCCTCCCGAAAGCGGCTTTCTCTATGCGGTGGGCGATGCGAGCCGCCGTCTTGGTGCCGGCCTTCGCCTGGATGGGACATGGGGCGAGACACCGCAACCTGCGCCGCCCTACCCCATCATCCAGATTTTCGGCGACAGCTTTGTCCAGGGCGTCGGCCCCAACTATCAGTGGTGGCAGCATTTCCGCGACATGATGGCGGCGGGGGGCGACAACCGCTATGTAGCGGAGCCGTTCGGATCAGGCGGTCAGGACGCGTCGCAGATCGCCGGGCGTTTGGGCGCACGGTCCATTCTCGTCACGCTGGCGGGCAATACCATCCCGGCCAGCGGTTCGGTCACGGTCACGAACCTGACGCCGCAGATCATCACTGCGACCACGGAGCCTCCGCTTGTGGGCGGTCCCCAGATTTGCCGCCTCGCCATCAATCCGGGTGTCTGGGGGACGCTCCAGCGCAACAGCGACGGAAGCTACACCTGGCATCGTGAGACGCCGGGATCGGCCATTGCGATCCCGGCGAACTCGGCGGCGCGCACCGATGGCTTCTTTCATCGCAAGACGAATGTCATCATCGCGGCGGGTCGCAACACGGCCAATTTCGATCTCGCTATCATCCGCCAGGAAATTGACGCGATGCGCCGGATGCAGACCGCGAACCTCGATGTTTCGCTGGGCGGCATCATCCTCGGCTTCACGAACGCATCGACCGAAAATCCGGATGGTTCGCCCAGCGGATATGCGGACGAGTCCAATGGCACTGCCCGCAATACGGCTCTCTACGCTGCGCTGGACGATCTGGCCTTCACCTATGGCGACGACTTCATCGACGTGCAGCGATACAGCCTAGCTAACGCGATCCGTGATCTCGATATCCTGCATGGCCAAGGCTATTTCGCGCCATTCTACAGCGGCGGCTTGGCCGCGTGGCCGACCCATAAAGCGACCTATGCCGCGCAGGATGCCGTCGACATAGCCGCAGGCATCATTCCGACATCGCTGCGCACCGACGGGCTGCACCCCAACACATTCTGGGCTGCGGTTATCGCGCAGCTCGTTTTCCGCCGCTTCCGCTCGAAAAGGTATTGATCCATGGGCATCTTCAACCAGAGCAAAGAGGTCTTTCCCTTTGGCGACGTCGGCAACGTCCTGGAGGGCATCCGCGATTCACAGCTTCGCGCCGGCACGTTGATCCTGCTCGATATGGCGCACTCGCAAAACTATCCCGACGATGACACCGATGTCCCGGTGGAAGGGTCGGTCTTCACTCTCAGGAACATCGCGTCCTATCAGGCGTCGTTGCTGACTGGCGGCGATGAAGAGGATATGGACTGCCGGATCGTTTCGAGCTTTGAGGCGGCGGACATCGCTTTTGAGCGCACGGCCAAGGGCGGCCTGCATGGGGCCTGTTCCCGATCCGGGATGAGTGCGGGGCGCAATGCCCGAATCGAGGCGGCAGACGCCATCAAATCCTATGTTTTCGCGAACCCGTCGCACCGATACTTCATGTCGATCGAGGGTCGGACAACGCGGAAAGCCCTCTACTCATCCGGCAATGCCCTCCCGCTGGCGGGACTGTTCAATGAAGTCGGCTCATCGATCAACTATCAAATGCTGTTCACGTCCGGTGACGATGCCGGGACCGAGATGGGCGTGAATGGTGGTGCCGAATATGGCGCTTTGAACGACCCGGCGAACCCGAACACCGAGGGCGCGGAATTCTACCGCGATGGAAGCAGCTTTCGCTGGACCAACAGCGCTCCAAGCACTGCCGCCGATCTTGAAAACTTCCTCGCTCTTTGGGGTGCCTATGGTGCATGGTCGTCGGTGGCGCAGAACAAGGCGGCGTCATGGATTTTTCGGCGCTTCGTGCTGGAGGACCTGACCGTATCGGGCCTGGGCTATGATGAAGCGAGCTATCTCAACCGCCGCCTCTGGCAGCAGAATTGCGGCGTCGGCGGTCGCTGGCATGGTGACACCTACACCCCCGCCGCGACGCTGAAAGCATGAGCGACAAACTCAGCGGCCATGTCCGCAATCCCAACAAGCCATTATCGTAATCTGACGGAGACATCCATGCACGACCTAGAACATGGAGCGGTCAAGCATATCGCAGATGGCCTGTCGTTCGGTGTGCTGATCGGCACGCTTGCCAATATCCTCCCATCTCTCGCGTCCCTCATGACCTTCGTCTGGATGTGTATTCGCGTGTGGGAAACGGAGACTGTCCAGCGCTGGTTCGGTCGAAAGGACTGAAATCAACATGAGCAAGATGAAGATCGTCGTTGCGGCATCCGCCGCAGCGCTCGCCCTTATTTCGCCTGCCGCGATCGAGATCATCGAGCCGACGATCGCGATCGAGGGAGGATATGTGAACCATCCCAATGATCCGGGCGGGGAAACGAACAAAGGGATCACGAAGCGTGTGGCCGTCGAGCATGGCTACACCGATCCGATGAAGACGTTGCCGCATTCCGTAGCCGTCAGCATCTATTATCAGTCCTACCTGGTGAAGCCGGGCTATGTGCCGCTGATCGCGCTCGACCCGGCGGTTACGGCCGAGCTTTTCGATACGTCGGTCAACATGGGACCGGCGCGGCCGTCGCGCTTTTTCCAGCAGTCGCTCAACGAGATTTGCCCAGCGCTAAAGCTGAAGGTGGACGGCCAGGTCGGGCCTGCCACCATCGCGGGCTACGCACGCTGCCAGCGCACATTGATGTGCCAGGCGATGCTGCCCCGCCTCGATGCCAAACAGCTGGCCGAATATGACCGGCTGATCCGTGCAAATCCAAGGCTCAAGGTCTTCCGCAAGGGCTGGGTCAACCACCGCATCGGCAATGTTTCCATGGAGAAATGCATATGAAGATCGAGAAACTGGGCGGCAAGCTCACAAGCATTAGCCTGGCCCTGGAGGCCGGTTTGTTCCTGTTCCGCCTGGGCAAATCCGTCGTGCGGGAGGTTAAGGGCAAGCAGGCCAAAGCCGCTGACGCTGCCGCGAGTCCGGACGCCGAGGGAGACGCTTAATGGCGATCACGCATGTGACCTGTGGCCCCGTCACCGCGCGCGCCAGCACCGGTTCGACCATGGCCGTCGAATCCTCGCAGCCGGCCCGCAAGCAGAAGTTCGTGCCCAGCGGTACCAGCCAGGTGAGCACGATCATGGCGAATGCGGCCGAGGGTGATTTCTGGCATGTCGCGACCGACACGGCCGTCTGGGTCAAGTTCGCCACCGCGCCGGACGCTGCGGACGGCGATGCCCATTTTCTACCCGCCGGCAGTTCGCGATCGTTCGTCGCGACCGGTGCGGCCGAGAAGATTGCGGTAATAACCGCGTGAGGACGTTCGGCAGCGGCTTCGGCTTTGATAAGAGCAGGCGGCTGCCGGGTGGTGGCCCGCCGGTCCGAGTCAAGTCGTGGCAGATCATTGGCCAGTACAACGACACCGGCATCGGCCCGCAGGCTACCAACAGCATCACCGTTCGTGCCCTGACGACGCAGAGAGCCAAGTTGGCCGCCAACAATGTCACGGCGCTGCGATGCTACGGCCAGGCCTATTATGTCGGCGGTTCGGGCGGGCTGGAGATCGGCGTCGGCAATGACATTCCGACCCGTGCGGCCGCTCTGCGCGGTTCGACTTTGTTGGGGATATCTCCCGCCCCGGTGGTCGTTCCAAATGGCTCCGGCGCGACGCTGGTGGCAGAGATCACAGGCCTTTCGTTGTCGGCTGGCGATGTTCTCGATCTGCAAAAAGAGCGGGTGCTGACATCGGGCCAGCAATCCGTGCAGACCATCCCCTACGCGGCAGGCACATTGCCGCCCGGCGTCGGGCGCAGGGCCGACGACGGGTCTGCGGCCAGCGTGCTTGGGACTGCCAATCCATCGAGCCTGTCGGCAGGCTCATTGGAGGGCGGGATATGGCTCGCCTATGGGGAGCATCCGACCTACACATTCGGCGCGCTGACCGACAGCATCTACTATAACAATACCGACTCTGCCCTGGGTGATGGCGGGTTGATCGGGGCCGAAGGTCGCACTGCTGAGGGCGGCGGTATGCTGCGGCGCGGCTTTCGGGCGGCGGCACTGGCAACGGGCATCGAAACCCCACTGATCATGATGGGAAGGCCAGCGGCACAGTTGGCCGTGTATCGCGCGAGCAACACTGCGCGGCGACAGAAATACCCGTTCTTCAACACGTTCATCCTCCAGCCCTTTACCAACGATTTTGACACCAGCGCCGGTAACAAGACCGTTGAGCAGATGAGGGTGCTCGCCGAGGCCGAGGCGGCGGATTACATCGCAGCGTATGAAGCCGGGCCGAACGGCGGCATAATCCCGTGCCGTGTTCTTATCGCGCTCCCCCTGCCGCGCGGCGCAAATGTCGGTGCGCTGACCACGACCCAGCAGCGCATCTCTGACTTTGTTGGCCTTGTGAAGGCGGGCGGTGTTGCGAACGTAGCTGGCTATTACGACGTCAACAGCGTTTTTTCGATACCTGGAGAGCCGGGAAGAATTGCGAACCCGGCTCAGTTCAACGGCGATCTGCTGCATCCCGCGCCGTTGGGACACGCGGACGGATCGGCCTATTATTCGGCCATACTCCAGCAGTCCATCCCATGGATACCGCTATGACCGTTGATGCATCGCTCACCCCGAAAGTTGGGGTATTGCGTGGGGTATCACTATGTATGGTAATAGTGCCAGAACGACGCATTTGAGCCACTTTGGCTATTGCGGCGACGGAGGGGTTGTCCGTCGATGATCATATGACATGCGCGATTTGACCGCGAACCAGCCAGTCTCTGCTCCACATAGTTCCAGTCGTGATTCCAGACGAGCGCTCATCTTCACGGCAAGGCGTGATCTGATACTTTACTCCATCCGGCATCACTAAGGTCGCCGCTGAGCCGCTGGCATCTTCGACCTTGGCTTCTATCCAAGTTCGCCCAACCTCGATGCTGATTGGGTGTTCACCGGAAAAGGCAGGCTCCGGATCGCCTCCAATTTGACCGTTCATATAAATGCACAGGCTTACTCCCGGCGCGATTTCGCTAAAATTTGTGCGTGCATGCCAGTTCATTCTTTTACCTCTCTGGGGAACGCCTCTGGGAGACCGCGAGAGACACCTTCATTATGCTGAGATGGAGCGCGATCTCCACTGACCGCCAATAGCTCTGACCCTACTTTGCTCTCAGTAGCTTGCCAAGAACGTCATCAAGCGTTCCATCTATCAATTCCCGGTAATTCTGGTCGAACACGATCTCCGTGTGGGTAGGGCGCTGCACCACGGTACGAACCTGGTCGGGGTTCACCGCAATAATTGGCCCAGCTTTACTCTTTAAGCGAACGTAGTCTGACATTTTCGTCTCCTGTTGGCGTCCAGAACTTCGGGCGCTTCATTCGGTAAGTCTAGAGGTATTTCCATAGTGCCACTTTCCAACGCCGCGGTGAAAGCCGCGCGGCCGCGTTCGCGCGCCTATAAGATGTTCGATGAGCGGGGCTTGTTTCTGTTCGTCGCGCCGACCGGGCTTCGCGCCTGGCGCATGCGCTATCGAATCGGCGGGCGGGAAAAGCTGCTGAGCCTCGGCCAATGGCCCGACGTGCAGCTGGTCGATGCAAGGACCAATGCCGAGGAGGCGCGGGGCTTGATCGCCCAGGGCGTCGATCCATCGTCCCGTGCAAATTTGCATGTGCAAATTCGCACGTTCGAATCGGTGGCGCGCGAATGGCACGCGCATCAGCGCGATCGCTGGACGGATCGCCACGCCGACGATGTGATCGGATCGCTGGAGAGCAACGTGTTTTCGGATATCGGGCCGCTGCCGATCGGCGCGATCGGCGCGCCTGCGGTGCTGCAGGTGTTGCGCGAGGTCGAGGCGCGCGGGTCGATCGAGACAGCGCGGCGGATCCGTCAGCGGATTTCGGCCGTGTTCGCCTTCGCCATTGCCGAGGGCTTGGTCGATCATGATCCGGCGGCCGTCGTCGGCAAGGCGCTGCGCCCTTCACCGCCACCGCGCCGCCAGCCGGCGCTGGTGGCGATCAACGATGCCCGCGCTTTGCTCCTCGCGTGCGATCGCGCGGGTGGCCTGCCGATCGTGCGGCTGGCGTCGCGATTCCTGGCGCTGACCGCGGTGCGGATGGGCGCGCTGCTGGGCGCGTGCTGGAGCGAGTTCGAGCAGCTGGACGGCGAAGCACCGTTGTGGCGCATTCCAGCCGCGCGGATGAAGATCGCGCGGGCCAAGAAGGGCGATGCGGCGCATGATCACCTGGTGCCGCTGTCGCGCCAGGCGGTGGAAGTGCTGCGCCAGGCGCGAGACCATTTTGCTAACGGCGGCGATATGGTCTTCCCAATCCATCCGGCCGCGATCGGCGCGCTCTACAAGCGGGCGGGCTTTGCCGATCGCCATGTGCCGCACGGTTGGCGGGCAACATTCTCCACGATCCTCAATGAGCAGTTCCCGCTGGAGCGCAGCGCGATCGACATGGCGCTGGCGCATTTGCCGGCGGATCGCAGCAAGGTCGAGCGCGCCTATAACCGGTCGGAGATGCTGGACCAGCGCCGCAGCCTGTTCGATCGCTGGGGTGCGATGCTTATCCCATGATTTAATGGGCTTCCTTCGTCCCGACGCTGACGAGCGTCGGGAGCGGGGGCTATCGGGGTGCAACCCAATAGACCGACGAGAATAGAGCTCGCCACGACACAGCTGGCCGACTGGCCGCCCCGCACCCGCGCATACGGGCGCGGGCGTTGGAGCGAACCTTCATGCATTCGTCAAATGATTCTGCCTGCGTATCGAATAAATGCGCGTCCTGCCGCGCCCTGCTTTTCAAATCCGAGCCCGGCGCGATCGCCGGCGTCATCGAGATCAAGTGCCGCCGCTGCGGCGCATTCAATTGTCTGAGGCCTGCGAGCCCATACCCGACCGCCGATCGAGCGGCCACCGGAAGGCTCCGCCATGACGCTTGAGAACATCACCCCCATCAATCCCGCCGCCGGATACATCGGCGGCAAGCGCAATCTGGCCAAACGGATCTGCGCGATCATCCAGGCCGTCGACCATGACGGTTATGCCGAGCCGTTTGTCGGCATGGGTGGTATTTTCTTCCGGCGCGCTGCGCGTCCACGCGCGGAATATATCAACGACATATCGGGCGACGTAACGACCCTATTTCGGGTGGTGCGCCGCCATTATCAGGCCTTCGTCGATGAGATGGAATGGCTGCTGGCCAGCCGGGCAGAGTTCGAGCGCCTGCGCGCAATGGATCCCGCGGCGCTCACCGATATCGAACGCGCAGCGCGTTTCCTGTATCTCCAGCGGCTTGCCTTTGGTGGCAAGGTCGCCATCCGTAACTTCGGCGTGGATAGCCGGTCGCCGGCGCGCTTCAATCTCGCGCGGCTGCGCGCAACGCTGGTGGCGATCCGCGACCGGCTTCAGCCGGTCGTCATCGAGCAGCTGCCCTATGCCGACTTCATACGGCGCTATGACCGGCCGGGCATACTGTTCTATCTCGACCCGCCATATTGGAATTGCGAAACGGACTATGGCGCCGGCGTATTTGATCGCGCCGATTTCGACCGGCTGGCGGCATTGCTCGGCGGGATCGCGGGCAAATTCATTGTCTCGATCAACGATACGCCGGGGGTGCGCGCTGCCTTTGCCGCCTTCGACCTGGCCGAGGTGGAAACGACCTATTCGATATCGACCGCGACATCCGGTGGCGCGAAGCGTGCGGGTGAGCTGATCATCACCAACTTCGCTCTGGACGGTGCCGCCCACGCTGCCCTGGGCGTAAAAGGGCGATCCTAACCTCTTGGCCCCCTGGGGAGCCAAGCGGGGAGGCCACAGCCTCCCCGTCCCCTACGGCGCGGAAATACGCCGTGGGTGTTGTCGAGCATGCGGGGGTGCGTCGGGAGAGCCTCAAATAGCGCCAGCCGTAGGCTGACCTTATCCTCTTAAACCCCTGTGTGGGTGAACATCACCATTTCTAAACTCGCGCCTCTACCCCGGCTTCGATCCGTTTGAGGATCGCCTCCATGGCAGCGTCGGCCGGTTTGGCGGGTTCTGGGGCTGCCACAGGGGCAGGGGCGGCGGCCTTGGGGGTTTGGGCCGCACGGCGGCGGCGGGCCTCACGCAGGTTCAGGAAGCGCGCGCGGACGGCCTTGCCTGCATCCCCCAGCGCCTTGCCCAGTCGGCCTATGTCGAAGTGGTAGGCGTTGGTTGCCTGCTGGCGCTGTGGCCCGGCTTCCCCGACGTTGGTCGTTTTCTCGCTTCGCCGGACCCAGTCCAGGAAACCATGCTCCTTCAGGCGACGCAGCGCGTCGACCACCGCATTCTTCGATAGCGCCGTCACCTTCATAACCGCGGTGATGGCCGGATCGAGCGTGCCGGTCTTGAAGTCCAGGAACTGTCGCAGCAGCGCTTCCAGGACGCGGATGCCGTTTGCCATCAATGGACTGCGCTCACCCTTCTTCTTGTGGATGACGTCATACTCCTTTGCCAAGCGCAGGTAATCGTCCGCCCAGGCCAGGCCTCCAGCAACTGTGCCATCGGCGATCGGCCGGAATACATCCGCCTGTCGACTATCGACGTCATAGCTGTGGCGGTGCACGGGATCATGCCCGCGCTTCTTGCCTCCAAGGGCCGCTCCGGCACTCTTCAATATTTTGCGGGTCTGGTGCGCGATCGCGCGTGCGTCGGACGGGGCGCTCATGCGGCCACCGCCCAGATGGTCAGCCGATCTTGGCGTCCAGCAACGATCGTGCGGAAGGCATACCCTTCATCAGCATGTCCGCCCATTCCTGCGCAAGTTCGCGGCGGCGGGGCATATAGGCCGCCCGATTGTACGCTGCTTCGACGCCTTCCTGAATATGCGCCAGCATGAGGTCGATGACTTCCCGATCGCCGACTCGATTCTCCCGGCCGGCCAGTTCGTTCATGATTGTGGAGAAGGTAGCCCGCCAACCGTGCGGCACATGTTTGCCTGCGTATCCGGCCGTTCGATAGAGCTTGCTGATTGTACTGTCCGTGATCGGTTGCCGCGAGTTGCGAATGCTGGGGAAGAGCAGCGGCTTCGTGCCTGCCCATTCCATCGCCGCCTTCACCGTTTCGACCGCCTGCCGGCTGAGCGGCACTATGAATTCGAAGCTCGCATCCTGTTTGCGTTCGCGCGTCAGCTTCATTTTCGAGACCGGTATGCGCCAGATCGGGGCCGGGCCGTCCAGATCCTCGAACTCCTTGGGGTCGGCCAGGCGCAGCACGCCGGGACGCACGACGGTCAGCGCCAACAGGCGGGAAGCCAGCTTCGTCACGAGATATGTGCCGTCGAGCTGCTCGACGTCGCGCAGCACCTTGCGTGCTTGATCCAGCTTCAGCACCGCCGGTCGCAGGGATTTGCGTCGGGGTTCCAGTACCGGCTGGATGATGGCGGCCGGATTGGTCTCCGCCCAGCCAGCGCCGATCGCATACACAAAGACCGATGAGATATGCTGACGCACCCGATGCGCCATTTCGATTGCGCCGCGGGCTTCGATCGCGCGTACCACGGTCAGCACTAAAGCTGGTGTGATTGCGGAAACGGGCAAGGTGCCGATCGCCGGAAAGACGTCGGCCGATAGCCGATCGAGGATCTGACCCGCGTAGCGCGCCGCGCGGATCTTCTCCTGCTGCGCGTGCCATTGTCGCGCGATCGCTTCGAACGTATTGCCGCTGGCGATTGCCGCCACCGCTGCCTGCTGCTTTCGATCGACTTTCGGATTGATGCCCTCGCGCAGCAGCTTGCGGGCATGTTCGCGCGATTCCCGCGCCTGTGTGACCGAGACGTCGGGATAGGTGCCGAATGTCAGCCGGTGTTCCTTGCCCCCAAATCGGTATTTGAGGCGCCATGATCGCGTGCCGGATGGCATGACGTACAGATATAGGCCATGAGCATCCGCCAGCTTGTAGGGCTTGTCCTTCCCCTTGGCGTTCCGGCACCGCACATCCGTCAGCAAATGATGCCCCCCGTTGTGCCCCCGCAAAAGGGGCGCTGCGGTGTTCTACAGTGATACCGCCTGAGACGGTGACTGTAGTTAAATCCACGGATTTGCAAGGTTTCTGACACTGGCTGATCTCGCCAGAGAAGCGATGTTGGCTCCCCGAGTAGGATTCGAACCTACGGCCATTCGATTAACAGTCGAATGCTCTACCGCTGAGCTATCGGGGAGCAGCCCGACTTCCGCCGGGCAGGCCGCGCCTATAGCAGCGGCTTTTAAGAATTGGCAAGCGCTAATCTGATGATTTTTTTGGGTCCCCGTCAGGCCGGGCTTTGGCCCCGTTAAAGCCCCCGTTCAGGCGATGAATTGTTCGGCCGCGATGCGGTCGTCCAGCGTATGTTCCGGGTCGAACAACAAGGTTAGCGGGGTCGCGCGGTCGATCTTGATTTCCACCTGGGCGACGTCGCGGACTTCGCGCTGGTCGGCCACGGCGCTGACCGGGCGCTTGACCGGATCAAGCACCGTGAAGCGGATGACGGTGTTTTCCGGCAGGATCGCGCCACGCCAGCGACGCGGGCGGAACGGGCTGATCGGGGTCAATGCGACCAGCGCCGATCCCAACGGCAATATGGGGCCATGGGCCGACAGATTATAGGCGGTGGACCCGGCTGGCGTCGCCACCAGCACGCCGTCGCACACCAGTTCGGGCAGGACGACGCGGCCATTGACCTGCACCTCCAGCTTGGCGGTCTGGCGGGTTTCGCGCAGCAGCGACACTTCGTTGATGGCAGGGATGGAGAAACGCTCGCCATCGACCGTATCGACGATCATGCGCAGCGGATTGACCTTGAACATCTTGGCCGCTTCCAGCCGCTGTTCCAGCCGCTCCAGCCGCCATTCGTTCATCAGGAAGCCGACCGTGCCCAGGTTCATGCCGAACACCGGGACGATCCGCCGCGCTTCCAGCATCGAATGGAGCGTCTGGAGCATATAGCCATCGCCGCCCAGCGCGATGATCATTTCGGCCTGATCGACCGGCACGAAGTCGTAGGTGGCGCGCAGGCGCTCCTCGGCGGCCTTGGCTGCCTGGGTAGGGGACACGACCAGCGCGCGCCGAATCTCGCCGCTCATCCGCCGGTGACGCTCATATGACGACGGGTTGCAGGCGCGGTTTCACCCGCGCCGATGCGGAAGTCGTGGCGAGCGGGCTTCAAACGCAGGGCGCGGTCGATCAGCGGTTCGACGGCTGGCAGGCCGCCTTCACGCAGCGCGGCTTTGAAATCGACATGGTCCTCATGGCCCAGACACATGAAAATCTTGCCTTCACAGGTCATGCGGATGCGGTTGCAATCGGCGCAGAAATTATTGGTGAGCGGGGTAATGAGGCCGAGCCGCGCCGTCATTCCCGCAACGCTGTGATAGCGTGCGGGGCCACCGGTGCGGTCGGACACAGGCGTAAGCGCGTAATGCGCGCGGATATCGTCGGCCACCTGGCTTAGCGGCAGATAATGATCGGTCCGATCCTCGCCCGTTTCGCCCAATGGCATCGTTTCGATCAGTGTCAGGTCCAGGCCTTCCGCATCGCACCAGCGCAGCATCGGCAGGATTTCATCGTCATTGACACCCTTGAGCGCCACCATGTTGATCTTGATCGCCAGCCCCGCCGCCTGCGCGGCTTTCAGCCCGCCAAATACCGCCTGTATGTCGCCGCCGCGCGTGATATGGGCAAAACGTACCGGGTCCAGGCTGTCGAGGCTTACGTTGATCCGGCGCACGCCCGCATCGGCCAGCATATCGGCATGATTGATCAAACGGGTGCCATTGGTCGTCAGCGTCAGTTCGTCCAGCCCATTGCCCAGATGCCGCCCGATCCGGCGCACCAGATCGCCAATGTCGCGGCGCACCAGCGGTTCGCCGCCGGTCAGGCGTATCTTGTTGATGCCGCGCGCGACGAACAGGTCGGCCAGCAGCGCGATCTCCTCCAGCGTCAGCACCTGATTTTTGGGCAGGAATTGCATCTTTTCCGCCATGCAATAGCGGCAGCGCAGGTCGCAGCGGTCCGTGACGGATATGCGCAAATAGCTGATCCGGCGGCCAAGGCCGTCGGTCATTTGTGTGCGTGAGGGTTCCGCCATGGCCATGGTCCCTAGCTAGGGGATGGACCTGCCCCGCGCAAGCACCCCGGTTGCGGGATAGGCAAGACGTCGGTAACCCGTTGATGCTAAGGCGGCAGGATGCGCGCGCCCAGGGGACCATATCAGTGATCGCGGATCAGGCCGCAGACGGACAGCGCAGCCTCTTCATCCTGTCGCCCGGCGACCGGGACGGGCTGTGCCATGCCGCGCAGGCGGCTGGCTGGCGCGCGATTGGTGCGCGCCGCGCGCGGGAGGCGCCGCAGCGCTATCTGCGCAGCGAGGCGCAGGTCGCGCTGGTCGATATGCGCGCGGGTGGCGGGGAAGCGAAGCTGTTGGCCCCGCTGGTCCCGGCGATGGAGGCAGGCGGCGGCGCGCTGATCGTGCTGGTCGATCAGGCGGATGAAGCGATCATTCCCGATTTGCTGGATGCCGGGGCGACCCATTTTCTGACCGCACCCTATAGCGAGGCGTCGTTGCGCGCGGCTCTGGCATCGGCGCAGCGGCTTGTGGAGCGATTGGGCGGCGGCGCATCGCACAGCCAGCGCGCCCAGCGAATCCGGCGCGGCGACGCGCTCTACTGGGAATTGGGGCGCAGCGATTCGCTGCTGCGACTGAGCGAAAGTCTCGCCCGTCATCTCGATCTGCCGATGGCGCGGGTTCATCCTGCGGCGCTGATCCGCCGCCTGCCACGGGCGGAGCGGCGCGCGGTGCTGACGGCGCTGCGGGCGATGATGCGGGCGGGGCGTCCCGCCGCGCTGGCGCATGATTTGCCTGACCGACCCGGCAACCGGCTGGTCCATCATCTGCGGATCGAGGATGGCGTGGTCGCGGCCGATGTCGAGTGGCTGTCGGACGCGCAGGAGCGCGATCTGGCGAGCCGCGATTATCTGACAGGGCTGCGATCGCGGCAGGCGGCGTTGGACTGGCTCGACCGGCGGACCGGGCTGGCGACTACCGCCATATTGCTGTCGATCAGCCAGTTCGAGCGGATGAACGCGGCCTATGGCCAGGTCGTCGGCGACGCGCTGCTGGGGCGCATCGCCAGACGGATCGAGCGGATGGTCGACGATGTTGCGCCCGGCGCAATGGTCGCACGGATCACCGGCACCGAATTTCTGGTCGGCCTGACCGGCGAAGTGGCGGGCAGCGACCGCGCGACCTTCCTGGCGCGGCAATTGATCGCGGCGATCGGTCGCCCTTTCAGCGCGGGCGATCACCTTATCCGCCTGATCGCCCGTTGCGGCATAGCCCAAGCTCGCCCCGAAGATGACGCGACCCATTTGCTGCGTCGTGCCGGCACCGCGCTGGCCGATGCGCGGCAGGCGGGCGGAGAGGGCATTCGCATCCTGTCTACCGATCGCCACAGTCGTCAGGTCGATCCCGACCAGTTGGAAACCGACCTGCGGCTGGCGCTCGACCGGGGCGAGATCGGCATCGTGTTCCAGCCGCAATATCCGGTGGATTCGGAAATCATCAGCGGCGTCGAGGCGCTGGCGCGCTGGAACCATCCGCAATATGGGCCGCTGGGGGCGGGCATATTGTTCGCCACCGCCGAACGGTCCGACTATATGCTGCCGCTGTCGGCGCATATTCAGGTGGAGGCGTTGCGGCAGGCAGCGGCATGGCCACGCGCGCTGTCGGCGCTGCGGCTGTCGATCAATGTGACGGCTGCGGACATTGCCCAGCCCGGTTTCATGAGCGGGTTGCTGGCGATCGTGGACAGCAGCGGCTTTCCTCGGTCAAGGCTTACGGTGGAGATCACTGAAAGCGGGCTGATCGAGGATGTCGATGCCGCCGCCGCGCTTCTGACTGCGCTCCGGTCGGAGGGGCTGGCGGTTGCGATCGATGATTTCGGCACGGGCTATTCCAGCCTCGCCTATCTCAAGAGTCTGCCGCTCGACTATCTCAAGATCGACAGCGGGCTGGCGCAGGATATTGCCGGGACTGCGCGCGACCGCATCGTCGTGCGCGGGGTCATCCACATGGCCAAGTCGCTGGGCCTGAAGGTCGTGGCGGAAGGAGTGGAGACGCAGCAGCAGCTTGATTTGCTGGCGCGTGAGGGATGCGATTATTATCAGGGTTTCCTGCGATCGGCGGGCGTATCGTCCGCCGATCTGGTCGCGCTGGTGCTGGCGGGCTGAAGTGCAATGCCCTTAGTTTGCCTAACATCCGTTCGTGCTGAGTAGAGACTGAGCTTGTCGAAGGCTCGTATCGAAGCATTATGCGCAGCGCCTAGTCCTTCGATATGCCATTTGACCTACGGTCGTCTGCGACTCCGACTTCGCTCAATGGCTACTCAGGACGAACGGGTATTACATTCTAAAGGCTCAGCAACGGCCACAACACCATGCCCAGTCCGACCAGGCTGACGAGGAAGATCAGCGTGCGAATCTTGGGAATGCCCAGCGCATAGACCGGCAGATAGAGGATGCGCGCGCCCAGCCAGATATGGGCGCCGAGCATGGTCATGTCGCTCGATCGGCCAGCCACCACGACGCCGATCAGCGCGACGATGGCGATCGGCAGGGTTTCCTGAAAATTCGCCTGGGCGCGGGCCAGGCGACCGGCCACCGGGTTGAGCGGCGGCAATGTCTCATCGCGCGCGCCCATGTTCCAGTTGGTGCCATATTGCTTCGTTTTGACATGGGCGGCGGCGAAGATGTGGATCAGGAGCAGCACCATGCTCCAGGCCAGCACGAACAGTTCGACAGCCATGATCTTCATCTCCCACCCCGTTGATGGCTCAGCCTAAGCCATCCCCCGGCAGACGACAAGGCATCACCCTGCCGCTTTGGCCAGCCCTTTCGACAATTGCAGCGCGCCGTTCAGACGAGCGGCGGAATCGGCCCAGTTGCGATTGACCACGACCTTGCTGTCGGGGCGCAGCCGCGCCACGCCGTCGAGTCGCTGGATATAGGCGACCAGACCCGCGGGATTGGGAAAGCGATCCTCGAAGAAGCTGACCAGCGCGCCCTTTTGCCCGACGTCGATCTTGGCGATATTGGCTTTGACGCAATTCTGCTTGATCTCGATGATCTTGAGCAGGTTTTGCGTCGGCGCGGGCAGCTTGCCGAAACGGTCGATCAGTTCGGCGGCGAAGGATTCCAGACCCTGCCGGTCCTCCACCTCGTTCAGGCGGCGGTAGAGACCCATGCGCAGGTCGAGATCGGGGACATAATCGTCGGGGATCATGATCGGCGCATCGACGCTGATCTGGGGCGAGAAGCTGTCGCTGCGCGGTTCCAGACCTGCGCCGCCCGCCTTGGCATCCAGGATCGCCTCCTCCAGCATCGACTGGTAGAGTTCAAAGCCCACTTCGCGGATATGGCCCGACTGTTCGTCACCGACCAGATTGCCCGCGCCGCGAATGTCGAGATCATGGCTGGCCAGCTGGAAGCCAGCTCCCAGCGTGTCGAGATCGGACAGCACTTTCAGACGCTTCTCTGCTGTCTCGGTAATGATGCGGTTGGCAGGCGTCGTCATATAGGCATAGGCGCGGGTCTTGGACCGGCCCACGCGCCCGCGCAGCTGATAGAGTTGGGCGAGGCCGAAACGGTCGGCGCGGTGGATGATCAGCGTGTTGGCGCTGGGGATGTCCAGCCCGCTTTCGACGATGGTGGTGGACAGCAACACGTCGTAGCGCTTGTCGTAAAAGGCCGACATACGTTCTTCCACCTGCGTCGCGCTCATCTGGCCATGGGCGACGATGGCCTTGATTTCGGGGACTTCGGTGCGCAGATACTCTTCAATCTCGGTCAGGTCCGCGATGCGGGGGACGACGAAGAAGCTCTGCCCGCCGCGATAATGTTCACGCAACAGGGCTTCGCGGATCACCACGCCGTCCCACGGCATGATGTAGCTGCGCACAGCCAGACGATCGACCGGCGGGGTCTGGATCACCGACAGTTCGCGCAGCCCCGACATCGCCATTTGCAGCGTGCGCGGGATGGGTGTCGCCGTCAGTGTCAGGACATGCACGTCGGTCTTCAGTGACTTCAGCCGCTCCTTGTGGGTCACGCCGAACCGTTGTTCCTCATCGACGATGACGAGGCCGAGGCGCTTGAATTCGATACCCTTGGTCAGCAGCGCATGGGTGCCGATGACGATGTCCACTGTGCCGTCGGCCAGCCCCGCCTTGACCGCCTTGGCCTCCTTGTCGGGGACGAGGCGGGAGAGGCGACCGATATTGACCGGGAAGCCACGGAAGCGCTCCTCAAACTGCATATGATGCTGCCGCGCGAGCAGTGTGGTGGGGCAGATCAGCACGACCTGCATCCCGGCCATCGCCGCGACGAAGGCGGCGCGCAGCGCCACCTCGGTCTTGCCAAAGCCCACATCGCCGCAGACAAGCCGGTCCATCGGCTTGCCCGCGCCGAGATCCTCGATCACGTCGAGGATGGCGCGCTCCTGATCCTCGGTTTCCTGATAGGGGAAGCGATCGACAAAGGCGGGATAGCCCGCGCTGTCGGGTTCGGCGACGGTGGCGGCGCGCAGCGCGCGTTCGGCGGCGGTCCTGAGCAATTCACCCGCAATCTCGCGGATGCGTTCCTTCATCTTGGCCTTGCGCCGCTGCCACGCTTCGCCGCCCAATTTGTCGAGGCTCACGCCATCGCTGTCGGAGCCGTAGCGGGAGAGGACTTCGAGATTTTCGACAGGCACGAACAATTTGTCGCCGCCCGCATAGCTTAAGGCGACGCAATCATGCGCGGTCTTGCTGACCGGAATCTGGGTCAGCCCTTCATAGCGGCCTATGCCATGGTCCATATGGACGACCAGATCGCCGGGCGAGAGCGTCGCCAGTTCCGCGAGGAAGGCGTCGGCGCTCTTCTTGCGCTTGGCCCGGCGGACCAGCCGGTCGCCCAGCATATCCTGTTCGGTCAACACCGCGACATCGGGCGCGGTGAAACCATGGTCGAGCGGCAGGACGGTCAGCACCACGCTGCCACTGGCGGCCAGTCCCAGCGCCTCCTGCCAGCTGTCCGCCGCCGCCATCCGCTTGACGCCATGGTCGGCGAGCAGGCCCGACAGCCGTTCGCGCGCGCCGGCGGAATAGCTGGCGATGACGACCTTCTTCTTGGTCCGGTGCAGCGTGCCGATATGTTTGCCGACTGCTTCATAGACATTGGCGTTCTGCGCGCGTTCCGGCGCGAAATCGCGCGGGCCATCGACGGCGAAGTCCAGCACGGTGGCGCTGTCCGGCTCATGAAAGGGCGTCGCGACGTGCATCGGCCAACGAGCGACGATCGCGTCCCATTCGGCGGCGTCGAGATAGAGGAGGTCGGGCTTGAGCGGGCGATAGGCGCCGGGGTCCGACGATTTCGCCTGCACCCGGTTGGCATGATAGTCGCGGATCGCCTCGAACCGGGAATCCGCCGCGCCGACGACGCCATGGTCGCGGATGATGACGGCATCATCGCCCAGATGGTCGGACAGCGGGACCAGCTTTTCCTCGAACAGGGGTAGCCAATGTTCCATGCCCGACAGGCGTCGCCCGTCGCTGACCGCCTGATAGAGCGGATCGCCGGTCGCGGTCGCGCCGAACATCTCGCGATAGCGACCGCGGAAACGCTTGATCGTATCCTCGTCCAGCAACGCTTCGGACGCGGGGAGCAGGGTGAAGCCATCGACGCTGCCCGTGGTGCGCTGGTCGCCGGGATCGAAGCGGCGGACCGTCTCGATCTCATCCCCGAAGAAATCGAGGCGGAGCGGCTGCTCCTCTCCGCCCGGAAACAGATCGACAATGCCCCCGCGAATCGCAAACTCGCCCCGGTCGTGGACGGTATCGGTGCGGACATAGCCATTGGCCTGGAGCATTTCGGCCAGCCGCGTGATCGCGATCCGCTCCTTGGGCGCGAGCTTGGCTACCAGTTGCCGGACGCGGAACGGCGTGAGCGTGCGCTGGGTCAGAGCGTTGAGCGTGGTCAGTACCAGTTGCGGTCCCTTGGGCGTGGCCTGCAAGGCGTGAAGCCCCGCAAGCCGCGCCGACGCGGTGCGAAGCGACGGGCTGGCGCGGTCATAGGGCAGGCAATCCCAGGCGGGGATTTCGATAATCTCGATCTCCGGCGCGAAATAATGCGCCGTCTCCGCCACCGCGCGCATCAGTTGCTCGTCGGAGGCGACGAACACGGCGCGGCTCGGCGAAGCGCGGGCGATGTCGGCCAGCAACCAGGGTTGGAATCCCGCAGGAACGCCCGACAGGGTGAGCGGCGCTTTTGCGCGGAGGATTTTCTGGAGATCGGTCATTTTGCTGTGTCATTCCCGCGCAGGCGGGAATCCATCTCCCGGCCTTGCGCCTGATTGCCTCGTTCGGAGATGGATCCCCGCCTGCGCGGGGATGACGGTGTCAGTTCTCGATTTTCACGAAATCGAGCTTCAGGAACTTGTCCATCATCGGCCCTTTCCATTCGTCCGGCACAGGGATGGTGCCTAACGCCCAGCCGATGATGTCGGCATCCTGTTCATCCATGAACCGCTCGAACCAGGCGATTTCTTGCGCGTTCCATTCCTTGTGATAGCGCTCGAAAAAGCCGCCCACCGCATAATCGGATTCGCGCGTCCCCCGGTGCCAGGCGCGGAATTTCAGGCGGCGCATCTGGGGATCATCGTTCATGGTCATTCCACTATCCGTTCGTCCTGAGTAGCCATTGAGCGAAGTCGAAATGGCGTATCGAAGGAGGCGCAGGACGCGATGCTTCGATACGGGCCTTCGACTTCGCTCAGTCCCTACTCAGCACGAACGGGAGCAGGGTGGGTAAAAGCAGCTCGGCCGATCGCGCATTTGAGTATGCGCCCCGGCTCAGCTAGACGAGCAGCAGATAGACATGCGACCCGATATTCTCAATCCGCTCTTTGCCGAAATCTCTGTCCTTAAGGGCATTGGACCGGCGCTGGCCCGCCCGCTGGAGCGGCTGGGGCTGGCGCGCGCGGTCGATGTGGCGTTCCATCTGCCGGTCAGCTGGGTCGATCGCGTCCTGACCGACGAGCTGGATATGGCCGATACGGGCCGGGTGATCGGTATCGTCCTGACCCCGGTGGACTATCGCGCCAGCGGCAGCGCCCGCGCGCCGTTCCGCGTCCATGCGACCGACAGGCATGGCAATTATGTGTCGCTGACCTATTTCGGCAGGAACAGCGCCTGGCCGCGCAAGCTGTTGCCGCTCAATGAACCCAAATTCGTGTCGGGCAAGCTGGAGGCCTATGGCGACAATCTCCAGATCGTCCACCCCGACCATGTACTGCCGCCCGACGAGGCCGCGACCATCCCCGCGCGCGAGCCGGTCTATGGCCTGTCCGAAGGGCTGACCAACAACCGGATGCGCGATCTGGTGGGGCAGGCGCTGGCCCGTGCGCCGGACCTGCCCGAATGGATCGAACCCAGCCTGCTGGCCCGCAAGGACTGGCCCGGCTGGCGCGAGGCACTGGCGCGGATTCATGCCGACCCGTCCGACGCCCTGGCCCGCGAACGCCTGGCCTATGACGAGATTTTCGCCGGGCAACTGGCGCTGATGCTGGTGCGGCAATCGTCGCGGCGGCGGCGGGGCGTGCCGATCGCGGGCGACGGCCGGCTGCGGGCGATGCTCAAGCTGCCCTTTGCGCCGACCGGGGCGCAGCGCCGCGCGTTCGGCGAGATTGAGGGCGACATGGCGCAGGCCACGCCGATGCTGCGGCTGCTCCAGGGCGATGTCGGGTCGGGCAAGACTTTGGTGGCGTTGATGGCGTTGCTCAACGCGGTCGAGGCCGGGATGCAGGGCGCGATGCTGGCCCCGACCGAGATATTGGCGCGGCAACATTATGAGACGCTGCGCAAGATGGCGTCGGGCCTGCCGGTGGAGATCGCCATCCTGACCGGGCGCGACAAGGGCAAGGTGCGGGAGGCCACGCTGATGGGGCTGGCCGATGGCAGCATCGACATCCTCGTCGGCACCCACGCCATCTTTCAGGAGGCGGTGCAGTACAAGCATCTGGGGCTGGCGGTGATCGACGAGCAGCATCGCTTTGGCGTGGCCCAGCGGATGATGCTGGCGAACAAGGCGGAGCGCGCGCCGCATCTGCTGGTGATGACCGCGACGCCGATTCCCCGGACACTGACCCTGACATATTATGGCGAGATGGAGGTGTCCAAGCTGGACGAGATGCCGCCGGGTCGCCAGCCGATCCAGACCGTGGTGATGGCCGCCACGCGATTGGACGAAGTGGTCGATGCGCTGGCCCGCCATGTCGAGGGCGGCGGACAAGCCTATTGGGTCTGTCCGCTGGTCGAGGAGAGCGAGACGAGCGATCAGGCCGCGGCGGAGGCCCGCGCCGAATCGCTCAAGTTGCGCTTTGGCGATCGGGTGGGTCTGGTCCATGGCCGGATGAAAGGGCCGGACAAGGACGCCGCGATGGAGGCCTTCGCCGCCAACCGGACCCAGATATTGGTCGCGACCACGGTGATCGAGGTCGGCGTCGATGTGCCAAACTCCAGCCTGATCATCATCGAAGGGGCGGATCGCTTTGGACTGGCCCAGTTGCACCAGTTGCGCGGGCGCGTGGGACGCGGCGACAAGCCGTCGGTCTGCCTGCTGCTGCGTGGCAATGCACTGGGCGAGACGTCGCGGGCGCGGCTGGCGCTGATGCGCGAGACGAACGATGGCTTCCGCATTGCCGAGGAGGATCTGAAACTGCGCGGCGCGGGCGAAGTGCTGGGGACGCGCCAGTCGGGCGAGCAGCAGTTGAAGCTCGCCACGCCGGAGCATCTGGCATCCTTGCTGGACGCGGCGCGCGATGACGCGCACTTGCTGATCGACCGCGATGGCGGCCTCGACAGCCCACGCGGGCAGGCAGCGCGGACTTGCCTCTATCTGTTCGAGCGGGATGCGGCGGTAGGGTTGCTGCGGGGCGGCTAAGCTCACACCATATCCGTTCGCCCTGAGCCTGTCGAAGGGCTGTACTTTTCCGCGAGCAAGAAGAAGTGCAGGGCTTCGACAGGCTCAGCCCGAACGGAGATAAATAAACTACCAGCGACCGCGATCGCGACCCGCTACCAGACCGTCCGACGTGGCGGGACGAGGGCCATCAGCGCGTCATAGGTTCGCGGGGCGATGGGTTTCAGAAATTCGATGCCCAGCCGTCCGTCCTCGACCCAGCGCACTTCGGCGGGATGGTCCTTCAGGATCGGCAGCCAGAGGGTCAGCCGCTCGCCCATCAGCAATTCGCCTTCGGTGCGACACATCGCACCGAGCGCGGAAATGTTGATGATCCGTACGCCATGGGTGCGGCCGCGCGCGGTGACATGGCTTACCATATCGACCAGATCACGGGTGGCCCGGCGCTGATCCACCGCTGGATCGCGCGAGCGCATGACATGATTGAGGTTGGCGAACAGCGACGACATAGCCGCAGCCTAGGGCGACGAAGATGGACGCTTTGCTAGGGGAAAGCGTTAATTTCCCCCTAACATTCTTTCTGCGTCAGGCGACCACGATCCCATGCTTTTTCGTGCCGAAACTCACCTTGTCGCCCGGTTTCAGCGCCAGGGCAGGATCGTTCACCACATTGCCGTTCACGCGGATCGCATTTTCCGACAATTTCCGACGTGCTTCCTTGTTCGACGTGGCAAAGCCGAGCGCGACATTGGCCTGCACTACGGTCAGCGCCTCCGCACCGATGCTGACGGTCGGCAGGTTGGCGTCGGATGCGCCTTCCTCGAAGGTTTTGCGGGCCGTTTCCGCCGAAGCGGCGGCTGCCTCCGCGCCATGGGCCATGGCGGTGGCGGCGTCGGCCAGTATCTTTTTCGCCTCGTTGATCTCCGCGCCCTGCAAGGCTTCCAGCCGGGCGATCTCGTCGAGCGGCAGGTCGGTGAACAGCCGCATGAAGCGACCGACATCGGCATCCTGGGTATTGCGCCAGAATTGCCAATAATCATAGGGCGGCAGCGCGTCGGCGTTCAGCCAGACCGCGCCGTTCATCGTCTTGCCCATCTTGCCGCCGTCCGCCGTGGTGATCAGCGGGCTGGTCAGGCCATAAACCTGCGTGCCCTCGACCCGGCGCGACAGTTCGATGCCGTTGACGATATTGCCCCACTGGTCCGATCCGCCCATCTGCAACCGGCAGGCCGAACGGCGCGACAGTTCCAGAAAGTCATAGGCTTGCAGGATCATATAGTTGAATTCGAGGAAGCTGAGCGACTGCTCGCGCTCTAGCCGCATCTTGACGCTATCGAAGCTCAGCATCCGGTTGACCGAGAAATGCTGGCCGATGTCGCGCAGGAAGGGGATATATTCCAGCCTGTCGAGCCAGTCGGCATTGTCGACCATGACCGCGTCGGTCGGACCATCGCCAAAGGTCAGGAACTTCTCGAACACCCGCTTGATGCTGGCGACGTTGGACGTGATCAGATCGTCGGTCAGCAGCTTGCGCGCTTCGTCCTTGAAGCTGGGGTCGCCGATCTTTCCGGTGCCGCCGCCCATCAGAACGATCGGCTTGTGGCCCGCCTGCTGCATCCGCCGCAGCATCATGATCTGGACCAGGCTGCCGACATGGAGCGAAGGCGCGGTCGGATCGAAACCGATATAGCCGGGTACGATCTCCTTCTGCGCCAGCGCGTCGAGACCCGCCGCATTGGTGACGTCATGGATATAGCCGCGCGTGTCGAGCAGGCGCAGGAGGTCGGACTGATAGTTGCTCATGGCGCGCGCCTGTAGCATTGGGAGGGCGGCTGTAAAAGAGGCGGAGAGTCGTAAATGCTGGCAATCGGCCTGATGTCGGGGACATCGCGCGACGGGATCGACGCGGCGCTGATCGAGACGGACGGGAATGGGCATGTGAAGCCGGTCGCTTTTCATGCGCAACCCTATCATGACGGTTTCCGGCTGCGGCTGGCCGAAGCCTGCGCCCGCGCCATGACGATGGAAGCGCCGGGGTTCGAGCCGCTGATCGCATCGGTCGAGGCGGAACTGACGGAATTGCATGTCGAGGCGGTGGCCGACCTGTTGGGGCGCAGCGGGCATGTGGCGGAGGATATCGGCGTCATCGGCTTTCATGGCCATACCGTGGCGCACCGGCCCGACCGGCGCTGGACCTGGCAGATTGGTAACGGCGCGGCGCTGGCCGGGGCGTTCGGCATAGCGGTCGTCGGCGACCTGCGCAGCGCGGACGTGGCGGCGGGCGGGCAGGGCGCGCCGCTGTTGCCGGTCTATCATCGCGCGCTGGCTGCCGGGCTGGACAAGCCGGTGGCGGTCCTCAATCTGGGCGGGGTCGCCAATATCACCGCGATCGGATCGGACGGGGCGCTGACGGCTTTCGACACCGGGATGGCGAGCGGGCTGATCGACAATTGGATGCAGGCGCATGGGGATGCGGCCTATGACGCGGGTGGGGCTTGTGCGGCGCTTGGGACGGTCGATGAGGCGCGGCTGGCGGCGATGCTGGCCGACCCCTGGTTTGCCGTGCCGCCGCCCAAGAGCATCGACCGGGAGGCGTTCACGATCCAGGCGGTGCAGGGGTTGAGCCTCGAAGATGGCGCGGCGACGCTGACCGCCTTTTCAGCGGCAGCGGTGGCGCGGGGGATAGACCATCTGACCGAGCGGCCCCTATGCCTGCATGTCGCGGGTGGCGGGCGGCATAATGAAACGCTGATGGCGATGCTGGCGGCGCGTTGCGGGGTTGATGTTCGGGCTGTGGATGCGCTGGGCTGGGACGGCGACGCGCTGGAGGCGCAGGGTTTTGCCTATATGGCGGTGCGCCATCTGGAGGGGATGCCGATCAGCTTTCCCGGCACTACGGGCGCGCCGGAGCCGATTACGGGCGGGGTGCTGTTTCGGGCTTAACTTCGCATATTTCCCGGTAAATACGCCATTATATTGCGTGGGCGTGATCCTATCGCAAAGGGCGTGGCGAATCATAGCAAGCTGGTTTGCTGTAGGACAGTGGGGTCATGGCGACGCCGCCTCATGCTGGCCGAAGCCGTCCGGGCCTTCGGGCGGTCGCTGCCTGATCCAGCGGCTGGCGATCAGTTTTATGCCCGATTGCACCGGTAGCCCGGCATGTTCGCTCATCGGGTCGGGGCGTCCGTCGGGGAGGGTGTTGGCAAACAGCAGGCCGTCGCCCTTGCGACCGCGATGGGTGAGGGGCAGGCGGGTAAAGTGGGTTTCGCCGCCGTCATACGCATCGTTGAGATAGACCAGCAGGGTCAGGCTGCGCTGGTTGGTGAGGCCCGGCACAGCGTCCAGATGGGGGCGATATTGCTGGCCGGGGCGGTAGCGCAGCACCTGGAGCGTTTCGCCCTGTTCGACCGCCGTGCCGCTGATGGCGGCGAGGCGGCGGTTGATCGCGTGGATGGCGGGCCATTCGGATACGATGGGAAACCCCGCCGCGTCTGAATCGCGCACAGGATCGGCGACGAAGCGCCTTTGCCCTTCGTGAAAGATCAGCGCCGGACGCAGCCGCCGGTCGGACAGGGTGGCGAGCAGGTCACATTCCGGCGCGGTGAGCAGGCCGGGCAAGGCATGGATCATCGGGCTGTCGGACAATGGCTGAGGCGTGGGCAGAGCAAGCGGATCGCCTTTGGCGTCGATCGCCATCGCCGCGATCAGGGCGCGTTGTTGCGCGGCGATCGGATCGCGGTTCGCCCAATCATCCAGCATCGCCAGCGCACCGGCCCAGTCGCGCGTGCCACCGATCCCGATGGCGAGGAAACCGGCCAGAATCCGTGCTGCACCGATCGTGTCGGCAGCGGCCAGATCAGCGCGCGCAGCAGGCAGGTCGCGCGGCACCAGCCGCCCTTCGACCCGCCAGAGCGCCCGCATCGCCAGCGCGTCGCCATCACCCCGCGCGCAACCGGCATCGACCAGCGCCTGCGCCGACGCGCTGTCGCCGCGCTGGAGCAGCGCCAGCGCCTCTGCCGCCACGCCCGCCATCAGCGCTTGCGGGTCAGCTCCCGCATGGCCGCGTCGATACCCTCGATCGTCAGCGGATACATGCGGTCGTTCATCGCCTCGCGGATCAGTCGGGTCGACTGGCTATAGCCCCAATGCGCCTCCGGCGTCGGGTTGAGCCACACCGTCGCGGGATAGGTATGGGCGACCCGTTGCAGCCACACCCCGCCCGCTTCCTCATTCATATGTTCGACCGAGCCGCCCGGATGGCTGATCTCATAGGGACTCATCGCCGCGTCGCCGACGAAGATCACCTTATAGTCATGACCATATTTGTGGAGGATGTCCCAGGTCGGGGTGCGCTCGGCAAAGCGGCGGCGATTATCCTTCCACACCCCTTCATAAAGGCAGTTATGGAAGTAGAAAAATTCCATATTCTTGAATTCGCTGGTGGCTGCGGAGAAGAGTTCCTCACACAGCTTGACGAACGGGTCCATTGATCCGCCGACATCGAGAAACAGCAGCAGCTTGACCGCATTATGCCGTTCCGGGCGCATGCGGATGTCGAGCCAGCCCTGCCGCGCGGTGCCACGGATGGTTTCGTCGAGGTCCAGTTCCTCCGCCGATCCTTCGCGCGCGAAACGGCGCAGGCGGCGCAGCGCGACCTTGATATTGCGGGTGCCTAATTCTTTCGTGTTGTCGAGATTGGCGAAGTCGCGCTTTTCCCACACTTTGATCGCGCGCTTATGTTTACTCTCTCCGCCGATGCGGACGCCTTCGGGATTATAGCCGCCATGGCCGAAGGGGGATGTGCCGCCGGTGCCGATCCATTTATTGCCGCCCTGATGCCGCCCCTGCTGCTCCTCCAGCCGCTTCTTGAGCGTCTCCATAATCTCGTCCCAGTCGCCCAGCGACTTGATCTTTTCCATCTCTTCGGGGCTGAGATATTTTTCGGCGACCAGCCGCAGCCATTCCTCCGGTATCTCCGCCTCTACGCCTGAACTGCCCAGAACGCCCTTGAACACCTGTCCGAACACCTGATCGAAGCGGTCGAGCAGCCCTTCATCCTTCACATAGGTGGCGCGGGCGAGATAATAGAAATCCTCTGGCCGCCGTTCGATGACGTCGCGGTCCAGCGCTTCCAGCAGCAGCAGATGCTCCTTGATGCTGGCGGGGATGCCAGCGGCCCGGAGCGCATCGAGAAAATTGAGCAGCATGGCCGCCCTTGTCGGGCAGCGCGGCGCGCGATGCAAGCGGCCGGGGCGATGGCTTGTCGGAATATTAAGTGTTGCAGTGCATGGTTAATGCGTCACTATCCGTTGATCCGAAAATTTGGGGCGCACGCTTGGAAAACAGGGACTTGCTGGCTGACCTTGGTGAACGGTCAGGTGACATCGCGTTGCAATGCAGCGAAACGGCGGGCTTTCTGAGCGAGCTGAACCGGCGCATCCAGCAGGATTCGGCGCGCCTGTCCGATTTGCAGGCGAATATGAACACGCTCGCCACCAGCCAGAATGAAAGCGTGGCTGCTGCGCAGGAATTGAGCCTGACCGCGCGCCGGGCCGGGCGGATCATCGCCGACGGGCATGAGGTCGTTACCCTGTCGCTGGGCGAAGTGGCGGGCCTGGTCGAGCATGTCACGGGGCTGGAGGGACATTTGCGCCAGTTCCTGTCGGTGATCGAGGCGGTTGGCGACATTTCCGACGAGTTGGGCGCGATCGCGCGGCAGACGCGGCTGCTGGGTATCAATGCCGCGATCGAGGCGGCGCGTGGCGGGGAGGCGACGCAGGGCTTTGCTGTCGTGGCGGACGAAATCCGGCGGCTGGCGGGGCAGGCGGGCGAATCGGCAGCGTCGGTCGGCGACAAGCTGGGCCAGCTGGATCGCGATGCGCGGCGGCTGATCGGCGGGGTCGAGGCCAATATCGTGCGGGGGCGCGATGTCGGCACGCATATCGACCGGCTGCGGATGAGCATGGCGGAGATCGCGTCGCTGGTGACGCAATTTGCCGAACGGTCCGACGCGATCGTGACCTGCACCGACGAAGCGGATGGCGATGTCGCGGCGCTGCGGCAGGGGCTGGCGCTGTTCAGCCAGTCGGCGAGCGAAAGCGCGACGCGCGTGGAGGAGGCGCGCGGGCAGCTGGAAGGGCTGGAGGGGATGGCCAACGCCATGCTCGACACCGCCGCGCACGGGCCGCAGCGTACCCGCAACAGCCGCTATATCGCGCTGGCGGAGGAGGGCGCGGACGAGGTGATGGCGGTGATCCAGCAGGGGATTGCCGACAATCAGCTGAGCCTGGCCGACCTGTTCGACACGGACTATCGCGCGATCGAGGGGGCCAACCCTACCCAATATCAGACCCGCTTCACCGCCTTTGCGGACGCGCTGCTGCGCCCGACGCTGGACCGGCGTACCAGCGAGGACAGTGCGATTGTGGGCTGCTGCCTGATCGACATGAACGGCTATCTGCCCACCCATATCAGCACGCGCAGCCAGCCCCAGCGGCCGGGCGATCCGCGATGGAACATGGAACATGCGCGCAATCGGCAGATGTTCATGGACAGCCAGACCCGCCGCGCGCTGGACGGGGAGGGGGATTTCTTCCTGTTCACCTACCGCCAGGATCTGGGCGAGGGCCGCTATCGCGCGCTGCGCAGCGTGTTCGTGCCGCTGCTGTTCGGAGGGCGGCGCTGGGGCCTGTATGAGGTCGGCTATCTGATCTGACGGACTGGCAGGGCAAGGCGCGTGCCGCTGCTGCCGGGCGCGCATAGGGATATTTGCGGATGGAGGGGGCGGCTGGCCGGGCATAATCAGGAAGGCAATCGCCTGACGCCCTTATGCCCGGAGTTCACCCCATGAAAACCATCCTGCTGCACATCCATGAGGATAGCGCCCAGACGAGCAGGATGGAGGTTGCGCTGGACATTGCCCGCGCGACCGGCGCGCATATCCGCTGCCTTCAGGTCACGCCGGTAATCGATTATGTTTCGGCGGATATGTATGGCGGCAGCTATGTGCTGCCCAGCGACATCGACAATATTCGCGTCGCCGAGGCGCAAGAAAAGGAAAAGGTCGAAGCGCGGATGCAGCGCGAGGGCGTGGCTTGGGACTGGCGGCACAGTGACGGCGATGTCGTGCAATGCCTGCTGTCCGCGTCGCGGCTGGTCGATGCGATCGTCGTAACCCTGCCGGCGCAGGGCCGCCGGGCGATTGGCGATCCGCTGCCGATCGTTGCGGACCTTGCGATCAGCAGTCGCGCGCCGATCCTGGCCGTGCCGCAGGGGTGCCAGCGCTTTGCCTGTCAGGGGCGGGCGATGGTGGCGTGGGACGGATCGCATGAGGCCGCCGTTGCCCTGTGCGCGGCCCGGCCGCTGCTGGCGCTGGCCAGCGAAGTGCATGTCGTCACGGTCGAGGAAAAGACCAAGCGCGATTTCCCCCCGATCGACGCCAGCGAATATCTCTCCCGCCACGGCATCGCGTCGGAAATTCACGAATGGCCGCGCAAGGGCCGCACGGTTGAGGAGGCGCTGGCCGCCGCCGCGGACGAACTGCGCGCGGACTGGATTGCCATGGGAGCCTTTGGCCATAGCCGCCTGCGCGAGACCATCTTTGGCGGCGTCACCCGCTACCTGCTGGGCGAAGCGCGGGTTCCGCTCTTGCTGGCGCACTGATTTCCGGCCAGTGATGGGCGATGGCGATCAACGATGTCGATCCGCGCGATGACGCGCACAGCCTGGAACAGGCGCTGCTGGGGTCGATCCTGGCGACGGTGCCTGACGCCTTGATCGTCATCGACGCGCGCGGGCGCATCATATCGTTCAGCCCGGCGGCGCAGCGCATGTTTCACTATAGCGAAGCCGATGTGCTGGGCGAGAATGTGGCGATGCTGATGCCATCGCCCGATCGGGAGCGGCATGACGGCTATCTGGCCCATTATCGCGACACGGGCGAAAAGAAGATCATCGGCATCGGTCGCCTGACCACGGCCCGGCGGCGGGACGGGTCGACCTTCCCGATCGAACTGGCGGTGGGCGAGGTGCATGATCAGGGGGAACCGTTGTTCACCGGCTTCATCCGCGACCTGACCGAGCGGCAGCGGACCGAGCGGCGGGTGCAGGATTTGCAGGCCGAACTGAGCCATGCGTCGCGTGTGACCGCCATGGGGACGCTGGCCGCCGCGCTGGCGCATGAACTCAACCAGCCCTTGACCGCAATCGCCAACTATATGGAGGCGGGCCGCGACCTGCTGGCGCAGGAGGGCGCGATCGACCGTGCCTTGCTGGGCGAGGCGATGGACGAGGCCGCGACCCAGGCGCTGCGCGCGGGGGAGATTATCCGGTCGCTGCGCGAATTCATCCGCCGGGGCGAAGCCGACCGCCAGCCCGAAACCGTCGCAACCCTGTTGTCGGAAGGGGTGGCGCTGGCCTTTATCGGCATCGACAGCCGGGGCATTGACATGGACATTGCCGTCGATCCGCGCGTCGGGCGGATCATGGCCAATCGGGTGCAGGTGCAGCAGGTGATCATCAACCTGGTCCGCAATGCGGTTGAGGCCATGGAGGGGCGGCCGATGCGCATCCTCCATCTCTCCGCCGCCCCCGATGAGGAAGGCCGGGTGGAAATCATCATCGCCGACAGCGGCCCCGGCCTTGATCCCGCCGCCGAAAAATCGCTCTTCACCCCGTTCAGCACCACCAAGCCCACCGGCATGGGAGTTGGCCTGTCGATCAGCCGCACCATTGTCGAAGGGCATGGCGGTCGCATCTGGACGAGCCGGTCGCGCTGGGGCGGGGTCGCCTTTCACTTCACCCTTGACCCTGCGGATTGACGCCATGACTCAACCCCTCATCTATGTCGTCGATGATGATGAGGCGATCCGCCGATCGCTCAGCTTCATGCTCAAGACCAGCGGCTTTGCGGTGCAGAGCTTTTCGGGCGGTATCCCGTTCCTGAAGGACGCCGCCGGGCTGGAGCAGGGCTGCGTCCTGCTGGACGTGCGGATGCCGGACATGGACGGGCTGGAGGTGCAGCGCGAACTGCGCGCGCGGGGCATCCTGTTGCCCGTCATCATCATGACCGGCCATGGCGATGTCGGCATGGCAGTGGCCGCGATGAAGGCGGGCGCAACCGACTTCATCGAAAAGCCATTCGAGAAGGCGGCGCTGCTGGACGCCATCGCCGCCGCCTGCGCGCAGGTCGCCGCGCACCGCGATGCGGGCGCCCGGCGCGACGAGGCGCAGGCGCGCCTCAACATCCTGACCGATCGTGAGCGTGAGGTGCTGAACGGGCTGGTCGAGGGGCTGCCCAACAAGTCGATCGCCTATGATCTGGGCATTTCCCCGCGCACCGTGGAAATCCACCGGGCCAATCTGATGCAGAAACTGGACGTGCGCAGCCTGTCCGAAGCTTTGCGCATCGCGTTCCAGGCCGGGCTGAAATGACGCCCGATCAGGGACATTACGGATAGGCCCATGCCTGTCGCTGCGTCAGGCAGCGATCATGATGATGCATTTTGATCTGGCGCAAACCGCGCCCGCCGCCGCCCCGGTTCCTTGCCAGGATGCCAGCTATTGCCAGCAATGCGACGTGCGCGCGCGCGCCATTTGCGGCACGCTGGAGGATGACGAGCGCACAGCGCTCAATCGCCTTGGTCGGCGGGTCATGGTGCAGGCCGGACAAACGGTGATGTGGGAGGGTGACGACGCCACCATCGTCGCCAATGTCATCGAAGGCACGCTCAAATTGTCGGCCTCCACCGGCGACGGGCGCGAACAGATTGTCGGCGTAGTCTATCCGTCCGATTTCATCGGCCGCCCCTTTGGCCGCAGCACGCCGCACAGCGTCACCGCACTGACCGATGCCCGGCTTTGCCTGTTCACGCGGGGCGCGTTCGACGGCTTTGCCCGCACTCATCCCGAATTGGGCCATCGCCTGCTGCAACGCACGCTGGATGATCTCGATCGGGCGCGGGCCTGGATGTTGCTGCTGGGCCGCAAAAATGCGCGGGAAAAGATCGCGACCTTCCTGCTCGACATGTCGCACCGGCTGGCGGGGGAGGGCGCAGGGCCGCTCGACAGCTTCGCCCTGCCCCTGTCGCGCCAGCAGGTCGCCGATGTGCTGGGCCTGACGATCGAGACGGTCAGCCGCCAGATGACCGACATGAAGCGCGCCGGGATCATCGCGCTGCCGAACCGGCGTACGGTCGATATTCTGGACCGCGACCAGTTGGCCTGCTGCGCCGAAGCGGCCTGACCGGTGCATATCGGCGCAGCTAGAGCGCGATGACGTTACCCTGTTCCGTTCGTCCCCCGCCTTCGCGGGCGCAGGCTCTGGGTAGCCATTGAGCGAAGTCGGAGTCGCAGACGACCGTAGGTCAAATGGCGTATCGAAGGACTGCGTTTGGACGCAACCCTTCGATACGGGACTTCGACAAGCTCAGCCCCTACGCAGGGCGAACGGAGCTTGTGTGCCTAAAGCCATCACACGCTAGGGACATTCCCCTACAGACCCCGCTCCCCCCTTTTGACAGAGGACAAGGACAGTCGATGCCCGCCCGTGCAGGCGCGGCGACGAACATATCTCCTGGGGGATAACATGGAACAATTGGTCATCAAGGCGGGCGGATGGTTCGCGCTGGCCCTGCTTGCAGCCGCTGCTGCCGTCATGGCGGCGGACACCGGCTTTGCCGTCCATATGACGATCGTCGCAGCGACGGGATTGCTGCTCGCGGCGCTCACTCTCAATCGCGCCGATTATGGCGCGATCGTGCGTGGCGCGCTCAAAATGCCCGATCCGGGGCGCTATGATGACGACATGATCCGCTGGGGCGTGATCGCGACCGTTTTTTGGGGGCTGGCGGGATTTCTCGCCGGTCTCTACATCGCGCTCCAGCTGGCTTTTCCGGCGCTGAACCTGGGCATCGAATATACCAGCTTCGGGCGGTTGCGGCCGTTGCATACGTCGGCGGTGATCTTTGCCTTTGGCGGCAATGCGCTGATCGCGACCAGCTTCTACGTGGTGCAGCGCACCTGCCGCGCGCGGCTCGCCTTCCCGACAATGGCCCGGTTCGTGTTCTGGGGATACCAGATGTTCATCGTGCTGGCCGCGACCGGCTATCTGCTGGGGATTACCGAGGGTAAGGAATATGCCGAGCCGGAATGGTATGTTGATCTGTGGCTGACGGTTGTGTGGGTCTGTTACCTGCTGGTGTTCGGCGGCACGATCCTGAAGCGGTCCGAACCGCATATCTATGTCGCCAACTGGTTTTACCTGGCCTTCATCATCACCGTGGCCATGCTGCACATCGTCAACAATCTGTCGATGCCGGTCAGCCTGCTGGGGTCCAAAAGCTATAGCGCCTTTGCGGGGGTGCAGGATGCGCTGACCCAATGGTGGTATGGCCATAATGCGGTCGGCTTCTTCCTGACCGCCGGCTTCCTGGCGATGATGTATTATTTCGTCCCCAAGCAAGCCGAGCGCCCGGTCTATAGTTATCGCCTGTCGATCATCCACTTCTGGTCGCTGATCTTCCTCTATATCTGGGCCGGTCCGCACCATCTGCATTACACCGCGCTGCCCGACTGGGCGCAGACGCTGGGTACGGTGTTTTCGATCATGCTGTGGATGCCCAGCTGGGGCGGGATGATCAACGGCCTGATGACGCTGAACGGCGCATGGGACAAGATCCGCACCGATCCGATCATCCGCATGATGGTGATGGCGCTGGCCTTCTACGGCATGTCGACCTTTGAAGGCCCGATGATGTCGATCAAGGCGGTCAACAGCCTGTCCCATTATACCGACTGGACGATCGGCCATGTCCATAGCGGCGCGCTGGGCTGGAACGGCATGATCACCTTTGCCTGCCTCTATTATATGACGCCGCGCCTGTGGGGCCGGGAACGCCTCTATTCGCTGCGCATGATCAACTGGCATTTCTGGCTCGCAACCGTCGGCATCGTTCTTTACGCCGCCGCGATGTGGACGGCGGGCATCATGCAGGGGCTGATGTGGCGCGAATATGGCAGCGACGGCTACCTCGTCTACGCCTTCTCCGAAGTCGTGAAGGCCATGTTCCCCATGTACGTCATCCGCGCGGCGGGCGGCCTGCTCTATCTGGCCGGTGCGATCATCATGGCGGTCAATATCGGCCTGACCATCGCGGGGCGCCAGCGGGACGAAAAGCCGATGCGCGACGCCGCCTTCGATCCTGCTGCGGATCGTCCCCTCCAGCCGCACGCCGCGTGACGGAGAAACCGACATGGAAACCAAGACAAAACGCAAATTCTTCGATCATGGCCGACTGGAGCGTAACGTCTCCCTGCTGGGGATCGCGTCGCTGATCGTCGTCGCCATTGGCGGCATCGTGGAAATCGCGCCGCTCTTCTGGATCGACAGCACGATCGAGAAGGTGGAGGGGATGCGCCCCTACACCCCGCTCGAACTGGCCGGGCGCAACATCTATATTCGCGAAGGCTGCTACAATTGCCATAGCCAGATGATCCGCCCGTTCCGCGATGAAGTCGAACGCTATGGCCATTACAGCCTGGCCGCCGAAAGCATGTATGATCACCCCTTCCAGTGGGGGTCCAAGCGTACCGGGCCGGATCTGGCCCGTGTGGGCGGGCGCTATTCGGATGAATGGCATGTCCAGCATCTGGTCGATCCCCGCGCGGTCGTGCCGGAATCGATCATGCCGACCTATCCCTTCCTGGCGGAGCGGGAATTGAAGGCAGGCGACATGAGCGGCGACCTGACCGCCCTGTCGCGGGTCGGCGTCCCCTATGACAAGGCCGCGATCGCTGCCGCCAATGAGGATTTGAAGGCGCAGGCCGATCCCACCGCGGACAGCACGGCGCTTGTGAAGCGCTATCCCAAGGCGCAGGTGCGCGATTTCGACGGCGATCCGAACAGGCTGACCGAAATGGATGCGCTGGTCGCCTATCTCCAGATGATCGGCACGCTGGTCGATACCAAGGCCGCCGCCGCGCAGGAGACGGTGCGATGAGCTATGACGCGATGCGCCATTTCGCCGACAGCTGGGGCCTGGTTTTCATGGGCCTCACCTATCTGATCCTCATCGGCTGGCATTTTCGGCCCGGCGCGCGCCGCCGCAGCGGGGATGCTACCACGATGATCTTTACCGACAGCGAACCGAAGGGAAGCGACCATGGCTGACCCGACCAAGAGCAAGATCGACCAACCGACCGGCACCCCCACCATGGGGCATGAATGGGACGGGATCGAGGAACTGGATACGCCACTGCCGCGCTGGTGGCTGTGGACCTTCTACGCCTGCATCCTGTTTTCGCTGGGCTATGTCATCGCCTATCCGGCCTGGCCGCTGATCGAGGGCTATACCAAGGGTGCGCTTGGCTGGTCGAGCCGTGGCGATCTGGCCAAGGAGATGGCGACGCAGGCGGCGAAGGTAGCACCGATCCACCGCGCCATCGCGGCGACCCCGATCGATCAGCTTCCGGCCAGGCCCGCATTGATGCAGGCCGCGGTCGATGGTGGCCGCGCGGCGTTCAAGGTGCATTGCGTGCAGTGCCACGGGTCGGGTGCTGCGGGATCGAAAGGCTATCCCAACCTGAATGACGACGACTGGCTGTGGGGGGGCGATCTGGCCACCATCGAAAAGACGATCGTCGATGGCATCCGCAATCCCGATCATGCCGCAACCCGCCTGTCGATCATGCCAGCCTTTGGCCGCGACCAGCTGTTGCAGGCCGCGCAGGTCGATGATGTCGTCGCCCATGTCCGCGCGATCAGCGGCCAGCAAAAGGGGGATGCTGCATCGCAGCGCGGCGCGCAGCTTTTCGCGGACAATTGCGCGGTCTGTCACGGCCCGGCGGGCAAGGGCAATCGCCAGTTGGGTGCGCCCAACCTGACCGATGGCATCTGGCTCTATGGTGGCGATGGGGACTCCCTTCACCAGACCGTCTGGAACAGCCGTCAGGGCGTGATGCCGCGCTGGGGCGACAGGCTGGATGCAGCGACGGTGCGGATGCTGGCGGCCTATGTCCACAGTCTGGGCGGCGGCGAGGCTGCGCCGGTGATGGCGGCGGACAATGGTGCGCACTGACGCCCACCACATCCTCCCCTGCAAGGGGAGGTGGCTGGCCAAGGGCCAGACGGAGGGGTGTCCACCTATCGAGACGGTGACACCCCTCCACCGGCTCCGCCGGTCCCCCTCCCCTTGCAGGGGAGGAATGGGGAAATGACCACCGCCCCCCTGTCCCTCTACGAAAAGCGCAAGGGCGTTTATCCCAAGGCGGTCGATGGATTCTACCGTCGCCTGAAATGGGCGGTGATGGCGGTAACGCTCGCCATCTACTGGATCACCCCCTGGCTGCGCTGGGATCGCGGTCCCTACGCGCCCGATCAGGCGGTGCTGATCGATCTCGCCCATCGTCGCTTCTACATGTTCGCGATCGAGATATGGCCGCATGAATTTTACTATGTTGCTGGGCTGCTGGTCATGGCCGGGGTCGGCCTGTTTCTGGTGACCTCCGCCGTCGGGCGGGCCTGGTGCGGCTATGCCTGTCCGCAGACGGTGTGGACGGACCTGTACCAGCATGTCGAACGGTGGATGGATGGCGACCGCAATGCCCAGATCCGGCTCGACAAGGCGCCCTGGACCGCCGGCAAGATCGCCCGGCGGGTCGCCAAATGGAGCGTTTGGCTGGTCATCGCCTTTGGCACCGGCGGCGCGTGGATATTCTATTTTGCCGACGCGCCGACGCTCCAGCATCAGTTCTGGACCGGGACGGCGGCGAGTGTCGCCTATGCCACCGTCGCCGTCCTGACTGCGACGACCTTCATCCTGGGCGGGTTCATGCGCGAACAGGTGTGCATCTATATGTGCCCCTGGCCGCGCATCCAGACCGCGATGCTCGACGAAAAGTCGCTGGTCGTCACCTACAAGCATTGGCGCGGCGAACGGCGCGGCAGCCTCAAGAAGGCGCAGGCGCAACCCGACGCCTTTGGCGATTGCATCGATTGCGACCAGTGCGTCGCGGTCTGCCCCACCGGCATCGACATTCGGCAAGGGCCGCAGATCGGCTGCATCACCTGCGCGCTGTGCATCGACGCCTGCGACAAGGTGATGGGACAGGTCGGGCGGCCACGCGGCCTGATCGACTATTGCACCGAGGATGACGCCAATGCCGAAAGGGCAGGCCGCGCCCCGCGCCCCGTCATCCGGTCGCTGCTCCACGTTCGCACGCTCGTCTATCTGACGCTGTGGAGCGCGGTCGGCGCGGCGATGCTGTTTGCGCTCGGCACCCGCACGCGCATGGACATCAGCGCGCAGCAGGACCGCAACCCTGTCGCCATGCGCCTGTCCGACGGCACGGTCCGCAACGCCTTCACCGTCAAGCTGCGCAACATGGAATCGCGACCCCGGCCCATGCGGGTCACGGTGGAGGGGCTGGCCGGGGTCAGCCTGTGGACCGACCGGGATGGCCGGGCCGATGCACGTACGGCGATCGACACGATCGTCCCGCCCGACAGCGTGGCGAAACTGCGCCTCTTCCTCGCCGCGCCAGCCAATGGCCCGCAGCGTCAGGACTTTGCCTTCACCGTCCGCGCCACTGATCGCGAAGGTGGCGCTGACCGTGAACCCGCCCATTTTGAAAGGCCGCAATAATGTCCGGCTTTCGCCTTAACGGTCGCCATGTCGCGGGGATTTTCGTCGGCTTCTTTGCCGTGGTCATCGCGGTGAATGTCCTGATGGCGAGCTACGCCATCGGGGGCTTTGGCGGCACGGTGGTCGACAATAGCTATGTCGCCAGCCAGCGCTTCAACGAATGGCTGGCCATGGCGCGGCAGCAGGATGCGCGTGGCTGGCGGCAGGAAACGCGGCTGGACGCCGGACGCCATCTGGTCCTGACTTTGGAAGGGCCAAGCGCAACCCCGACGTCGGTTGCCGCGACGGCCGAGCATCCGCTGGGGCGCGCAGCCGACATCCCTTTGCGCTTTGATGTGCTGGCGGACGGCCAGTGGCGCGCGGCAACCCCGCTGCCCGCGGGGCGATGGATCATCCATTGGACCGTCCAGGCCGACGGCCATGCCATGCGCTTTGTGGAAAGGAACGGATGATGCGCAGCGAGCCTGTCACCTTGTCGCCCGATCCGGTCGTGCTGGAGCCGGCCCATAGCATATTCGCGGTGCCGGACATGCATTGCGCCGGCTGCATCGCCAAGGTCGAGCGCGGGCTGGCCATGCTGCCGGGCATCCATGCCGCGCGTGTCAACTATTCGGCCCGGCGCGTCGCCATCACCCACGATCCGGCGCTGACCGTGCCGGATCTGCGCGCGGCCATAGCGGGCATCGGCTTTGCCGCCGAGCCGCTGGCCGATCCGACGATCGAGGTGGAGAGCGCGCAGGACAAGCGACTGTTGCGCGCGCTGGCCGTCGCGGGCTTTGCATCGATGAACATCATGCTGCTGTCGGTATCGATCTGGTCCGGGGCGATGGGCGCGACCCGTGAGCTGTTCCACTGGCTGTCCGCCCTGATCGCCCTGCCGACCGTCGCCTATGCCGGGCAGCCCTTCTTCCGTTCCGCCTTCGCGGCGCTGCGTGCCGGGCGGACCAATATGGACGTGCCGATCAGCATCGGGGTGCTGCTGGCAACGGGCATGAGCCTGTATGAGACGATCACTGGCGGCGCCCATGCCTGGTTCGACGGCGCGGTGATGCTGCTGACCTTCCTGTTGGCCGGGCGATGCCTGGACGCCATGATGCGGGGCCGCGCGCGCGACGGCGTTGCCGCGCTGCTGCGCCAGACCGCGCCGGGCGCTTATGTGATCGAAGCGGGCCAGCGTCGCTGGGTCGCCGCGCGGGCGCTGGTGCCGGGCATGATGATGCAGGTGGCTGCGGGCGAGCGCTTCGCCGCCGATGGCGAAATTCGCGAAGGCAAAAGCAGCGTCGATCTTGCCTTCCTGACTGGCGAGAGCCAGCCGATGGCCGTCGGGGTCGGTGACGGCGTTCATGCGGGCGCGCTCAATATGGACGGGCCGCTCAGCGTCGTCGTGCGCGCGGCGGGTGCGGATACGCTGATCGCCGATATAGCGCGGATGATGGACGCGGCCGGGCAGGGCAAGTCCCGCTATGTCCGCATTGCCGACCGGGCGGCGCGGCTATACGCGCCTGCCGTGCATCTGCTGGCCGCCCTGTCGTTTGTGGGGTGGATGATCGCGGGCGCTGGCCTGCATCAGGCGCTGCTGATCGCCACCGCCGTGCTGCTCATCACCTGTCCCTGCGCCCTTGGCCTTGCCGTGCCTGCCGCGCAGGTGGTGGCGTGCGGCGCGCTGATGCGGCGCGGCATATTGGTCAAGGACGGCTCCGCGCTGGAGCGGCTGGCAGAGGCCGACCGCGCGATTTTCGACAAGACCGGTACGTTGACGCTCGGACGGCCAATGCCGGTGAACCTGGATGCGCTGCCGTCCGATGCCCGGCCCGTCGTGCTGGCGCTGGCCCGCGCCAGCCGCCATCCGCTCAGCGCGGCGCTGGCCGAGGCGCTGCAACGACAGGGCGTCGTTGCGGCAACACTGTCCGACCTGCGCGAGGAGGCCGGCGTTGGCGTAAGCGGGCTGTGGCAGGGGAGGGCCGTATCGCTTGCCCGACCGGAACATGCGGGCAACTGGACCAGCCTGTCCACGGAGTATCGGGACGGTGAGCGCCATAGTCTCCTGACCTTTGCCGACATGCTGCGTCCCGATGCCGCCGCGACGGCAGCCGACCTGCGCGCTCTTGGCCTTGATCCGATCATCGCAAGCGGTGACCGGCCGCAGGCGCTCCACGATGTCGCCGCCGCGACGGGCATGTTGGCGACCGGCCATATGAGCCCGCAGGCCAAACTGGCGATGATCGAGCGGCTCAAGGCGCAGGGGCATCGCGTGCTGATGGTGGGGGACGGCCTGAATGACGGTCCGGCGCTCGCCGCGGGGCATGTCAGCCTGGCGCCATCCTCCGCCAGTGACGTCAGTCAATTGGCCGCCGATGTCGTGTTTCTGGGCGACAGCCTGGCCTCCGTCGCGGTTGCCGTGCGTGCGGCCCGGCGGACGCTGGCGATCGTGCGTCAGAATTTCCTGCTGGCTGTCGGCTATAATGTCCTGGCGGTGCCGCTGGCGATTGCCGGGCTGGTCACGCCGCTGGTCGCGGCTCTCGCCATGTCCAGTTCGTCGTTGATCGTCATTGCCAATGCCCTGCGGTTGCGGCGGGCTGCGCGATGATCGGCCTTGCCTTCCTCATTCCCATTGCCCTGCTGCTGGGACTTGTCGGCCTTGGTGCTTTCTTCTGGGCATTGACGGCCGGGCAATTTGACGATCCCGACGGGTCCGCCCTGCGCATATTGAATGATGATGACTGATCCGCTGCGCTGAACCCTGTCTTATTGCGCGATCAGGTTCAGCGCGCGGGTCAGTAGCGCTACGAAGCGGGCTTCATCGACGCGGGCGGCGCTGTCGTTCCAGCTGGCCGCAATCGCGAACCAGCGGCCATCGCGCGCCTGCACCAGAAAATTCATGGCGATGACGCCCGGCTCCGATCCGCCCTTATAGCCCAGATAGCGCCAGCGTTTCGCGTCGGCGGGCGCGATGCCGGGGTTGACTGCCATGATGGGCAGAGCGTCGCCGCCGTTGCGCCTCAGCCAGTCGAGCAGATGGACCATATCGCGCGGCGTGGCGAACCATTCGATGCTGTCGATCGCGGTCGGCACTTCCGCGACCGTGCCGATGTCCACCGCGCCCGCCGTCAGCCGTTTGGCCTCGGCGGCGATCAGCGCGCTGCGCGCATCCGGCGTCGCGGCGACATAGCGGCGCGCAAGGTCGGCATTGGCGGGCATTTTGAGCGCGAACGCCTCCGCGGTGGTCAGCAGCGGTAGTGTCGCGTCCGGGCGGGCATGGCCGCTCGTCCCGACCATCGCATCCACGCGCGCCCGCCCCAGCGCCAGCAACAGCGTATCAGCCGCGCTATTGTCGCTCTCCGCGATCATCGCCAGCGCCAGACTGTGCAGTGTCATCGGCGCATCCTCCGGGCTTGTCAGCAGCCGTCCCGAAAAGCTTTTGTGCGATAGCGGGATCACATCGCTCCAGCGCCGCTCCCCCGACGCAACGGCGCGGGCGAGTTCCGCCACGATATAGAGTTTGAACGATGACCCGGTGGCCATCAGCGCATCGGCCCAGTGGCCATGCAGCCAGACCGGTCCAGCCTCGTCCAGCCGGGCTATGGAAAGGGCCGCCTGACCGGGCAGGGCGGCAATCTCGGCCAATACCCGGTCCATGCTGTCACTGCTTTGCCGCGTGCCGACCAGTTGCAGGCCGATGACCCGGTGCGGCGCTTGCGGCGCTACGACGAGGGTGAAGCCGACCGTTGCCCGCTCATAGCGGATTTCCACCACGCCCGTGGTCGGGCTTTCCACCTGCACCGCCCCGCGCGCCACCGGCTTGCCATGCTGCTTGCGCAGATCGGCGGCCAGCGCGCGCCATTGCGCGACCGGCACGGCGTCCAGGAACAGGGTGGAGAAATAGGCGTCCTCGCCACCAGGGGCGCTGAGCATGTCGAGCAGTTGCGATGCCCGTTGCTGATAGGCGACAGTGGGTTGGGCAAGGCTGCCGGTCGGCAGGAAAATCACAAACAGGGTGATGAGGATCGACCAGAGCCGCACACGCTAGATCCGTATCCGGGCTAGACGACATTTCATGCGTCGATCGCTTCTTCGTCCACCGCTGCGGCATTTTCCTGAATGAAGGCGAAGCGGTGCGCCGGGTTGGTGCCCATCAGCCGATCGACCAGATCGCGCACGCTGGCGCGTTCCTCGACATCGGCGGGCAGGGTGATGCGGATCAGGCTGCGGGTCTTGGGGTCCATGGTGGTTTCGCGCAGCTGCATCGGGTTCATCTCGCCCAGCCCCTTGAAGCGGCTGACCTCGACCTTCTTGCCCTTGAACTCCTTGCGCATCAGTTCCTCGCGATGCGCATCATCCTTGGCATAGAGGCTCTTGCCGCCAGCCACGATCCGGTAGAGCGGCGGCTGCGCCAGATAGAGATGCCCGCGCCGCACCAGCTCCGGCATCTCCTGAAAGAAGAAGGTCATCAGCAGCGTTGCGATATGCGCCCCGTCCACGTCCGCGTCGGTCATGATGACGATGCGGTCATAGCGCAGATTGTCGGGGTTGCAGTCCTTGCGCGTGCCGCAGCCCAGCGCCAGGATCATGTCGGCAATTTCCTGATTGGCCAATATCTTGGCATTATTGGCCGACGCAACGTTCAAAATCTTGCCGCGCAGGGGCAGGATCGCCTGGGTCTTGCGATCGCGCGCCTGCTTGGCGGAGCCACCGGCCGAATCGCCTTCGACCAGGAAGATTTCGGTGCCTTCGGGATTGTCGGTCGAACAGTCGGTCAGCTTGCCGGGCAGGCGCAGCTTGCGCGCGCTGGTCGCGGTCTTGCGCTTGACGTCCTTCTCCTGCTTGCGCTTGAGCCGCTCGTCCATCCGGTCGATGACATAGGCAAGCAGCGCCTTGCCCCGATCCATATGGTCGGTCAGGAAATGGTCGAAATGATCGCGCACCGCATTTTCAACCAGCCGCGCCGCGTCCGGGCTGGTCAGGCGATCCTTGGTCTGGCTCTGAAATTGCGGATCGCGAATGAACACGGACAGCATGATTTCCGATGACGTCATGATGTCGTCGGCGGTGATGTCCTTGGCCTTTTTCTGGCCGATCAGGTCGCCAAAGGCGCGGATGCCCTTGACCAGCGCAGTCCGCAGTCCCGCTTCATGGGTGCCGCCATCGGGGGTCGGGATGGTGTTGCAATACCAGCTATAGCTGCCGTCGGACCAGAGCGGCCAGGCGACCGCCCATTCGACCCGCCCGGCGGTGCCGGGGAAATCCTGATTGCCCGCGAAAAAGACGCTGGTCGCACATTCGCGGTCGCCAACCTGTTCCTTCAGATGATCGGCAAGGCCACCGGGAAACTGGAACACGGCCTCGGCCGGCGTATCGTCGCTGATCAGCTCCGGCGCGCATTTCCAGCGTATCTCGACGCCCGCGAACAGATAGGCCTTGGACCGGGCGAGGCGGTGGAGGCGCGCAGGCTTGAACTTCTGCTCGCCGAAAATCTCCGTATCGGGAACGAAGCTGACCGACGTGCCGCGCCGGTTGGGGGCCGCGCCGACCTTTTCCAGCGCGCTGGTAGGGTGACCCTGCGAAAAGCTCTGGCGGAACAGTTCCTTGTTGCGGGCGACCTCTACCATGGTGGTGGTCGACAGCGCGTTGACCACGCTGATCCCCACGCCATGCAGACCGCCCGACGTGGCATAGGCCTTGTCGGTGAACTTGCCGCCCGAATGGAGCGTGGTCATAATGACCTCCAGCGCGGACTTGCCGGGGAATTTCGGGTGCGGATCGACCGGGATGCCGCGGCCATTATCCGTGATGGTCAGCCGGTTGCACGGCTCCAGCGTCACCTCGATCCGGGTGGCGTGGCCCGCGACCGCCTCGTCCATGCTATTGTCCAGCACTTCGGACGCCAGATGGTGCAGCGCGCGCTCGTCCGTGCCGCCAATATACATGCCGGGACGACGACGGACCGGTTCCAGTCCTTCGAGCACTTCAATGGCGGAGGCATCATAGCCGGGGGAGGATGTGGGCTGGGCGGCGAACAGGTCATCGGACATGCCGACAAGCTATAGGCAGGCGGGCGATCCGCGCAAGCGCTGTGCTGAAATGGCAACAGCAACAAAATGTTGCATTGCGATGTGAAACAAAAGCGCAGTTCAAGCCGTTAGCGGATCGCAGTTGGGTTTTTACACCCGATCAGGCGAGGAGATTTTTCAATGCATTTCAACCGTATCGCGCCGCTTGGCGCCACCCTGGCGCTCGTTCTGGCGGCAGCGCCCGCCCTCGCGCAGGATAGCGGCACGGTCGACTGGACCGGTCCCTATGTGGGTGGGTCGTTCGGCTATAACTGGCAGAAGAGCGATCAGGGCGAACATCTGCGTTTCGATACGAACGCTGATGGCGAATATAATGACGTCATCCGCACGACGACCGGTGCCAATGCTTTCTCGCCCGGCACCTGCGGCGGCGCGGCGCGTGGCTCTACCCCGGTTCAGGGTTGCGACGACGACAAGGATGCGATCGGCTGGATGGGCCATGTCGGCTATGACATGCAGTTTGGCGGCATTGTAGCCGGTGTCGTCGCCGAAGCAGGCAAGGCCTATATCAGCGACAGCGTGAGCGAATATTCGACCACGCCTGCCTTCTACACCATGACGCGCCGGATCGACTGGAACGGCAATCTGCGTGCGCGCCTGGGTTACACCACGCCCGGCGGCATCATGCCCTACATCACCGGCGGCCTGGCCTATGCGAAGGTCAAGAACAGCTTTGGCACCAGCAATGGCGCGAACAGCTTTACGCAGGTCGATGCCAAGGAAGATGCATGGGGCTGGACCGCAGGCGGCGGCATCGAAGCGAAAGTGTCCGACAATTTCTCGATCGGCGCCCGCTATCTGTGGACCCGCTATAATGTCGGCGACTATCGCGTCGATGTCGGCGCGGGCAGCGCCCCTGCCACCAACCCGTTCCGAATCACGCCGTCGGGCGGCGCCAGCATCAATCGCGGCGACAAGTTCGACACGCAGAGCGTGATGGTGACGACCAGCTTCCGCTTCTGATCCAGGCATTAAAAAGGGGGCCGGTTCCTGCGAAGGAACCGGCCCCCTTTTTCGTTTGGGTTGGTTGTAGGCATAGGACAACTACAGCCCAATCGCCCTCCGTTCGTGCTGATTAGGAACTGATACCACATTGCGGTGATCTTGCCCCATAAGACCCCTCCCCCTTTGAGGGGGAGGTTGGGTGGGGGTGTGCTGCCGCCAGCGTAGACGCTCAGCTTCGCCTCGCTCCCCCTCCCCCAACCCCTCCCCGCCGGGGAGGGGAGACGAGTCACAATCATCGCATATTGGTATGAGCCTGTCGAAGGCCCGTATCGAAGTATTTGGCGCGATCCTTCGATACGCCATTTCGACTTCGCTCAACGGCTACTCAGGACGAACGGGTGAATTTCATTCTATCGAACCCGCGGGCCACCAAAGGGTAGCGGCGGGGGCGGGCGGCGGGTGCCGCGCGGCAGTTGCGCCTGATAGGCGCGACCGCAATGTTCGACGCAATAGGGGAAGCCGGGATTCACCTGTTCGCCACAGAAATGGAAGTCCGGCTCACCCGGATGCCCCATCGGCCATTTGCAGATCCGCTCGGTCAGGTCGAGCAGCGATGTCTTGCCTGCAATCTCGGCGCTCGGCTTGGCCGGAACCAGACGGCGGGGTGGTGCTGGGGGGATCGGTGCCTGCTGATCGCCCGGACCCTGACGCAGGAAGCCACCCGGCCCGACCGACACGATGCGCGGCTGCGGCTTGGGCGCGACGACCGGTGCTTCGTCCGTGACGGGCGTAGGCGCGGCGGGCGCGGCTGCGGGTGTGAAGGCGCGGACCGGGGCCGGGGCTTCGGCTGCTGGCGCGGCCGGACGCGGCGCTGCCTCTACTTCGGCTGCCGGAGCGGCGCTTGCCGGCTTGCGCGCCGGCACCGCGGCTTTCTTGGGCGCGTCATTGGCCTTGACCGGCGAAGGACGCGATTGCAGGCCAAGGCGATGGGCCTTGCCGATCACCGCATTGCGGCTGACGCCGCCCAGTTCCTCGGCAATCTGGCTGGCGGTCAGGCCGCGCTCCCACATCCCCTTGAGCTGGTCGATACGCTCGTCGGTCCAGGACAATGAAACACTCCTCAAAATATCTGGCTGCGTCCCTATATGGGAAGCCGGTGCGCAGGTTCAAATGTGTGAACAGCGCCCTTGCAGCAAATCCTCTCAGCCGATAGTCGATCCATCCATGAACGACCAGCCCAAAATTGCCCCATCCGCCCCGGCCCTGCCGCCATTCCCCGAACCGGGGGTGCCGGTGATTCGCAACATCAACTGGGCGGGCAGCTGGGCGCTCTATCTGAAGGAAGTGCGCCGCTTCATGAAGGTGCAGCTTCAGACGGTGTGGGGACCGGCGATCACGACCCTGCTGTTCCTGGTCATCTTCATCGTCGCCCTGGGCGGCAGCGGCCGCACCGTGATGCTGCGCGGGCAGGCGGTGCCTTTCGCCGATTTCGTTGCGCCCGGCCTCATCATCATGGGCATGATCAACGCCTGCTTCGCCAATGCGAGTTTTCCGCTGATGGTGGGCAAGGTACAGGGGACGCTGGTCGATTATCTGATGCCCCCCATTTCGGTCGGCGAATTATTGGGCGCACTGGTCGCGTCCTCGGTCACGCGCGCCTTGTTCGTCGGTTCGGCGCTGTGGGCGGCGATGGCGCTGTGGCCGGGTGTTCATGTCACCCCGGCGCATCTGTGGGCGGTGCTGTGGTTCGCGCTGATCGGCACCAGCTTCATCGCCTTTCTGGGGGTGCTGACCTCCATCTGGGCCGACAAGTTCGATCATAACGCCGCGGTCACCAACTTCCTGATCGGCCCGCTGGCGCTGCTGTCCGGCACCTTCTACTCTATCGACCGGCTGCCGCCCTTCTTTCAGGCGATCAGCCACGCCAACCCCTTCTTCTACATCATCTCCGGCTTCCGCTATGGCTTCGTCGCGGCGGCGGACACCAATATCATCGTGGGCAGCGGCGTCTTGCTGGCGCTCAATATCGGGCTTGGTGCGCTCTGCTATACGCTGTTGAAGCGCGGCTGGAAGATCAAGGCGTAGCGCTCAGGAAAAGGCGGCGAGGATCGGCATGATGGCACTGAGGACGATCACTATCGCCGCAGCCATCAGCCAGTGACGCCAGCGGGGCAGAGCGCTGTCGTGCGCCTCTTCGTCCCACGGCCACATCAATGGCCGACACCGCCAAAGCGCGTGGACGCAAAGCTCACCTCGATCGTCGCACATTTCATAAAGTGAGCATTACCCGCGCAAGTGTGGATGCGCCAGCATAGCATCGAGCAGTTGCAAAACCATGGGTTGGCGACCCCGCGTTCAGGCGATGGTTACATTTCTCTGCCACATCGGGCTGCGATACCGCTTTGCAGCATGAGAGATTAATGATGAAGATCGCCATAGTGTTCGGCACCCGTCCCGAAGCGATCAAGATGTTCCCCGTGATCCACGCCCTGCGTGCGCGGCCCGGCGTGGAAACCCGCGTCATCGTGACGGCGCAGCATCGCGGGCTGCTCGATCAGGTGCTGGAGATTGCCGGAATCGTGCCTGATGTCGATCTTGACGTCATGGTCCCAAACCAGACGCTCGACGGGCTGACCGCCAAGCTGATCGTCGAACTGGGCAAGGCGTTCGACGCCGAAAAGCCCGATCGCATTGTCGTCCATGGCGACACGCTGACCACCATGGTCGCCAGCCTTGCGGCTTATTATCGCAAGATCCCGGTCGCCCATGTCGAGGCGGGCCTGCGCAGCGGCGACATCCACCACCCTTGGCCCGAAGAGGTGAACCGCCGCGTCGTCGCCTGCATCGCCGACATGAATTTCGCCCCTACGCAAGCCGCTGCCGACGCGCTGCTGCGCGAAAGCCGCGACGCGGCGGGCATCCACATCACGGGGAATACGGTGATCGACGCGCTGCTCGCGACCCGCGACCGGGTGCTGGCCGATCCCACGCTTGCCAGCGGTCTCGACGATCTCGCCGCGCGCTTTGCGGGCAAGCGCATCATTGCCGTCACCAGCCATAGGCGCGAAAATTTCGGCGGCGGCATGGAGGCGATCGCCCGCTCCATCGCCGACATCGCTGCCCGGCCTGACGTCGCGGTGATCTTCCCGGTCCATCCCAACCCCAATGTCCGCCCGATCATGGACGCCGTGCTGGGCGACCTGCCCAATGTCGCGATGATCGAGCCGCTCGATTACCCCCATTTCGTCCGCCTGCTCGATCTCTGCACCCTGGTCCTGACCGACAGCGGCGGCGTGCAGGAAGAAGCCCCTTCGCTCGGCAAGCCGGTGCTGGTGATGCGCGAAACCACCGAACGGCCCGAAGGGGTGGAGGCTGGAACGGCGAAACTGGTCGGGACCGACCGCGCGTTGATCGTGCGCGAGGTGCTGGCGTTGCTGGACGATGAGGACGCCTATGACGCCATGGCGCGGGCGCATAATCCGTTCGGCGATGGTCAAGCGGCGGAGCGGATTGCTGGCGTTATCGCGGGATAGAGCGTCATAATCTCCTCTCCCGCAGGGGAGAGGCAACGAGACTTGCAGCTTGCTGCCTTAGTCGCAGTGGTGAGGGCGTCCGCCCTGACGTTGGCGCGCAGCCCCCTCATCCAACTGCGCCTAACCGATCCTTCGGATCGGGTAAGGCTCCATATCCTTCTCCCCCACGGGGAGAAGATCGATCTTCGTGCCACCGTTACCGAAATCTTCAGCATTTCCGGGCAGAAACTGGGGCAAATCTTAGCCTCATAAGGACTGCCCCTCCATGCCCGTCGACACCAAGCAGAAGGTTTCCGTCATCGGCCTTGGCTATATCGGCCTGCCGACCGCAGCCCTGATCGCCCGTGGCGGCGCGCAGGTGGTGGGCGTGGATGTGTCCGCCCATGTCGTGGAAACCGTCAATTCGGGCCGCGTGCATATCGAGGAGGTCGATCTGGACGGGCTGGTGCAGGGCGTCGTCGCGCGCGGCAATCTGCGCGCCAGCCTGGAGGTCGAGGAAAGCGACGTGTTCATCATCGCCGTGCCGACCCCGGTATCGGAAGATCGCGCGCCAGACATCAGCTATGTCCTGAAAGCCGCCCGCACCATCGCCCCGGTGTTGAAAGCAGGCGACACCGTGATCCTGGAATCCACGTCCCCGGTCGGCACGACCGAAGCCATGCGCGACGTCATCGGCACCATGCGCCCCGATCTCAAAATGCCCGGCAAGGGCGTGCAGGGCGACATCGCCATCGCTTATTGCCCGGAGCGGGTTCTGCCCGGTCGTATCCTGGTCGAGTTGATCGACAATGACCGCTGCATCGGCGGCATCACGCCCCGTTGCGCGCGCAAGGCGCTGGGCTTCTATCGCCAGTTCGTGCGCGGTGCCTGCATCACCACCACGGCCCGCGCGGCGGAGATGGTCAAGCTGGTGGAAAACAGCTTCCGCGACGTCAACATCGCCTTCGCCAATGAACTCTCGGTGATCGCGGAGAATATGGACATCGACGTGTGGGAGGTGATCCGGCTGGCCAATCGCCACCCGCGCGTCAACATCCTGTCGCCCGGTCCCGGCGTCGGCGGCCATTGCATCGCGGTCGACCCCTGGTTCATCGTCCATGGCGACCCGGAAAATGCCCGCATCATCCGCACCGCACGCGAAGTGAATGACGGCAAGACCGACTATGTCGTGGCCAAGGCATCCGACATGATCGACGCCTTCGCGAACGAAAATGTCGCCTGCCTCGGCCTCGCCTTCAAGGCGAATATCGATGATTTCCGCGAAAGCCCGGCGGTGAAGGTCGCCGCGCGGCTCGCCCGTCGCTATGGTCGCCGGATCAAGCTGGTCGAACCCTATGCCCACGCCCTGCCGATGGAATTTGCCGGGACCGGCGCGGAACTGATCGATCTCGATACGGCTCTGGAACAATGTGGCGTGTTCGTCATTCTTGTCGATCATGACATGTTCAAATCTGTCCCCGTCGATGAACGTGTCGGCAAGGCGGTCTATGACACGCGCGGCATCTGGCCGGACCAGCCACGCCGCATCGCCGAACCGGCACCGGGGCGCGTCGCCGTCTGACAATCGGCCATCGGGCGCGACCCGTCGCGCCTGTGGTTGCCATCGCCGTGCCGCATCGCTACCCCCCGGCCTCAAGTGGGCCATAAGGGGGCAGATGTGCAGATGACCATCAGGCAGATATATGCCGCGATGACAGGCTGCGCCTTGCTGTCCGCCTGCGCCAGCGTCGAGCAGGCACCGCGCGGTGACGCCGCCTATGCGCTCATCCCGCCAGCGTCCGCCATCGGTGCCGATTATCGCCTCTCCCCCGACGATGTGCTGCGCATCCAGGTCTATCATGAGCCGGGCCTGTCGCTGGAGGATGCGCAGGTCAGCGCGGCGGGCATGGTGCGGATGCCGCTGATCGGTGACGTGCCGGTCGCTGGCCTGTCATCGGGCGACGCGGCGGACCTGATCGCCGCGCGGCTGGGCCAGCGCTATCTGGTGTCGCCTCAAGTCACGATCTTCGTGAAGAAGGCCGTCGGTCGCCGCATCACCGTGGACGGCGAAGTGCGCGAACCGGGCCTGTTTCCGCTCGACGGGCGGCTGACCCTCAGTCAGGCGGTGACGCTGGCCAAGGGGCCGACCCGCCTCGCCAGCCTCTCGCAGATCATTGTCGTGCGGCAGATTGACGGGCAAAGGCAGGCGGCTATGTTCGATCTTGCCGCGATCCGCCGGGGCAAGGCCGCCGATCCCGAAATCCTGCCCGGTGATACTATCATCGTCGGCCTGTCGCGGGCCAAGGCGATTCTCGGCGGTTCCCTGCTGGCCGCGCCCGCGCTGGCTGCCGGGTTCATCGCGCTTGACGGGAAGAATTGATGAGCGCTTCTGAGATCATCGCATCGGACGAAGGCCGTGCCGCCCGCTTCGCCGCCGCCACGCGCCACGGCTGGGCCGTGTTGCGCCGCCATCGCGTCATCCTGTTCGTCACCATGGCGCTATGCCTGCTGGCGGGCGCTCTGTTCATCCTCATGTCCACGCCTGACTATCGCGCGACGGCCTCGGTCGAGGTGCAGGACATACCCGCAGGTGCCGCCGGGGCAGGGGCGCAGGCCACCCCGCGCGTTGCGCCGGGCGACATCGAATCGCTGATGCAGACCGAACTGGAAGTGCTGCGCAGCCGTGCGCTGGCCGAAGAAGTGGCGCGAGACCTGGCGCTGGTTGGCACGCCCACTTTCTTTGCCGGTATGGACCGCCAGCGCCCCACCGAAGGCGCGGGCAGCCTGACTCAGCGGCAGGTCGAACAGGACGCCGTCATCCGCCTGTTGCGCGACAATCTGGAAGTTGAATTGCCCGGCAAGTCCCGTGTGCTGCGCATCAGCTTCGTCAGCGCCGACCCGGTCTTGTCGGCGCGCGTCGCCAATAGCTATGCCGACAGCCTGATCCGCGCGGACCTGAAACGCGGCTTTGAATCGGGCGTGCAGGCCCGCCGTTTCCTGCTCGGCGAACTGGACGGCGCGCGCAACGATCTGGCACGGGCGGAGCGCGATCTGGCGGTCTATGCCGCCCGCACCAGCACGGCGACGGGCGAAGAGAGCGACACGCAACGCCCACCGGAAGGCACCATCTCCGCCCGTCTCGCCCAGCTCAACGCCTATCATGCGCAGGCTCTGGCGGATCGGATCGCGGCGCAGAAACGCTGGGAGGGCGCACGCCGGGCCAGCGCCGAAACCCTGCCCGAAGTGCTGGGCAATGGCGCGATGCAGACGCTGATGGCCAGCCGCGCCGAAGCCCGCGCCGCGATTGTCGAGGAACGCCAGTTCCGCAAGGACGCCCATCCCGACATGCGCGAAGCCCGCGCGCGCCTCGCCGCGCTGGACGATCAGGCGGAGGTGATGGCCAATACGATCCGCGCATCGCTGCGCGAACAATATGAGGTCGCGGTGCATGGCGAGACCCAGATCGCGGCCGAAATCGCCGATCTGGAACGGCAGGCGCAGGCCGAACGCGGCCGGGACGTGCAGACCGGCATATTGGAGCGATCGGTCGATACCTACCGGATGCTACATGACAGCCTGCTCCAGCGCTATCGCGACATGGCGTCGCAGGCCGGGTTTCAGGCAGGCCGCATTCAGCCGCTCGATCGCGCCGCCGTGCCGACCCGGCCTTTCTCGCCGCGGATCGGCGTGACGCTGTTGCTGGCGTCGCTCGGCGGGATCGCGCTGGGCCTGCTGCTGGTCGCGGCGCGGCATATGTTTGACGATGCCGTGACGTCCGCCGATACGCTGGCGGAGCGGGTCGGGCTGCCGCTGCTGGGCGCGGTGCCGGTGACCGGCGATGCGCCCCAGCCGGTCGATATCTTCTCGCCGCTTGCTTCTTCGCTGCTGCTGGCGTCGGCTGGTGGCCTGCCACGCTCCATCCTCGTCACCAGCGCGCAGGAGGGGGAGGGCAAGTCGCTGACTCTCCACGCGCTGGCGCTGGCGCTGGCGGGGCTGGGCAAGCGCGTGCTGGTGATCGACGGCGACATGCGCCGCCCGGTCCAGCACAGCCTGTTCCGCCTGCCCGCCGGGCGCGGCATCAGCGAATTGTTGACCGGGCAGGCGAACGCGGATCAGGTCATCGTCGAGACCGGCACGGCGGGCGTCGCCCTGCTTCCCTGCGGCGCGGTGCCGCCCAACCCGGCGGAACTGCTGGCAACCCCGGCGCTCGAAGCCCTGCTGCTGGCGGTGCGGGAGGACTATGACACGGTGCTGATCGACGCGCCGCCGATCCTGGGCGGAACGGATGCGTTATTGCTGGCGGGCAAGGTGCAGGCCAGCCTGCTCGTGGTCGAATGGGGCCGTAACCATCATGGCGGCCTGCGCGCCGCCGTGGACCGCCTGCGCCGCGCGGGCGGCACCATCATCGGCGCGATCCTGACCAAGCAGCAGGGCCGGGCGATGGAATATGATTATCACCGTGGGGGGTGAGGCAAACGCCAACATCCGTTCGTTGCAGGGAATCGTTGGGCAATTCGCTGTTTACAGATTTTTACGTCATCCCCGCGCAGGCGGGGATCCATCTCCGAACCTAAATCACGGCGATAAGGTGAGAGATGGATCCCCGCCTGCGCGGGAATGACGAATTTCTATAGGTTTATTTAATTACGCAACGATCACCTAAAGGGGAGGGGATAAAGCGCGCGATCAAGCCCGCGCCAGCAGTCCTTCGACCAGCCCGTCAAACAGCCGCTTGCCATCGGTCGCGCCGTGCGCTGCTTCGATGACGCGCTCCGGGTGCGGCATCATGCCCAGCACATTGCCCTTGTCGTTCAGAATGCCCGCAATATTGCGCGCCGAGCCGTTGACATTTTCGGCATAGCGCAGCGCGATCCGGCCTTCGCCTTCCAGCCGGTCGAGCGTAGCATCATCGGCGAAATAATTGCCGTCATGATGCGCGACGGGATAGGAAATCGTCTCGCCCGCAGCATAGCGGCTGGTAAAGGCACTCTGCGCATTTTCCACCGTCAGCGCGACGTCGCGGCACACGAAATGCCCGCCGGCATTGCGCAGCAGCGCGCCGGGCAGCAGGCCGCTTTCGGTCAGCACCTGAAAACCGTTGCAGATGCCCAGCACATAGACGCCGCGATCCGCCGCCTGCGCCACCGCCTGCATCACCGGGGACCGTGCGGCCATCGCGCCGGAACGCAGATAGTCGCCATAGGAAAAGCCGCCTGGCACGCCGATCAGGTCGATGTCGTCGGGCAGCTGCGTGTCGCGATGCCACACCATGGTCGGCTTCGCACCGGTCGCGGCCTCGAACGCCACTGCCAGGTCGCGGTCGCAATTGCTGCCCGGAAAGACGATGACGGCGCTTTTCATGGCTCAGGCGACCTTTTCGATGCGGTAATTTTCGATCACCGTATTGGCCAGCAACTTGCGGCACATGGCGTCGATATCCTCGTCGCTTGTGCCGTCGGCCAGGTCCAGCTCAATGAGCTTGCCCGCGCGCACATCATTGACGCCATCAAAGCCCAGGCCTTCCAGCGCATGGTGGATCGCCCGGCCCTGCGGATCGAGGACACCGCCCTTGAGGGTGACGAAGATGCGGGCTTTCATGAGGGGCGAACTCCTTGACAAGGACAGGACCGAACCATGCGGTTGCGGGGGTATCGACTTTGCGGCTCCCCTAGTCCCCACGCGGCGGGGAGGCAAGCCATTATGCTTTTGTTAGCGACTGTCGCGATACTGTCATGCTGTAGAAATTCGGGGGAAGCATTGGGGCATGTCCGGGCTGGCGCTGGCGATGTTTGTCGGGCTGTTCGCATGGGGGCAGCAGATTGTGGGTTATGAGGACCCGCAAGGAAAGGTACAGCTTGCCCTGCTCGCCACCTTCAGTTTCGGCCTGATGGTCGGCTATCGCGCCAATCGTTAAGCGTTTTTCAATGCCAATTGCCTGCCCCTTGCGCTAGGCGACCGGCATGACCCCGGACTATTTCTATTTCGCCTGCGCCTTCATCGCTGTTGCCATTTCGGGCCTCGCCAAGGGCGGCTTTGGCGGCATTGGTGCGCTGGCCATGCCGATCATGGCGCTGGGTGTCGATCCGGTGCGCGGCGCGGCGATCCTGCTGCCGATCCTGATATTGCAGGACGCGGTCAGCGTGTGGGCCTTCCGCAAAAGCTGGGACGGGCATATTTTGCGCGTGATGCTGCCTGGCATGGCTGCCGGCGTGGCGCTTGGCTATGCATTCGCGGCGCAAGTGTCCGAAACGACGGTGCTGGGCGTTCTGGGCGCGATTTCGATGCTGTTCGGGCTGCAACGTCTGTGGATCGAACGGGGTGGGGCGGTCGTCCTGCCGTCCACCTCGCCCGATTGGGTGGGGATGCTGTTCGGCGTCGCCAGCGGCTTTACCAGCCAGATCGCCCATGCCGGCTCGCCCCCTTTCCAGATGTGGGTGCTGCCAAAGCGGCTGTCGCGCGACATGCTGGTCGGGACCACGGCGGTCGCCTTTGCCACGATGAACTGGATGAAGGTGCCAGCTTATGCCGCGCTGGGCCAATTCACTCGCGCCAATCTGACCGCCACCGCCATGCTGGTGCCGGTCGCGGTGGTCGCGACGCTGGCGGGCGTGGCACTGGTGCGCCGGGTCGACGCCGCGCGCTTCTACACGCTCATCTATGTGCTGATGGTGCTGCTGGGCATCAAGCTGATCGCCGACGCGCTGATGGCGTGATCCAATACCGTCATGCCGGACCTGATCCGGCACCCAGAGCGGCTTTGCACTAGGCCCAATCGACATTCAGCCCTGACGGCCTGCAAATGGCGGTTTTCCGCGCTTCCGGTGCTCACCTACTTTTAGTAGGCTGCGCGCCGGGTCACGAAAAACCACCATTTTCGACACGTCATCATCTGAATGTCGATCGGTCCTAACCCTGGATCCTGACTTGCGTCAGGATGACGGCGGATCGAAGGCCTTATTCCTTCTCGCGCTTCTTGCGATGGGTGTCGAGGTCCAGCACCGTGGTGTCCAGCCCTTCGGGTAGCAGGCCCAGACGGCGCGCCACTTCCTGATAGGCTTCGACTTCGCCGCCCAGATCGCGGCGGAACCGGTCCTTGTCCAGCTTCTCGTTGGTCACCGCGTCCCACAGGCGGCAGCCATCGGGGCTGATCTCGTCGGCCAGGATGATGCGGCTATAATCGCCGTCATACAGGCGCCCGAACTCCAGCTTGAAATCGATCAGGCGGATGCCGATGCCGGCGAACAGGCCGCACATGAAGTCGTTGATGCGGATGGCCATGTCGGCAATGTCGTGCATCTCTTCCTGCGTCGCCCAGCCGAAGCAGGCAATATGCTCTTCGGAGATCAGCGGATCGCCCAGCGCATCGTCCTTGTAGCAATATTCGATCAGCGTGCGGGGCAGCTGCGTGCCTTCCTCGATCCCCAGCTTCTTGCTGAGCGATCCGGCGGCGACGTTGCGCACCACGACTTCGATCGGCACGATCTCCACCTGACGCACCAGCTGCTCGCGCATGTTGAGGCGACGGATGAAGTGGGTCGGCACGCCGATCTGGCCGAGCAGCGTGAAGATATGCTCGGAAATCCGGTTGTTCAGCACGCCCTTGCCGGAAATCGTGCCCTTCTTCTGCGCGTTGAAGGCGGTTGCGTCATCCTTGAAATATTGGATGATCGTGCCCGGTTCCGGGCCTTCATAAAGGATCTTTGCCTTGCCTTCGTAAATCTGGCGGCGACGGGCCATGCGCGTTCCTGTCTGGTCAAAAATACTGCGCCCCGACAATCGCGAATCGAGAAGGATCAGCGGGTGCCGGGGCTGCTTGGGCCTCGCCCATAGAGCAAAGCGTGCGGACGTGCAATTGCACCCTGTTCCCTCTCCCCTTGGGCAGATCGGAGATTGCTCAGCGCCCGCCCCCTCTTCCAACTTCGCCGAACTCGCTGCGCTCGTAAGGCTTCATACCCTTCTCCCCCAAGGGGAGAAGGGAGTTAACTGATCCCCTTCATCCTGCGAAATTCGTCGAACAGCCCCAGGAAGCGATCGATATCCGCTTTGCTCAGGAAATAGGGCGTCGCCAGCCGCAGCTTGCTGGGTGCGCCGCCGCGGATGCGGACCTTGTGGTTGGTCCACAGCCAGTCCTGCAATTCCATCCGCTGCACCGGCGGCACATTGACCGTAGCGATAGCCCCGCGCAGCGCCGGGTCTGGCGATGTCCAGCTTTGCGCTCCGCGCTTCACCATCTGATCGTGGATATAGTCCGCCAGCATCCGGTTGCGCGCCTCGATCCGGTCCATCCCGATCGCGTTGGCCAAGCCAATCGCGGCATTGAGGCCCATCAGCGTCGGGATGCAGGATGATCCGATCTGCATATAACGGTCCGCCTTGCGCGTCGGATCGTCATAACCGCCGGTCACGACGGTACTCCACACCCGGTCCATCACATCCTCGTCACGCAGATAGAGGAAGCCGGTCCCTTTCGTTGCGAACAGCCATTTGTGCATCGACCCGGTATAGATGTCGCAGCCAATGTCATTGAGGTCGACCTTGATCATGCCGGGGGCATGAGCGCCGTCAAAGGCGGACAGGATGCCCTTTGATCGGGCAAGCGCGGCAATCTCCTTGGCGGGCAGGACCACGCCGGTCGCCGTGCTGATATGGCTGACGAAGATGATCCGGGTTCTGGGCGTGATCGCATCATTGATGCGGTTCAATATGTCCGCCGCATCCCTGGGCGGTTTGGGCATGGCGAATTTCTTGACGACCACGCCATAGCGGCGCTGGCGCAGCATCCAGGGCATTTCGCCCGACCCATGTTCCTCGTCCGACATCAGCACTTCGTCGCCCGGCTTCATGTCGAAACCATTGGCGACATAACTGTTCGCCTCGGTGCAATTGCGCAGGATCGCCATCTGATCGACGGTCGCGCCCATGAAATCGGCAAAGGGCTTGCGATATTCCTCCCACGACCCATAGCCCCAGATCGGATAATCTTCCGATCCCGCCTGCGTCATCTGCTCGGTCGTCTCGAACCCGTCGAAAATGGCTTTCAGCACGGGGCGGGGGGAGGAACCGACGGTGCCGACGTTCAGGTTCACGACATCGGCCGGGATCAGGAATTGCTGGCGCAGCGCCGCCCAATAGGCGTCCTCATTCCTGCCGTGGAGATCGGCGGCGGGTAGGGGAATAGTGGCCAGCGCCTGCGCGGCGACCGGCTGGGCCAGTCCCGCTGCCGCCGCGCCGCCAAGGAAGGAACGTCGATCGAACATGAGCGCCTTTCCGGGCCGGTGCGGCCCATCGACAAGTCTGCTCAATGTTCAACGATGCGCCAACCAAAATCCGCCTACAGCACATCCCCGAACATCGCCCAGATCAGCGCCAACCAGGCGACCATGCCAACCGCGCCGATGATGACGCCCGACCGGGCGCGCAGGGTCGCGGCCAGCCCGCGCGGTTCGTCATCATCCTCGATCATCCGCTGTTGTTAGCCGTCTGCACCCTCCGGCTCAACCCGCGCCGTATCCCGCTCCACCGCCATCAGCCGCCCGGTGAAACATTGCCGCCACCAGCTGATATCCTGCTGCTCGACACTATCCATCATCGCGCGCCAACGCCGCTGCCGCTCGTCCAGCGGCATGGAGAGTGCGCGCACGATCGCGTCGGACATTTCCTCCGGGCTGTAGGGATTGATCAGCAACGCATCTTTCAACTGCATCGCGGCCCCGGCAAAGCGCGACAGGATCAGCACGCCCGGATCGTCCGGGTTCTGGGCTGCGACATATTCCTTGGCGACCAGGTTCATCCCGTCGCGCAGCGGCGTCACCAGCCCGATCCGGGCGCTGCGATAGATGCCCGCGAGCTTATCGCGCGGATAGCCCTGGTTGACGTAACGGATCGGGCTCCAGTCGACATCGCTATATTGTCCGTTGATCCGCCCCGCCAACGCATCCAGCGTCGCGCGGATCTGCTGGTAACTTTCCACCTCGCCGCGCGATGGCGGCGCAATCTGGGTCAGCACCACCTTGCGATGATAGTCGGGATGATCCTTCAGGAAGCGGGCATAGCCGGTGAAGCGCTCCTCCAGCCCCTTGCTATAGTCCAGCCGGTCGACCCCGACGATCATCGCCCGATCCTGCAGGGAGCGGCGCACCTGTTCGTGCATGTCCTGCGCGGGCTGACTGACGGCGGCGTCGGCAAATTCCTTCGCGTTGATGCCGATCGGACAGGCAACCGCCTGGATCGTCCGGTCGCCCACGGTGACGAAATCGCCGTTCACGCTGCCGCCCATCTCGCGCTCGACATAATGGCGGAAGGATTCGAGCCATTCTTCGGTATGGAAACCCACCACATCATAGGCGAATAATGTGCTGACCAGCTTGCTATGATGGGGCAGCGACACCAGCAGCCGGGTGGGCGGCCAGGGGATGTGCAGGAAAAAACCCATCTTGTTGCGATGGCCCCGGTCGCGCAGCATCTGCCCTAGCGGGATCATGTGATAATCATGGACCCAGATGATATCTTCCGGTTCGATCAGTGGCGCGGCGGTGTCGGCAAAGCGCTGGTTGACCCGGTTATAGCCGCCCTCGAAATCGCGCGCATATTCGGCCAGATCGATGCGGAAATGGAACAGCGGCCACAGCGTCTTGTTGGCGTATCCGTTATAATATTCGTCGACATCCTGCTCTTCCAGGTCGATCGTCGCCGTCTTGACGCCATCATCCTCGGAAAAGCCGATATGGCCGGTGAAATTGTCGGTGACCTCGCCCGACCAGCCGATCCACGTCCCCCGGCTCTCCCGCAACGCCTGCGCCAGCGCGACCGCCAGCCCGCCCTGATTGCCCGACTTGTTGGGCCGCGACACGCGGTTGGAGATGACTATAAGGCGGCTCATCGCATCACGCTCCACGGTTTGCTCAACAGGACGGCGCAGTTGATGATGCCGACGAGCGAATAGGTTTGCGGATAATTGCCCCACAATTCGCCGGTCGCCGGATCGATGTCCTCGGACAATAGACCTGCGGCGGTGCGACGGCTGAGCATCTCCTCGAACAGGCTGCGCGCTTCCTCCGTGCGGCCCGTGCGATACAATGCCTCGATCAGCCAGAAGGTGCAGACGTTGAACGCGGTCACCGGTTCGCCGAAATCGTCAGGCGTGCTGTAACGCAGCATGTCATTGCCCCGCCGCAGGTCCGCTTCCAGCGCCGCCAGCGTGCCCATGAACATCGGGTCATCCGCCGTCAGGAAGCGCAGATCGAGCAGTTGCAGCAGCGATGCGTCGCGCGAATCATCCTCGAAATTGGCCGATATCGCCTGACTGTCCGCCCGCCACGCCGCTTCGACGATCCGCGCCTTCATCGTATCGGCCCGGTTCTGCCAGTGCGCCGCGCGCAGCGGCAGGTCGAGCGCCTGCGCCGCATGGGCCAGCCGGTCGCACGCCGCCCAGCACATCACCGCACTATAGCTGTGGACATGCGCACGGGTCCGCAATTCCCACAGGCCTGCGTCCGGCTGATCATAGACGGTCCAGGCCCGCTCACCCACGGCCTCCAGCGCCTCGAAATCGGCGTGGCCCGCCATGCGCAGCAGACGCTGGTCGATAAAGCCCTGCACCGACGACAGCACGATCTGGCCATAGGCGTCATGCTGGATCTGGCTATAGGCGGCATTGCCCACCCGGACCGGACCCATGCCGCGATAGCCGGGCAGCTTGTCGGCTTCCCATTCGGTCAGCGTCGCCTTGCCGCGCACATCATAGAGCGGCTGGATATGCCCGCCCTTTGCGCCATCGACGATGTTGCGCAGATAGACGAGATAGCTTTCCAGCACATCCAGCGCGCCCAGCCGGTTGAGCGCCTCGACCGTATAATAGGCGTCGCGCACCCAGCAGTAGCGATAGTCCCAATTTCGTCCCGAATCGGCATGTTCGGGGATGCTGGTCGTCAGCGCGGCGACGATCGCGCCAGTCTCTTCATGCTGGCACAGTTTCAGCGTGATGGCCGAACGGATGACCGCTTCCTGCCATTCCGCCGGGATCGCAAGACCCCGGACCCACAGCCGCCATTCCTCGATCGTATCGTCCAGCATCCGCTCGATCGCCGGGCGCAGCGCGTCGGAAAAACCCTCGTCCGGCCCCATGAAGAAATGCGCATCCTGTTCCAGCCGGAACCAGCTTTCCTGCGCGATCAGGCCGATGGGCGCATCGGTCGACACCCGCATCGCCATATAGGACAGCACCATGCGGATATGGTTGGAGCCATAGCTGATCGGCACGCTTTCCGCATTCCACGCGGTCGTGGGGCGCAGCCGCACCCTGATGCGCGGCGAACCGGCCACCGGGCGCACGATCCGCGCAAAGGCGACCGGCCGATACATACGGCCCTTATGCTTGTGGCGCGGGCAGAAATCGAAAATCTCGATCGCATTGCCTTGCGCATCGCTCTGCCGCGTGACCAGCACCGGCGTATTGCGCAGATAATGCTGCTCCACCGCAACGCAATTTTCCAGTTCGATCGCCCAGAAGCCGCGGGCCGCGTCATCCTCCCATTCGGCATCGTCCAGCAGTGCGGAAAAGACCGGATCGCCATCGACGCGCGGAACGCAGGCCCACACCATGCGACCGGCCCGGTCGATCAAGGCCGACGCCTGGCAATTGCCGATCGGCCAAAGGTCCAACGTGCGGGCGTCGCCGCCCAATAGCGGGTGGTGGATGCTGTTTATCGGTCTGCCCCTCATGCATATCTGGCTGGTGGAGGGGACGCGGATCAGCCGAGCCGCGCGACCCCTTCATTCAGATAATGCCTGACGGCCGCAACCTGTTCCAAACTATATGCCGCGCGTGTCGCCCGCTTCGGCCCGACCAATATGCCAGCCCCGCCCAGATCGGCGGCGGCGGCAAAGCCCTCCTCATCAGTCACATCGTCGCCGATAAACACAGGCACGCCGCCCGCCATCGGCCCCTGCGCCATCAGCGCATGGACCGCGCTGCCCTTGTCGGCGCCATCGGGCCGCAATTCATAGAGCATCTTGCCCTGCTGGAGCGCCAGCCCATCATGCGCCGCCCATTGGCGCGCCAGCGCATGGGCGGCCTCCTGCCAGACCGGCGCGCCGCGATAGTGCAGCCCGACGCTGATCGACTTGCGTTCGACCAGCACGCCGGGCTTGTCGGCGGCGAAGGCATAGAAGGCGGCTTCGGCATCATCAATAGCCGCCGGGCGCGGTGGCGCCTCGACCGCGCCGCCGGGCCGCGCAAATTCCAGCCCATGCGTCCCCGCCAGCAGGAAATCGCCAAAGCCCAACTCCCGCAATGTCGCAACCGACCGTCCGCTGACGATCGCCAGCCGCCCGTCCAGCCGTTCCCGCAATGTCAGGAGCAGCTGCACCAGCCCATCGTCCACGATCACCCCGTCCGGGGTCGCGCTGATGGGCGTCAGCGTCCCGTCAAAGTCGAGAAACAGCGCGGCACCGGTCAACAGTGCGGGCGGGGGCGGGGGTAGGGGATGGTCAAGCACGGGCGCAAAGTGGCGTCTCGCCCGCGATACACAAGCCCCGTTCTCGATTTTACGCGCCGCACCGGCTGTTGTCGGACCAGGGGGCTGACCAGTTTATGCCATGCAGCACGCGGAATGCCTGCATGATCCGCGCGATCAGCCGGTCGATCCCCTTGCTGGTTTCGACATGGTTCTCAGTCCACAATTGGGCGTCATACTGGTCGCGCATGGTCGCGATCCTTTCGATTGAAATAGTGCAGCTTTGCGAAACCCCCAATGCGCCGTTTCCCTAGCGATCACCAACAAAAGCATGGACAGCAATAATAAGCCTGCCTTATGTAAAGCCATGTCCGTCCTGCCCCCGCTCTCCGCCGTCCGCGTGTTTGAAGCCGCCGCCCGGCTCGAAAATTTCACGGCAGCCGCAAACGAACTGGGCATGACCCAGGCCGCCGTCAGCTATCAGGTCAAATTGCTGGAGGAACGGCTGGGGCTGAGTCTGTTCCAGCGTGCTGGCCGCCGCGTGTTTTTGACCGACAAGGGGCGGGAGATCGCGCCGGTCATCATCCGCGCTTTCGATCAGATGCGGCAGGGTTTCGCCGCGCTGGCGCAGGATCATTCGACTGTCCTCACCATCAGCTGCACCAACAGCTTCGCCCATCTCTGGCTCGCGCCCCGGATCGGTGCGTTCCAGATGCGCCATCCGGGGCTGGCCGTGCGAATTCAGGCGGAGGATGCCGTGGTCGATCTCGCCCGCGCCGGGGCGGATCTGGCGATCCGCGGTGGGAAGGGCGACTGGCCGGGGCTGGAGGCACGGCTGCTGACCCACAACCGCCTAGCGCCGATGTGCAGCCCCGCCTGGCTGGCGCGCAATGGTCCCGTCGCCGATGCGCAGGCGCTCCACGCCCTGCCGCGCCTGTCGCCCGACGATATGTGGTGGCATGAATGGTTCGCGGCCATGGGGGTGGAGGCTGACCCGGCTGACGGGCCGCCCGGCATCGCGCTCGACAGCCAGGTGATGGAAGGTCGTGCTGCCATTGGCGGGCAGGGAATCGCCATCCTCAACCTGTTCCTGTGGAAGGCGGAGGTGGAGGCGGGCCTGCTGGTCGAAGCCATGCCCTCCTATGTCCGCGAATTTGCCAGCTACTGGATCGTCTATCCGCCCCACGCCCGCAACACGCCCAAGGTGAAGGCCTTTCGCGACTGGATCAGCGCCGAATTTGCCGCCGCCATCGCCGATGACCCGGAAGGACGCTACTTGCCCCGTGACGCATGATGCGTATGTTCATGCGCATATGATATGCAGGAGTCGGTTGTGACCAAGCATGAACGGATCGGGACGCGCAAGGCAACCAACCTGTCGCTGGACACAGGGCTGGTTGCGGATGCGCGGGATTTGGGAATCAATCTGTCACGCACATGCGAAGATGCGCTGCGCAAGGAAATCGCCGCCGAACGCGGACGACGCTGGCAGGAGGAGAATAAGGAGGCGATCGCAGCCTGGAATGCCTATCATCAGGAGCATGGTTCGCCGCTCGACAAATATCGGCAATTCTGATGGCGCGGTTCGACGTTTACAACTTGAACGATACACTGGTTGTCGATTGTCAGGCGGACCTTCTGGATTATCTCGACAGGCGCTTTGTCGTGCCTCTCATTCCGCCTGAGAAGATTCCAGCACCAATCCGTCGATTGCATCCACAATTCGAGATTGATGGACGTGCTTATGTTATGGCGACGCACATGGCCGCATCCGTGCCGGTGAAATTGCTGAGCAAGCGTCTCCTTTCGCTTGATCGTCATCAGGATGCCATCGCCGCCGCGCTCGACATGCTGCTGGTGGGATTTTAACGCGCCCGTCCGATCCCGGCCAAATCTCCGTTTCCGTTTCGTCCCCGTGCTGCTATCCCGCCTGTAATGACCGATTTTCGCGATCCCTTCGACAGTATCAAGGACCATCCGTTCGACGCTGCGCTGTCGCAACGCTATCTCGTCTATGCGCTGTCCACCATCACGGCGCGGTCGCTGCCGGATCTGCGCGACGGGCTGAAACCCGTGCATCGCCGCCTGCTCTGGGCGATGCGATTGCTCAAGATGGAACCGTCCGGCGCATCGCCCGACGTGCTGGTCGCCAACCCGGCCCGCAACGGCACCAGTTACAAGAAATGCGCCCGCGTCGTGGGCGATGTCATCGGCAAATATCACCCCCATGGCGACAGCAGCGTCTATGACGCGATGGTGCGGCTGGCGCAGGATTTCGTCCTGCGCACGCCTTTGGTCGACGGGCAGGGCAATTTCGGCAATATCGATGGCGATAATGCGGCCGCCATGCGCTACACCGAAGCGCGCCTGACCCAGCCCGCTGCGGATCTGATGGCGGGGCTGGACGAAGGCACGGTCGATTTCCGCCCGACCTATAATGGCGAGGATGAAGAGCCGGAGATTTTCCCCGGCCTCTTCCCCAATCTCCTCGCCAATGGCGCCAGCGGCATTGCAGTCGGCATGGCGACCAGCATCCCGCCACATAATGTCACAGAAATCCTCGACGCAGCAGGCTTGCTGATCGACAATCCCGATACGGATCATGCCGCGCTGATGGCCGTGGTGAAGGGGCCGGACTTCCCGACCGGCGGCGTGCTGGTGGATAGCCCGGCGATCATCGCCGAAGCCTATGCCACCGGGCGCGGCGCGTTTCGCACCCGTGCGCGCTTTTCGACCGGCAAGGACGATCAGGGCGTCTGGGAACCGACCGGCATCGAGAAATTGAGCGGCGGCACCTGGCAACTGGTCGTCAGCGAAATCCCCTATCAGGTGCAGAAGGGCAAGCTGATCGAGCAGATTGCCGCCATCATCAACGACAAGAAGCTGCCGATCCTGGAGGATGTCCGCGACGAAAGCGATGAGACGATCCGCATCGTCATCACGCCCAAGACCCGCAATGTCGATCCGCAGGTGCTGAAAGACAGTCTCTACCGGCTGACCGATCTGGAAAACCGCTTCCCGCTCAATCTGAACGTGCTGGACGCCACCCATACGCCGCGCGTGCTGGGGCTGCGCGCCGTGCTGGTCGAATGGCTCAAGCATCAGATCGACGTGCTGGTCCGCCGCGCGCAGCATCGCCTCGCCAAGATCGCCGACCGGCTCGAACTGCTCGACGGCTATATCATCGCCTATCTCAACCTGGACCGGGTGATCGAGATCATCCGTACAGAGGATGAGCCGAAGCTGGTGATGATGGACGAATTTGCCCTGACCGACCGGCAGGCCGAAGCCATTCTCAACATGCGGCTGCGTTCGCTGCGCAAGTTGGAAGAGATGGAGTTGCGCCGCGAACATGCCGATCTGGTGGCGGAGCGGGACGATCTGCAAAAGCTGGTCGAAAGCCCGCAACGCCAGCGCGCCAAGCTGAAGCGCGACATCGCCGCGCTGCGCAAGCGCTACGGCCCGGATACTGTCCTTGGCCATCGCCGCACCCTGGTCGAGGAAGCCGGACCCGCGCGGGAAATCCCGCTGGAGGCGATGATCGAGCGCGAACCGATCACCGTCATCCTCTCCGAACGCGGCTGGATCAGGGCGATGAGCGGTCACCGCGATCTTGCTGCCGCCGATACGCTGAAATTCAAGGAAGGCGATGGTCCGCAATTTGCCTTCCACGCCTACACCACCGACAAGCTGCTGCTCGCCACCTCCACCGGCCGCATCTACACGCTGGGGTCGGACAAGCTGCCGGGCGGACGCGGCTTTGGCGATCCGGTGCGTTCGCTGGTCGACATGGACAATGAAGGCACGATCGTCGCTTTCATGCCCGCGCGCTCTGGCACGGACCTGTTGCTCGCCTCCTCCGACGGACGCGGCTTCATCGCGGCGGTGGCGGAGATCATGGCCGAGACCCGTAAAGGACGTCAGGTCGTCAACATCCGCACCGGCGCGAAGCTCGCCGTCATCCGCCCGGTCGCGCCGGGCGCGGACAGCGTCGCGGTGATCGGCGAGAATCGCAAATTGCTCGTCTTTGCGCTCGATGAAATGCCGCGCATGGCGCGCGGGCAGGGGGTGCAGATGCAGCGTTATCGCGACGGCGGCCTGTCCGACGCGATCGCTTTTCGCCTGTCCGATGGCCTCAGCTGGACCATGGGTGGTGAAACCGGCCGGACCCGCACCGAATCGGACATGACGCCGTGGAAAGTGGCTCGCGGGGCAGCAGGACGGATGCCGCCCACCGGCTTCCCGCGCGACAATCGTTTTTAATGACCATTTTTTACAACGACTGCCGCATCGTTTCCTGAAAATTTACCGCTTCCCGATATGGCCAACGCATGGAATCCATTTCGGTGCGCAACTGGCCAGTCGGCAAGACCAGCAGTGACCCCTCGTCAGGGGATGCGGGCGCGCATCCATCGTTCGTCGTAGCGCCGACCCAATGGCTGGCCGCCCTGTCGCAGGCGGCCGCAATTTTATCGCATGATGACAGCATATTATCGCTGGTCGAAGGCAATGAGCGTTTTCTGCAAGCCTTTCGCCAGCATCAGGAAAAGGACGGTGCCATCACGCCGTCCGCGACGACATGGCGCGATCGCATCCTGAAATTCATCCATTCGAATCAGACCGCCGACAGTTTCGAAATCCGCCGTGATGGGAAGCTGGGGCCGGAATATTTCATGTGTACCATCGGCCGCCTCCCGGCTGATTCGGATCACCCCGAACTTTATCTGTTCACCGCGACCGACCGCACCAGCGAACGCACGATCGAAAAAAATCTGCGCCGCGAGCTGCTGTCCGACGGCCTGACCGCGCTGCCCAACCGCACGGGCTTTGGTGAAGAGATTGACGACCGGATCACCAACACGATCTGGCCCGACAGCGCCCAGTTTGGCATCATCGCCATCGACCTTAGCCGGTTCAGCCGGGTCAATGAATCGCTCGGCCCAATGGCGGGCGATGAATTGCTGATCACAGTCGCCAAGCGGCTGAAGTCCAGCCTGCGGCAGGGCGATGTGCTGGCGCGGATCGGCGGCAATGATTTTGCGATATTTGCGCGCCTCAACAATGGCTTGTCCGACGCACTGCATATCGTCCAGCGGATCAAGGAAGCGCTCAGTTCGCCGATTCGGCTGAGCGATCTGCAAATCCGGGTCGACTGCGCGATCGGCTGCGCCCTGTCGACCAGCCTGAGCGATGACCCCGACGATATCGTCCGCAAGGCGCAGGCCGCGGTCAAGATCGCCAAGCGCAGCGGCAAGGTGGAAATCTACCGTAACGGCGTCCTCAAGGAAGCGCAGCGTCGCTTTTCGATCGAAAGCCGGCTGCGCGACGCACTGGCCCAGGGCGGCCTGTCGCTGGCCTATCAACCGCTCATCCACCTCCAGACTGGCGAGATTACCGGGTTCGAGGCGCTCGCCCGTTGGGATGACGAGGAACTGGGCAACGTCTCCCCGGTCGAATTCATCGCCGTGGCTGAGGAAAGCGGCCTCATCACCCCGCTGGGCCGCTGGGCCGCCTATGAAGCGGCGCAGGCGCTATCGCGCTGGGACGCCAAATTCGGCCAGCCCATGCCCGTCGGCGTCAACGTCAACCTCTCGCCGATCCAGATGGCGCGCGATGACGTTGCCTCCATGTTTGAGGAAGCGCTGCGCTATTCGGGGATAGCAGGCCGTCGCCTGACCGCCGAAGTCACCGAAAGCGCGATCATCGCCGATCCCGACAAGGCGCGCAAATTGCTGTTCGCGCTCAAGGATTTACATATGTCGATCGCGATGGACGATTTCGGCACCGGCTTCTCCAACCTCGCCAGCCTGCACAGCCTGCCGATCGACATATTGAAGATCGACCGCAGTTTCGTGTCGTCCATGCTGGAGGATCGCGACAAGACGGTCATCGTCCGCACCATCCTCTCGCTCGCCGAATCGCTCAATCTCAAGGTCACGGCCGAAGGGATAGAGACGCAGGAACTCGCCCATGCGCTCCAGCAAATGGGATGCTGGCAGGGGCAGGGCTATCATTTCGCCAAGCCGATGGCGGAACAGGACGCCTTCGACTATTGGCGCGCCCGCTGGAATTTCGAAACCGTCTGATCGGCGATCGCGCTAACCCGCGCGGCATCCGGGAATCCCTCCGTTACCCACATATCCTGCACGATATTCAATGCCTTGGCGACATCGGGGCCAGGCGCCAGCCCCCGCGCGATCAGCGCGCCACCGCTAATCGGCAATTTGGGCGGGGTCCAGTCGGCCAATGCAGCCACGCCCGACAGGTCCGCATCACCATCCAGCAACAACCGGTCGATCGCCCCCTCAACCCCGATATGCCACGCCAGCGCTCGTAAAGGCGCATCGCCCAATCCAGCCTCCAGCGCGATCGTCAGCCGCTTGCGCGCCTTGTTCGACAATTTGAGCCGCGCCCCCACCAGATCGGCCCGCGCCGCATCTGGCGGCAACAGAGCCGCCAGCCGCCGCAGCGCCGATGGCGCGACGCCTGCCGCTTCCTCGCGCGCCATCAACCGCGCCAGCCGGTCGATCCCCGCGCCATCCACTTCGGGCAGGACCGGCAATAATATCCCGCCATCCACCATCAGCCGCAGCGCATGGATCGGTGCCGCCACCCCCAGCAATTTCAGCAGCTCATCGGCAATCCGCTCACGCGACAGCGCCATCAGGCTGTTGGCTGCCGCGACACAGGCTGCATAGGCGACATTGTCCAGTTCATCGTCGCCATAGCGCGCCAGAAAGCGGAAATAGCGCAATATGCGCAGATGATCCTCGGCAATCCGCGCGTCAGCATCGCCGATGAAGCGCAACCGCCGTGCTTCCAGATCAGCAATCCCGCCGAAAAAGTCGGTAATTTCCCCGCTCAGCGGATCGGCATAGAGCGCGTTGATCGTAAAGTCCCGCCGCGCCGCATCCTCGCGCCAGTCGTCGGTATAGGCGATGATCGCGCGCCGCCCATCCGTGCTGACGTCACGGCGCAGCGTCGTGATCTCTACCGGCCAGCCCGCAATCACGGCGGTGATCGTGCCATGCTCTATCCCCGTCGGCACCGCCTTGATCCCCGCAGCCTTCAGCCGGTCGACCACATCATGCGGGTCCAGCGTCGTCGCAATGTCCAGGTCGTTGACCGGCAACCCCAGCAACCCGTCGCGCACCGCCCCGCCGACGAAGCGCGCCTTGCTGCCTGCCGCATCCAGCGCCACCAGCAAGTCATCAAGCCCCGGACGATGCCGCCATGGCGCATCGGGCAAGAGCACGCTCATGCCGCCCCCAGCCTGCGCGACAGGTTCGCCAGGATCGCGGCGGTCACGCCCCATATCCGCCGTTCCTGCCACATAATCTCATAATAGTGCCGCACCGCCCCTTCAAATTCGACGGTATGTTGCGTCCGGTTGGCCGGGTCCAGCGCATAGGCGAGCGGCAGTTCGAACCAGTCCGCCACCTCGCTTTCCTGCGGCCGCAGCGGCAGGTCGGGCGGGATCACCGCCAGCACCGGCACGATGTCGAATCCGGTGAAGGTATGATAACGGTCGGACGTGCCGATCACCTGCGCCAGATGCGGCGGCAGGCCGATCTCCTCCTCCGCCTCGCGCAGCGCGCCTGCAATCTCGTCGGCATCGCTCGCATCGACCCGCCCGCCGGGAAAGGCGATCTGCCCGGCATGTTTGCGCAGCCGTTCCGACCGCTGCGTCAGGATCAGCCCCGGTTCTGCCCGGTCGGTAATCGCCACCAGCACGGCGGCGGGTGACAGTGCAATATCCCCGTCGATGCGCGGATCGCGCGTGTCGGACGGCAGAAATACGCCATCGCGGCTATGCCCCTCGGCCAGCGCGGCGCGCAGCCGCTCCGCCAGGGTCATGCCGCGCCGTCCAGCGGGAAGAAGGCGCCATTGCTCCACAGGCCGATCCGCTCGGCCCCTTCGTCCAGCGCCAGATTCATCAGCTCATAATAGACGCTGCGCACGACCAGCGCCTCCAGTCCGGCGCGGACATGCAGATAGGGATGCGGCCCGTCCGCCGTCTCACGGATCAGCAGCGCATTGTCCGGCCCAGCCGCGATCAGGTCGCCGGTATTCAGCCTAAACGCCAGCGCCCGTTCGCGCCCTTCGCCCTCGCTCTTGAGTTCGACCGCCACGAACGGCGCATCCTCGACCGCGATACTCAGCTTCTCGACCGGGGTGACCAGCACATAGCTGCCGTCCGGCTCGCGCCGCAATATGGTGGAAAACAGCCGCACCATCGCCTCGCGCCCGATCGGGGATCCCTGATGAAACCATGTGCCGTCGCGCGCGATCCGCATCTCGCTGTCGCCGCAATGGGCCGGGTTCCATTTCTCCACCGGCGGCAGTTTTTTTTCGGCAAGCAGACGCGCAATGTCGCTCAGCGACAGGTCGGCCAGGTCGGGCAATGGGTCCATCGGCATGGCCTAGCAGATAGGATCGCTGCGCCCTGATGGCAAAGGGGGAATCAGGCGGTGACGCGAATATCGGGGCCAAGCATCCCCGTGCCACCAACGCTGCGACCATCGACCGACAGCGCCAGCAACCGCCGTTGCTCGACTGGGCCAGGCGCGCGCCATCCGCCGGTATCGTCGGCGCTAAAGCCCCAGAAGCGGCCATAATATTCCGGGTCGCCGATCATCATCAGCGGCGCGGTCCCCTGCGCCTTTGCAGCGGCGACGACGGCGTCCATCATCGCCCGGCCATGGCCACCGCCCTGATGCGCCGGATCGACCGCCACCGGGCCGACCATGATATAGGGACGCTGCGTTCCGTCATCCTGCGTCAACGCCACCGGCCAGCTTTGCAGCGATCCGATCAGCGCACCGTCATCGTCCACCACCGCAAAGGACAGCGCGGGAATCCACGCGACCGTCCCGCGAATCAGATAGGCCGTCCGTCCATGCCGATCCGTCCCGAACGCATCGTCGAGCAGCCGCTCGATTGCGTCTGGCCGCTGGCTTTCAAGAGGGACAATCATAGACACGTCTTGCCGATCCGCCATCAATGGCGCATGGACCGCGCCGGGAGCGGCGGGCTTTACCGCCCGCATCGCAAAATGAAAGACTAAACTGGCCCCGCCTGACAGCAGGAAAGGGCCGGATATGGCGGGCCATGCAGACTGGATTTGACGATTTTTTGACGCTGGAGGTCAATAACCTCCATGTCGATGTGCTGACCGGCATTTATTCGGAGGAGACGCATCTCCCCCAGCCGCTGCGCATCTCCATCCGCGCGCGGCTGACGATCGCCGATCATTATGATCCTGCGACGCCGCTGACGCAGTCCAAAAATTACATGGACCTCAAACATGCGGCCTCGACCGCCTTGCCCGACGGGGTCCATTTCACCCTGATAGAGGCGGTGGCGGACCATATCATCGACACCATCTTCCTTCATGGCGACAATGTGACCCATGTCGAAGTGAAGATCGTCAAACTGGCCCTGTCCGAACGTGGCGAGGAAATCGGCATCACGCTTGGCCGCAGCCGGAAATAACGGCTCCAAATGACGGAATGTGCTCCCGCGAAGGCGGGAGTCCAGTTCCGGGGCTTCAACTATGCTCCCGCCTTCGCGGGAGCACGCAATTCACCCCTTCTTGATCAGCCCGATCTCGATCAGCCGTTCGGTCAGGTAATCATGCGCGCTGATCGGCGGGTCGCGGCGCGGATTGGCGTCGCTCACACATTGCGGCAGCGCGTCGATCATCACGTCGGGGCGCAGATGCAGGAAGAAGGGCATCGAATAGCGCGAATGGCCGCGTCGCTCCGGCGGCGGATTGACCACGCGGTGGCTGGTCGATGGCAGCATATGGTTGGTCAGCCGCTGGAGCATGTCCCCGACATTGATTGCCAGCGCGCCGGGCGGCGGCACCACCGGCAGCCAGTTGCCGTTGCGGTCCTTGAGTTCCAGCCCGCCTTCCTCGGCCCCCAGCAACAGGGTGATCAGGTTGATATCCTCATGTGCGCCAGCGCGGATGCCCGGCGCTTCTGGCGACACCGGCGGATAATGGAGCAATCGCAGGATGGAATTGCCCCGGTCGATCGGCCCGTCGAACCAGCGTTCCTCCAGCCCCAGATAGAGCGCGATCGCCGACAGCAATTCCGCGCCGACCCGGTCGAACTCGGCATAGAGTTTGGAAAAGACGGGGTGGAAAGCAGGCAATTCGTCGGGCCAGACATTGGGCGGCATCGTCTCGGCCAGCGGATCGCCCGGCGGCAGATCGCGCCCGACATGCCAAAATTCCTTCAGGTCATTCTCGCTCGCGCCCTTGGCGATTTCGGTGCCGAACGCGGTATAGCCGCGCTGGCCGCCATTATATTTGGCATCATAGGCGCGCTTGGCGGCTTCAGGCAGGGCGAAAAAGTCGCGGGCCAGCGTCCATCCCGCGTCGATCAGCGCCGGGTCCATGCCATGATCGCGCACCATCGCGAAGCCGAATCGCTGGAAGGATTCGCCGAACCCTTGCGCGAAATCCGCCTTGCTCAACTCCGCCATCGACAGGACGGGCACCTGATCCAGCACCGATTGCGACACTTTGCACTTCTCCAAAAACTTGGGTCCGAAAACATCGGGGGCAGGGCGCGCAACATAGGGAACGCGCACCGATATTCCCATCCTTGATCGCGGCGAAGCGGTGATGCAAGGAGGCAAAATGAACTATTGGCTGATGAAATCGGAACCCGACGTTTTTTCCTATGACGACCTGGTCGCCAAGGGGAAGGCGGAATGGGACGGCGTGCGCAATCACACCGCCCAGATCAATATGAAGGCGATGCGCCGGGGCGACCTGGCGCTCTTCTACCACAGCAATATCGGGGTAGAGGCCGTGGGCATCATGGAAATTGTCGAGGAAGCGGCCCCCGACAGCACGGACGATAGCGGCAAATGGATTGCGGTCCATGTCCATGCCCGCGAAAAGCTCGCCAAACCGGTCACGCTCAAGACGATGAAGGCCGATCCGGCCCTGGCTGGCATGGTCATGCTGCGCCAATCACGCCTGTCCGTGTCACCGGTGTCAAAGGCTGAGTTTGATCATATTGTCGCGCTATCAAAGGCTTAAGGCATAAGAATCGTTCCGGTTGCGTTCTGCGCAACTGTTCCGGCGCTTTTTGCGATTGTCGCTTTGCTGCGCTGCGACATAGAAGCGCCTCAACAGAATAAGAATATTACAGAGGTGTTTGATCGGCATTCACAAGGAGTTTACCCATGCGAATGCTGTCCAAGTTTGTTGCCGCCAGCGCCCTTGGCGCTTTTGTTGCCCTCGTAGCCCCTGCCCAGGCTGAAGAAGCCGCCAAGCAGCGCTTCACCCACGAAGGCTATACCTACGTCTATGACGTCAAGGATACCAAGTCGGGCAAGGTGATTTCCGGCCGTCGTTTCCCCGATGCGGTTGCCTTCAACCTCTCGGTCAAGAATGGCAAGGTTTCCGGCGTTTCGGGCGGTCAGCCTGTCACGTTCAAGGTTGACGAAGCGCGCGGCGCTGCCTCGAACTGAGCGTCACGCCTTTCAAGCCATTAAAAAGGCCGCTTCCGACGGGAAGCGGCCTTTTTTTGTTGGGCCGGGTTAGCGGCAGCGACGCTTGCTGTCGACTTCCTTGCCGAGCAGACCACCGCCGACAGCACCCAGAATCGTACCGGTCGTGCGTTCGCCGCGGGTATCGATCGCGCGGCCCAGCAGTGCGCCACCTGCAGCACCAACGATCAAACCGGTCGTGCCATTGGACTTGCGGCAATAGGTCCGGCCATCGCGACCGCGCCATTCCTTGTACCGATAATCCTTGCGCGCCTGTGCGCCATCGGTCGGCACGGCCATGGACAGCGGAACGGCCAGCGAGACGGCGGCCAGGGCGAGTAGGGCTTTACGCATGAGTATCTCCTCCATTTGCGTTGATTTGACGCTTGAACCCCTGCACTTTGGCTGAGGTTGCATGAACCTGTCACAACGAGATAAGTCGTTGTTTATAATACACTAAATTTTGAGACGAATGCACGCCGGGCAGGGACGAACGGGCGATGCAAGCCGGAATTGGGATGTTCATCCTCGCGCGGTCGGGCTGGAATCCATCACTTTGACGACCGCCAAAAGTTATCCACAGCTTTGTGACAGTCCTGATACGCCCCACTGCCGATTCCGCTTTGCGCGACTCGCTTTTGGTGAGAGCATCCCTCTATCGGAACAGTAGGAAACGGAGCGATCCATTTCCAGAAATCCCTGGTAAAACAGGAATTTAATGCTGTCCTGAAGGTCCGCTGGAAGGCGCCGTTCGCAAGGACGACATCAACCAACGGATCGGTCCAAAAAGACCGCTGCCGGGTACGCGCGAAAGTGAACGTCGGGCATCGGATATTGGAGGACCAGAGCCGGATCGGCTGCCCTTGGCCCGATCTGGAGCAGTCTTTGGCAAACAGCCTTTCAGGCCGGTGCCAGGACAACGCCGGGCCGATGATCGCCTCTCGCCAGAGAAGCGGATCGCATGACCCGACGGCAGTGGGGACCGACAGCAATGTCGGCCCCCATTTTGCGTTTGGAGCCTGGCGCTGACATGAGAGGGCTGGACGCGACCAATTCCTCCCCTTGATGGGGATCGTTGCGAAATTCGCAGTTTATAGATTTCTCCGTCATCCCCGCGCAGGCGGGGATCCATCTCCGTACTTAAAATCAAGGCGATATGGTGGGAGATGGATTGCCTTCGGCGCACTGACGTGTCTCGCCTGCGCGGGAATGACGCGGTTTTGTAAGGTCATAAAGTTTCGCAACGATCCCCGTCAGGGGAAGGCGACCACGAAGTGGTGGAGGGGTGTTGTGCCAACAATGAAGCGCTGGCTCACCAGATGTTTCAACATCGCCCAGGCTGGAGCTATGACGCTCCAATTATCAGAACATCACGCCAACTGGTGCCGGATGCAGGATTTGAACCCGCGACCTTCGGTTTACAAAACCGCTGCACTACCACTGTGCTAATCCGGCGCACCAGTCAGGCGACACGCCCTTACTATCAGATGACGCCGAACGTCCAGCCCTCCGTTACAGCAATTTGTCGATCGAGCGGGGCTGGCGTCCACAGCGCATCCTGCCCCGCTACCGCCCGCATCCACGCCGCCGTCACAATCGCGTCCGCGCCATGATCGTCGGGCATTGCGCCCTCATGCCGCTGCGACCCGATCCTCTCCAGCGCATCGTTCAGCGCCACAGAATCGCGCATCTTGGCTCGTCCCTTCGCCCGTCCGGCCGCTGACGCGGCAAGGCTGGTGTAAATTTCCACGATCAGCGATCCGTGCGCGGGCAAGGGATCGAACGGCCATACCGGCACATCTCCACGTACTCGGTGCAGCAATCGCATCCCGGCAAAGCTCGCCTTGGCCACCTGCGCCGCGCCGATCGCGTCATAGACGGTCGACGGCTTGCCCCCGCCACCCGCCAGATAATGCGCCTCGCACGCGCGATTATGCATATAGTCGGCCTTCACCCCGTCCGCCTTGCCGAAGTAGAAATGCCGCCGGTGCGCCACCTCCAGCAGGCTCGCCGCACCCAGGTCAGCATCCTCGCATACGGCATCGACATAGGCCCAGAAGTCCGGCCCATTGTCCGGCACGACGTCACCCGGCAGATAGCCGCCCCGCGCCACAAAGGGCGGCGCAAAGCTGAAATCGAACCCGAACAGGGTAGGGGCCTCGCCCGCTACTCCCACCAGCCAATCGGCCACGCCGGTCCGCGACCAGACCCCGCCCGGCGCCTCCACCAGCCGCGGCACCGCGCTCCCCGCCTCGCACAGTGCGACCGCAATCCCCTTATGCCGCGCGCCCTTAGCGCCCGACCAGTCGATAGCGACAAAGCGCGTGAAGCCGGGCGTCACCCTGCGCCGCGCTCCGCCCGCAACCGCTGCCAATAGGCAATCCGCTCGGCGATCCGCGCCTCATAGCCCCGGTCGGTCGGCGCATAGAAGGTCTGCGGCGTCATCTCGTCCGGCCAGTAATTCGCGCCGGAAAAGCCGTCCGCCGCGTCATGATCATATTGATAGCCTTTGCCATAGCCGACATCCTTCATCAGCTTGGTCGGCGCGTTCAATATATTCTGCGGCGGCATCAGCGATCCGGTGTCGCGCGCCGATTTGAACGACGCCTTCATCGCCATATAGGCAGCGTTGGATTTGGGCGCGGTCGCGCAATAGAGGCAGGCCTGCACGATCGCCACTTCGCCTTCGGGACTGCCCAGAAAGTCGTAAGCCTCCTTGGCCGCCAGACACTGGACCAGCGCCTGCGGGTCGGCGAGACCAATATCCTCGGCAGCAAAGCGCACCAGCCGCCGCAGCACATAAAGCGGCTGTTCGCCTGCCACCAGCATCCGCGCCATATAATAAAGCGCGGCCTGCGGGTCCGACCCGCGCAGCGACTTATGCAGCGCGGAGATGAGATTATAATGCCCCTCCCGATCCTTGTCATATACCGCGACGCGGCGGTGGAGCAGGGCGGACAGCCCCGCCGGATCGAGCGGCTCTGCAATGTCGATCGCATAGAGCGTCTCGACCTGATTGAGCAAAAAGCGCCCGTCGCCATCCGCACTCGCCACCAGCGCCTCGCGCGCGTCTGCATCCAGCGGCAGGGGACGCCCCGTCACGGCTTCGGCCCGGTCCAGCAACTGCTCCAGCGCCCCCGCATCCAGCCTTCGCAGGATCAACACCTGCGCCCGCGACAGCAACGCCGCATTCAGCTCGAAACTCGGATTTTCGGTGGTCGCGCCAACCAGCGTCACCGTGCCATTTTCAACGAACGGCAGAAATCCGTCCTGCTGCGCCCGGTTGAAGCGATGGATTTCGTCCACGAACAAGAGGGTCTTGTCGCCCCGACGCCCATGTTCCTTGGCGGCGGCAAAGACTTTCTTCAGGTCCGCAACGCCGGAAAACACTGCCGAAATCGGCTCAAACCGCATCCCCACCGCATCGGCCAAAAGGCGCGCGGTCGTGGTCTTGCCGGTGCCGGGCGGTCCCCACAATATGATGGAGGACAGTCGCCCCGCCGCCACCATCCGCCCGATCGCCCCCTCCGGCCCGGTCAGATGCTCCTGCCCGACAACCTCCGCCAAGCTGCGTGGACGCAAGCGGTCGGCCAGCGGCGCGGTATCGCTGACGGCGTCAGTGCCGGTCAGGGCGTCATCGGAAGCGAAAAGGTCGGCCATGCCTGGTGATATAGGGATGAATGCGCGCTCAGGGAACCGGGCTGGATCGCGGCATCATGCCCTGCTCACGCTGGCGGATGATCCGTAAATAGGTGTCGACCAGCGCCTGATTGACCTGATCCCACCCGTTGCGCTCCGCCCGCGTCTGCGCCGCCGCGCCCGCCTGTCCGCGCGCATCGCAGTCCAGGCAATAATCCTGCAAGGCATCGGCAAAGGCTCCGATCGCGCCGGGGCGGATCAGCCGCCCGGTCACCCGATCGCTCAACAGGCTTTCGCTGCCTGTGGCCCGCGCCGCAACAGTCGGCACGCCGCACGCCATCGCCTCCAGCGTGACATTGCCGAACGTCTCGGTCACCGACGGGTTGAAAAGCATGTCCATGCTGGCGACCGCGCGGCCCAGATCATGCCCCTGCTGGAAACCGGTGAAGATCGCGCCGGGCAGGCGGTTCTGGAACCATTCGCGCGCCGGCCCTTCGCCCACCACCAGCACCTTGTGCGCCACCTGGCGCGTCGCAAGCTGGTCGATCGTATCGGAAAACACGTCCAGCCCCTTTTCCATCACCAGCCGACCGATAAAGCCGATGGCGGGCATGTCATCATGGATGCCGATGGACCGCCGCCAATCGAGATCGCGGCGACCCGGATTGAAAATCTCCCGGTCTATGCCGCGCGTCCAGATGCCGACATCATAACTCATCCGCTGTTCGCGCAGCAGTTGGGCCATCGATTCGGACGGCGCAACGATCGCGTCGCAGCGGCGATAGAAGCGGCGCAATATCCCCTCGATCACCGGCTCCAGAAAGGCGAGGCCATAGTAACGCGGGTAAGTCTCGAACCGCGTATGCACCGAAGCAACCGTCGGCAAATCATTCTGCCGCGCCCAGCTGAGCGCACGATGGCCTAGCGGATCGGGGCTGGACAGGTGGATCAGATTGGGCGCGAACGCCTTGAGATCGCGGCGAACCCTGGCCGACATCGCATAGGGAATCCGATATTCCTTGCGGCCCGGCACCGGCACGGACGGCGTGCTGATCAGGTCGCCTGCGGGCGCGAAGGCCGGCGTATCGGTGGTGGGCGAATAGACCCGCACCGCCGCGCCCTGCCGCAGCAAATAGCCGACAAAGCGATTGAGCGCCTGATTGGCCCCATCGCGCACATAATTATAATTGCCGCTGAACAGGGCAATGCGAAGGCCGCTAGCATCCATCGCAGCCCCCTTAGCCCAAGAAATGTGAAAACCCAAGGGAACCGGGTAAGCCTTTGGGAATTATGCCCTTAGTTAGGATTGGGACACCGGCTGACGCGGTTGCGCCCAAGGGATAGAGGATGCCCCGATGCCGCAGACATTCCGTAAAGGTGCGCGAGTCAGATGGAATTGGGGGCAGGGCGTCGGCCGGGGACATATAGCGGAACGGTTCGACCGTCCCGTCGAGCGCCATATCGAAGGCGTGCCTGTTCGCCGCAACGGATCGCCCGCCAATCCCGCCTATCTGATCCACGCCGATAATGGCGCACAGGTGCTGAAACTCAGTTCCGAAATCCACACCGCCTGACGCCACTGGCTTGCAGCCGGCCTCTCGCATCGTCGGCGGAGCCATGGCATGACGGGGCATGGACACGCCCTTCATGACCATCGACGCGCTGCTTGTCGGCACGCCCGTCCCCTTTCGCGACGGCGACTATAGCGCCATCGCCAAAACGCCTGTCACCGGCCCGGTGCAGATCACATGGGACGGCTTCGTCGGTAATCAGGTCGCCGACCCGATCCACCATGGCGGCTGGGACAAGGCGATCCATCTCTACCCGCAGGATCATTATGACTGGTGGCGCGATCGCAAACCCGGTCAGCCCTTGCTCGACGCGCCCGGCGCCTTTGGCGAAAATATCGCCTCGCGCGGGATGACCGAGGATCAGATTTGCCTGGGCGATCGCTTCACCTTGGGCAGCGCGATCGTGGAGGTCAGCCATGGCCGCCAGCCCTGCTGGAAACTCGACCACCGCTTCGCCGCCCGCGACGTCATGGCGACCATCGTGAAAACCGCGCGCAGCGGCCTCTATTTCCGCGTGATCCAGCAGGGGGAGGCGCAGGCAGGCACCGCCATGACCCTGATCGACCGCCCGCTCCCTGACTGGAGCATCGCCCGCGTCTTTCGCCTGCTGATCGGCGGCGGTCATAAAAGCGACCCGTCCGCCGTCCGCACCCTCGCCAACACCCCGGTCCTGGCCGAAGCCTGGCGCGACCGCGCCCGCAGGCTCGCCCCCTAGCCCTTCTCCCCTTGGGGGAGAAGGATATGAAGCCTTGGCGGCGTGCCGCCTAGGCGAAGTTGGAAGAGGGGGAACGGAACGGCGCGCCGTTCTCTGTCCTACAAACCCCCATCCTGCTATACCGCCACCCGGCTCTTTCCCGCGTAAATCCGCACAAGTGCATCTTATATTATTATTACTCACCAAGGACCGAAAATATCGCATTTACCGGGAAATATGCGAAGTTAAGCCTCGCATTTCCAACATTCTGCCTCTCTGCCATCCCTCTGGCGCAGCGCTGGCGCGCCCCCTATAGCTGTCCTATGACATCCAACGACAAAAAGGCGCCCGCCCCCAAGCGCCCCGCCCGCGACAAAGTGCGCCCCGCCGGTTTCCCGACCCGCAACGAAATCATGGATTTCATCACCACGTCCGACCAGCCAGCGGGCAAGCGTGAAATCGCCAGGGCGTTCGGCCTCAAGGGCCAGGAAAAGATCGCGCTCAAGGCTTTGCTGAAGGATATGGCCGACGAAGGCTTGATCGACCTCGGCCCCGCCCGCGCTTTCCACAAGCTGGGCGGCGTACCCAAGGTCACGGTGCTGCGCATCATCGATGTCGACGACACCACCCTGATCGCCACCCCCGAACGGTGGGAAGCCGAAGGCCAGCCCGCGCCCCGCCTGCGCATCGTCGAGCGCGGCAAACGCGGCGCGCTGACTGTTGGCGACCGCATCCTCGCCCGCACCGAGGAAGCCGGGAAGGGCTGGATCGCCCATCCGATGAAGAAGCTGCCCAAGGCAACCGAAATGCTGCTGGGCGTGGTCGAGGAAATGGCCGACGGCAAGCTGTGGTTACGCCCGGTCGACAAGCGAATCCGCAAGGACACGCCGATCAGCGATCTTGGTTCGGCCAAAAAGGGCGATCTGGTGCTGGCCGAGCCGACTGGCCGCCCGCCCCGGATCAGCGCCCGCGTCACCGACATTCTCGGCGACCCCTTCGCCCCCCGCAGCTTCAGCATGATCGCCATCCACAAACATGGCATCCCCCACGTCTTTCCCGACGCGGTGGAAGAGGAAGCCGTCACCGCCTCCGCCCTCCCCCTCCATGCCGAAAAGCGCGAGGATCTGCGTCATCTGCCGATCGTCGCGATCGACCCGGTGGACGCCCGCGACCATGACGATGCGGTCTGGGCGACCCCGGACGAGGATGAGGGCAACCCCGGCGGCTTCCGCGCCATCGTCGCCATCGCCGACGTCAGCTACTATGTCCGCCCCGGCAGTGCGCTGGACCGCGAAGCCCGCAAGCGCGGCAACAGCGTCTATTTCCCCGACCTCGTCGTGCCGATGCTGCCGCACCAGCTGTCCTCCGACATGTGTTCGCTCCGCGCCGGGCAGGACCGCGCGGCGATGGCCTGCCACCTCGTCATCAACGCCGCTGGCAAGGTGACGTCATGGCGCTTCTCCCGCGCCATCATCCGCGTCGCCGCCGTGCTGGCCTATGAAGATGCGCAAGCTGCGATCGACGGCAAGGCCGATCACCCGATGCTCGACATTGCGCTGAGGCCGCTCTGGGCCTGCTGGGCGCTGCTGCACAAGGCGCGGGAAAAGCGTGAGCCGCTGGCGCTCGACCTGCCCGAACGGCGTGTGGTGCTGGACGAATGGGGCAAGATCGTCAGCGTCGCGGTGCGCGAACGGCTCGACGCCCATATGCTGATCGAAGATTATATGATCGCCGCCAATGTGGCAGCGGCCAAGGCGCTGGAGCAGAAAAAGGCCCCGGTCATGTACCGCGTCCACGAACCGCCCAGTCGTGACAAGCTGGTCGCGCTCAAAGATTATCTCGCGACCTTCGACATCGACTTCGCTCTCGGTCAGGTCATTCGCCCCGCGACCTTCAACCATCTGATCAAGCGGGTAGGGGAAGCGGAGGAAAAGCCGCTGATCATGGAGCAAATCCTGCGCAGCCAGACCCAGGCCTATTACAGCCCGGTCAATATGGGCCATTTCGGCCTGGCGCTCGGCTCCTACGGCCATTTCACCTCACCCATTCGCCGCTATGCCGATCTGCTGGTCCATCGCGCGCTGGTCGGCGCCCATGGCCTGGAACTGCCCGCGCCCAAGGGCGGCACCATCCCGGCCAAATCCTCGCTGAGTGTCGAGGATTATGAGAATATGGGCCGTGTCGGCGAAATGATCAGCCAGTTCGAGCGCCGCGCCATGGAGGCGGAACGCGATACGGTCGACCGCTACGTCGCCGCTTTCCTCTCTGCCCATGTCGGCGAAATCGTGAAGGCACGGATCACCGGCGTCCAGAATTTCGGCTTCTTCGCCACGGTCGAGGAACTGGGCGGCGACGGGCTGGTCCCGGTATCGACCATGGGCCGCGAACGCTTTTTCTACGATGAGGCAGGAAGGGCGCTGGAAGGCGTGGAAAGCGGCGATCGCTATACCGTAGGCCAGCGGCTGGAATTGCGACTGGCGGAGGCCGATCCGATCAACGGCGCGCTGCGCTTCGAATTGCCCGACACGCCTCCCTCACGTGGCGGCCCGATCAAACGCGACCGCACTCGTCCGGGCAGCCATCGCGGACGGCCGACCAATGTGCGCCATATCGGAAGCAAGCGGGGCAAGCATAAGCGCTAACCTCGATCCTCCCCGGCACGGGGAGGGGGACCACGAAGTGGTGGAGGGGGCCATCCACCCGCACGGCGTTGATACGCCTCCCCCCTCCGTCGGGCTGCGCCCGCCACCTCCCCTTGCAGGGGAGGATCAATCAATAGACTCAACTCAACCGATCAATCGCCTCAGCGTCCAGCGCGCCAGGAATGATCATGATCGGGCAGGGCATCCGCCCCGCATCGGCCCCGGCAAAATGCGACACCAGCGCGCCGGGTGGCCCGCTGGCCGCGGCACCCAGCACCAGCGCGGCGACATCGTCCATCTCGTCCAGCGTCCGGCGCACCACGGTCACCGCATCGCCCTGCCGCACAGTGATGCTGGGGCGGATGCCGGACTCGTCGGTCAGCGTCCCCGCAGCGCTGGTCACCAGCGCTTCGGCGCGTTGCAGCGCCTCATCCTCCATGGTCGCCTGCACGCCGCCCCACTGGACGAACTCGGCAGGCGGAATCAGGGCCAGGATGCGGACCGCGCCGCCCGTCTGGGCTGCCCGCCGCGCGGCAAAACGCAGCGCGGTTTCCGCTTCCGGCGATTCGTCCACGACAACCAGATATGTCCGCACTTTCCATCGCCCCCGCGTCGCTTTTATGGCCCCGCCGGGGGTCATTGCCGGTCCAACTAACCAGTGCGGTGAAATGTGGGCCATATTTGCCCCTTCCGCAAGCGCTCGCTTGACCGATCCGGCGAATGGGTGAAAACGGGCAGCCATTGGCGCGTGCCGTACAGATAAGAAGAGGCCCCGAACGCATGAGCAAGACGATCCAGATGCCCGCTTTGTCCCCGACCATGGAGGAAGGGACGCTGGCCAAATGGCTGGTTAAGGAAGGGGATACGGTATCGTCCGGCGATCTGCTGGCGGAAATCGAAACCGACAAGGCGACAATGGAATTTGAAGCTGTCGATGAAGGCATCGTCGCCAAGATCCTGGTGTCCGAAGGCTCCGAAGGCGTGAAGGTCGGCACCGTCATCGCCATTATCGCCGAAGAGGGCGAGGATGTCGCGACTGCCGCTGCCAGTGGCGGCAAGCCCGCGCCCAAGGCCGACGCCGTTCCCGCCAAGGCAGAGGCCGCAGCCCCCGCCGCTGCCGCGCCGAAGGCAGACGCGGTCCCCGCTGCGCCAGCCTCCGCCGACGCCCGCGTCAAGGCCAGCCCGCTCGCCCGCCGTCTGGCGCAGGCCAAGGGCATCGATCTGGCCGCTGTTTCCGGCACCGGTCCCAACGGTCGGATCGTCAAGGGCGACCTGGACGGCGCAAAGGAAGGCGTCGCCGCGCCAGCCGCTGCGCCCGCACCTGTCGCCGCGCCCGCAGCCAAGGCACCCGCAGCAGCCCCGGCACCCGCCGCCGCCAGCGGCGCGCAGGATTTCGGCATCCCGCACGACGTCGTCAAATTGAGCGGTATGCGCAAGACGATCGCGCGCCGCCTGACTGAATCCAAGCAGCAGGTGCCGCACATCTACCTGACCGTCGACATTCAGCTCGACAAGCTGCTCAAGCTGCGTGGCGAATTGAATGCGGGTCTCGCCAGCCGCAAGGTCAAGCTGTCGGTCAACGACCTGCTGATCAAGGCGCTGGGTGTCGCGCTGATCGAAGTCCCCGAATGTAACGTCCAGTTCGCGGGCGACCAGATGCTGCAATTCAAGCGCGCCGACATCAGCGTCGCCGTGTCGATCCCCGGTGGCCTCATCACCCCGATCGTGACCGGCGCGGATGCCAAGGGCGTTGCCGCTATCTCGACCGAGATGAAGGATATGGCCGATCGCGCCAAGGCGGGCAAATTGTCGCCCAATGAATATCAGGGCGGCACCGCGTCGCTCTCCAACATGGGCATGTTCGGCATCAAGCAGTTTGAGGCGGTCATCAATCCGCCCCAGGCCATGATCATGGCGATCGGTGCGGGCGAAAAGCGGCCCTATGTCATCGACGACAGCCTCCAGATCGCCACCGTCATGTCGGCGACCGGCAGCTTCGACCATCGCGCCATTGACGGCGCTGACGGCGCGCGCCTGATGAAGGCGTTCAAGGAACTGATCGAAAACCCGATCGGTATGCTGGCCTGATGGCGCTGATCGACGAGCAGCCGCCGGAATATAGTCCGGCGGTGCGCGTCATCGCCATGCCCGCCGATACCAATCCCCATGGGGATATTTTCGGCGGCTGGTTGATGAGCCTGATGGATTCGGCAGCTGGATCAGTCGCCGCCCGTCATTCAAAAGGCAGGGCGGTGACGATCGCGGTCGAGGGGATGACGTTCCTGCGCCCGGTCATTGTCGGCGATGAAGTGTCGGTGTTTGCCAGCCTGGCGTCGGTCGGCTCCACGTCGATGAAGATCATGGTCGAAGCCTGGCGGCGCGCCCGTCATGACGACCGTTCCTATCGCGTGACCCAGGCGACCTTTACTTTCGTAGCGATCGGAGAGGATCGCCAGCCCCGTTCCGTTCCGCCAATCGCGGAAGCCTAATCATAAGAAGCGAGTGTGACCCATGGCTGATACCTACGATCTCATCGTCCTTGGCTCCGGCCCCGGCGGCTATGTCGCCGCGATCCGCGCCGCGCAGCTTGGCCTGAAAACCGCCGTTGTCGAGCGCGAAAATCTGGGCGGCATCTGCCTCAACTGGGGCTGCATCCCGACCAAGGCACTGCTGCGTTCGGCCGAGATTTTCCACTATATGCAGCACGCCAAGGATTATGGCCTGGCCGCCGACAATATCACCGCCGACATTGAAGCGGTGGTGAAGCGCTCGCGCGGCGTTGCCAAGCAGCTTAATCAGGGCGTTACCGGCCTGATGAAGAAGAACAAGATCACCGTCCATATGGGCGATGGCAAGCTGACCGGCAAAGGCAAGCTGACCGTCACCAAGGATGGCAAGGTCGAGGAACTGACCGCCAAGCATATCATCATCGCCACCGGCGCGCGCGCCCGCGACCTGCCGCAGCTCAAGGCCGACGGCAAGCGGGTGTGGACCTATCGCCACGCGATGACGCCGCCCGAAATGCCGACCAAGCTGCTGGTCATCGGCTCCGGCGCGATCGGCATCGAATTTGCCAGCTTCTATAATGACATGGGCGCGGACGTGACTGTGGTCGAGATGATGGACCGCATCGTTCCCGTCGAGGATGCAGACGTGTCCGCCTTCCTCGAAAAGGCGGTCAAGAAGCAGGGCATGACCGTGCTGACCGGCGCGAAGATCGAGAAGATCGCGACCGGCGACAAGGGCGTGACCGCGACCATCAAGGACAAGGCAGGCAAGGCGATCGAGGCCGACTATAGCCATGTCATCGTCGCCATCGGCATCGTCCCCAACGTCGAAAATCTGGGTCTGGAAGATGTCGGGATCGAACCCGACCAGCGCTACCACATCAAGACCGACGCCTATGGCCGCACCAATGTCGACGGCATGTGGGCGATCGGCGACGTCACCGCGCCGCCATGGCTGGCGCATAAGGCGAGCCATGAAGGCGTCATCGTCGCCGAGGCGATCGCGCAGGCGCTGGGCAACACGGATGTCCATCCCCACGCCATGGACGTGCGCAACATTCCCGGTTGCACCTACTGCCACCCGCAGATCGCCAGCGTCGGCCTGACCGAGGCGAAGGCGAAGGAAGCCGGTTACGATGTGAAGGTCGGCATGTTCCCCTTCATCGGCAATGGCAAGGCGATCGCGTTGGGCGAATCCGAAGGCTTCACCAAGACGGTGTTCGACGCCAAGACCGGCGAACTGTTGGGCGCACACATGATCGGCGCGGAAGTGACCGAGATGATCCAGGGTTATACCATCGGCAAGACGCTGGAGACGACCGAGGCGGAATTGATGCACACGGTATTCCCGCATCCGACCATTTCGGAATCGATGCATGAAAGCGTACTGGCGGCCTATGGCCGTGCGCTCCATATCTGATCGGCGTACATCACTGCTGAAAGGCGCGGGGGCTTTGGCTCTCGCGCTTTTTTGCGTCTTGGGCGTTGCGCTGATGCAGCGGGCGGGGTGGTTGGATGGCCTGAATGTCGGGCTGATGGGCTGGGCTGGGACGGCGCGCGATAGCGGGATCGGCCAGCAATTGACGCCGGTGATGCGGCTGGCGACGGCGATCGGCGACACGATCGGCAGGCTTGCGATTTTGGCGCTGGTCCTGCCTGCGCTGCTGTGGCGGCACCGCCGCGCCGACGCGCTCTGGCTGGCGCTGATGATGGCGGGCGGGACCGCGCTGAACCTGATCCTCAAGCAGATCTTCGCCGCGCCGCGCCCGGACCTGCTGCCGCATCTCGACATCGTCCACAGCTACAGCTTTCCCAGCGGCCATGCGGCGGGCAATATGATGATGTTCGGTGCGCTGGCGATGCTGGCAGGACGGCGTAGCGCCTATTGGGCCGCGGGCGTGATGATCGCGCTGATCGGGGCCAGCCGTGTCTGGCTGGGCGTGCATTGGCCGAGCGACGTGACCGCCGGATGGATCGAAGGGTTGGGTTGGCTCGCTTTGTGCCGCGTCTGGCTACCAGCGCGGCGAGGGTAGCAGCAACGCGCGCGTCAGGCTGTCATGCGGCGGCATCCCGTCGCTGGTGATGAAGCCATGGACCCAGAAACTGTCATAGGCGCTGGCTGCTGCGATCAGCAGGAGGAGCAGCGCGGAGGTGGCAAGCGCTGCCCGTGCGCCACGCACCGCCCGGTCGGGGGATAGCGCAAGCAGTATCAGCGGCAGGACAGGCAGGAAATAGCGCCCCTGCGTCCCCTGGATGAAATCCGCGCCCGGCGGCGTGCCGGTCAGATACATGGCGGTTTCGATCAGCAGCGCGACCCCGCCTGCGACAGCCAGCCACCAGAGTCGCTGCGCTGCACCAAAACGCGCCTCCGCTCCGCTCAGCACAGCTGCGCCCAGCATCACGGCTGCCAGCGGATAGGCGATCAACGGCAGCAGGATGGCGTTCCAGCCAAAGCGCCCGACGATCTGGAGCGCATAGACCGGCGCGCGCTCGATCACGCTGGACGTCAGGATGCGGACATAGCCGACCGGATCGTTCAGGATCACCGCCAATTGATCGGCCAGCGGCGCGGTCAACACGCTCTCGCCGGTCTTGCGCGACATGATATGGTAGAGCGCCTGACTGCCGCCCGAAAATTTCATCCAGCCTATGAACACCGCCGCGCCCAGCGCCATCGCGCCCAGGATCAGCCACGGCCGCATATCACGCCGATGCTGCGGCCAGCGCAGGCCCGCCGCCGTCAAAGGCAGATAGACGCCCTTGGCTAACGCCAGCAACGACGCGGCCAGGAACAGTCCCGCCGACGCCTGCCCCATGAACCCGACGCGCAGCGCCAGTGCCAGCCCCAGAAAGCCCATGCCATTGATCACCGCATCGGGCGAGAGCGAGCCAATCTGATAAGCAAAGGTTGGCAGCAGCGCGACGCCCAGCATCGCCATCCGGCCAAAGGGCAACAGCCGGAGCGCCGCGATCAGCAGGGCCAGCGCGACAAGCGCATTGACGATCCGCCCGACATAGAAACTGCCCAATCGCGGCAGGCCCAGCGCATCGCCGATCAGCAACCCCGCCGCGCCCGGCGCATAAAGCGTCGGCGCATAGCTGGCGACATTGGGGAATTCGGCAAAGACGGTGCCGGGCCGCGAGGCATCCGCGTTCCAACTGTGCGCCAGCATTGCGGTGTCGAACCGGCGCACAGTGGCAGGCACATCGGTCGGGAAATCTACTGCATGAAGGTTGATCGCTGCGCGAGGCAATTGCGCCCCGATCGCCTCGCCATGCTGCGTCGCCAGCACGCCGCCTTCCAACAGCAGCAGCGCCTTCATATAATGCTGGTTTTCGTCCGGCGCCTGAAAGGGCGGCGTCACCACCGCAAAGAACAGCGTCGCGGCGCAGATCGCCGCCAGCAGCAGCCGTTCGAGCGCGGACCATGGCGCAGCGAACAGCATGTCGCCTCGCGTCGCCCGCGCCATCCCAATCCGCTCGTTCCGCATTACCGCCCTGTGCTTCTGGTCCATTCCCGCCCGACCATAGGCCGCCAGCCCTTAACATTTCGCGCCTGTAAAGAAATTTTGCCCCAGCGTGACTGCAAAGGAAAAGGCCCGGCCGCTTGGAAGCGACCGGGCCTTTTCCTTTGTACAGAGCTGAAAAAGATCAGCCGCTATAATACATGTCGAATTCGACCGGCGAAGGCGCCATTTCCCAGCGATACACTTCGGGCCATTTCAGTTCCATATAGGCGTCGATCTGGTCCTTGGTGAACACGCCGCCCTTGAGCAGGAAGTCCTGATCCTTTTCCAGGCTTTCCAGCGCTTCGCGGAGCGAACCGCACACGGTCGGCACCTTGGCCAGTTCCACCGGCGGCAGGTCGTACAGATTCTTGTCCATGGCTTCGCCTGGATGAATCTTGTTCTCGATCCCGTCGATCCCGGCCATCAGCAGCGCCGATGTGGCAAGATAGGAGTTGGCGAGCGGATCGGGGAAGCGGAATTCGACGCGCTTCGCCTTGGTGCCGGCACCATAGGGGATACGGCACGAAGCCGACCGGTTGCGCGCCGAATAGGCGAGCAGCACGGGGGCTTCAAAGCCCGGCACCAAACGCTTGTAGCTGTTGGTGGTCGGGTTGGTGAAGGCGTTGAGCGCCTTGGCGTGCTTGATCACGCCGCCGATGAAATAGAGGCAGGTGTCGGACAGACCGGCATAGCCGTCACCGGCAAACGTATTCTGCCCCTTGCTCCAGATCGAGATATGCGTGTGCATACCCGAACCATTGTCGGCCTTGATCGGCTTGGGCATGAAGGTCGCGGTCTTGCCATAGGCCTGGGCCACCATCTTCACGACATATTTGTAGATCTGGATGCGGTCGCAGGTTTCGACCAGCTTGCCGAAGGTCAGGCCCAGTTCGTGCTGGCTGCCCGCGACTTCATGGTGATGCTTGTCCATGGGCAGGCCCATTTCCATCAGCGTGGTCACCATTTCCGCACGGATGTCGGTGGTCACATCGACCGGGCCGACCGGGAAATAGCCACCCTTGGCGCGCGGACGGTGGCCCATATTGCCGCCATCATATTTCGTGCCGGTGTTGGTCGGCAGCTCGACATCGTCCAGCTTGTAGAAGCTGCCATTATAGGTGTTGTCGAATTCGACGCTGTCGAACATGAAGAATTCAGGTTCCGGGCCGATATAGACGGTGTCGCCAAGGCCAGTCGACTGGAGGAACATTTCGGCGCGCTTGGCGGTCGAACGCGGATCGCGCGAATAGAGCGAACCATCTTCAGGTTCCACAATGTCGCATACCAGGATCATCATCGGCGTCGCGCTGAACGGGTCGAAGAACACCGCGTCCAGATCGGGCTTCAGAATCATGTCCGATTCGTTGATTTCCTTCCAGCCCTCGATCGAGGAACCGTCGAACATCAGACCGTCGGTCAGCTCATCTTCGCCAATGACGTTCGCGCACATCGTCAGGTGATGCCAGGTGCCCTTGGGATCGGTAAAACGGACATCGACCCACTCGATCTCCTTTTCTTCGATCATCTTGAGAATGTCTTTTGGCGTATTGGCCATGTGCGCTTGCCCTTCTCGTTTGTTACCCCCCCGAAGGGGTAGATGGATGCCCGTTGTTCCGTCAGCCCGATAGCGGGGTGACGAGAATTTGCGTGAAATCAGATCGCGTCGCTGTCCCGCTCGCCGGTGCGGATGCGCACGGCGCCCTCGACGTTGGAAATGAAGATCTTGCCGTCGCCGATGCGCCCGGTCTGCGCAGCGGCGCAGATCGCCTCGACCACACGGTCCGCCAGCGCATCATCAACGACGACTTCCAGCTTCACCTTGGGCAGGAAATCGACGACATATTCAGCGCCGCGATAGAGTTCGGTATGGCCCTTCTGCCGACCAAAGCCCTTGGCCTCGGTCACGGTAATGCCCGATACGCCCACTTCGTGGAGCGCTTCCTTCACCTCGTCCAGCTTGAACGGCTTGATGATCGCTTCTATCTTTTTCATCACTTGTAATCCCAACCCATGACGCACGACAGAATGCGGGCGCGACCCGCATCCCTCTCTCCTCAAGTGACGATCGTCATGTCCCCCCAAAGGCCAAGCGCCGTCCCTCTTGATATCCAATTACCGTGCCAAATGGCGAATCGCTAGAACATGCTTTCGGCGATGCAGCAATCTTTGTCCATATTGCCCGGATTCAGGGCATTTTCGTGCCAAACTGCCCGTTTTTTAAGCAGGGCATGGCGCGCGCTCAGCTATAGGGCGGCGCGTCCAGTCCGGCAGGGCTTTTGGTGAAAATCTCGCACCCCGTTTCGGTGATGCCGATACTATGTTCAAACTGGGCGGACAGGGTTCGGTCGCGCGTTACCGCGGTCCAACCATCGTCCATCATCTTGACGCCGGGCTTGCCGATATTGATCATCGGCTCGATCGTGAAGAACATGCCGGGCTTGAGTTCAGGACCAGTGCCGGGGCGGCCGATATGGACGACCTCCGGGCTGTCATGGAACACCCGGCCCAGACCATGGCCGCAGAAATCGCGCACCACGCCATAGCGGTGCTTTTCCGCGTGCCGCTGGATCACATGGCCGATGTCGCCCAGATGGTTGCCCGGTTTCGCCTGCTCGATGCCCAGCATCAGGCATTCATAGGTCACCTCGACGAGCCGCCGCGCCTTGATCGGCGCGTCGCCAGCGATGAACATCCGGCTCGTGTCGCCATGCCAGCCATCGACCAGCGGGGTGACGTCGATATTGACGATGTCGCCATCCTTCAGCCGATAGTCGCCGGGGATACCGTGGCAGATGACATTGTTGATCGATGTGCAGCAGCTATGGGTATAGCCGCGATAGCCCAAGGTCGCAGGCACGCCGCCACCATCCAGTGTCATGCGCCGCACAATGTCGTCCAGCTCGCCCGTCGTCACGCCCGGCACGACATGCGGCACCAGCGCGTCGAGTATCTCCGCTGCCAGCCGTCCGGCGCGGCGCATACCTTCAAAACCGGCCGCGTCATACAGTTTGATCGCGGACGAACGGGAAATCGGCGCATCGGCCGTCATCGTCATATATTCGGTCATGGCATGACTATAGGGGCAGATGCGCCATAATGCGAGAGGGCGGCTAGGCAGGCCGGACATGGCAGGCTATGGACGCGCCATGGCCGATCCCACCCGCATCTGGACCGCAGCGCTGATCGTGATCGGCGACGAAATCCTTTCTGGCCGCACCCAGGACAAGAATGTCAGCCAGATCGCGACCTGGCTGAACGTCCAGGGCATCCGCCTGCGCGAAGTGCGCGTCGTGGCGGATGACAGTGACGCGATCATCGAGTCGGTCAATATCCTGCGCGCCCGCAACGACTATCTGTTCACCACCGGCGGTATCGGCCCGACCCATGACGACATCACTGTCGATGCGATCGCGGCGGCACTGGGCGTGCCGGTGGAGGTGCATCCACAGGCACGGGCGATGCTGGCAGGCTATTATGAAACGCGCGGTGGCCTGACCGAAGCGCGACTGCGCATGGCGCGGGTGCCTGCCGGGGCCAGCCTGATCGAAAACCGCATGTCGGGCGCGCCGGGCATCCGCCATGGCAATATCTTCATCATGGCCGGCGTGCCGCACATCACCGCCGGGATGCTAGATAGCCTTACGGGAACGCTGGAGGGTGGGCTGCCGGTCCTCTCCGCCACCATCGGCTGCTGGGTCGCGGAAAGTGAGATTGCCGACCTGCTGGGTGCCGCCGAACGCGCGCATGAGGGCTGCCAGATCGGCAGCTATCCCTTTTTCCGCGAAGGCCGCACCGGCGCCAACTTCGTGGTCCGATCGACCGATGCCAGCGCGCTAGACCAGTGTGTCGCAGCGCTCAGTGCCGCGCTGGAACAGGGCGGTTGGCCCATAGTGCCGGACGGTATCTAGAGATCAGCGTTTCGCCGCGAACCAGATGACGTGGCGCGGCCCCTTGCCATTATCGCGCGCTTTCACCACCACTTCATCGACAGCATAGGCCGCATTGCGCAGGCGACGGGTAAAGGCATCGTCCGATCCCGCCGACCAAACGGCTAATATGCCGCCGGGGGTCAGCGCATCGCGCGCCACCGCCAGACCCTGCGCGGAATAGAGCCGGTCATTGGCCGCCATCGTCAGCCCGTCGGGACCATTATCCACGTCCAGCAGGATCGCGTCATAACTCCCACGCCCGTCCGCGATCGCCGTCGCGACATCACCCATAACCAGTTCGACCCGCGGATCGTCCAGGCATCCCGCCGCCAGTTCCGCCATCGGCCCGCGCGCCCATGCGATGATATCCGGCACCAGTTCGACCAGCGTGATTCGCGCATCGGCGGGCAAGATCGCCAGCGCCGCACGCAGGGTGAAGCCCATGCCATAGCCGCCGATTAGCAGATGCGGTGCCTTGCGCCCCGCCAGCCGCTCGATCGTCATGACGGCCAGCGCCTTTTCCGAACCGCTCATCCGGCTGCTCATCAATTCGTTGCGGTCCAGCACGATCATGAAATCGCCACCCCGGCGGTAGAGCTTCAATTCCTCCCCGCCCGGAATGGCGGCAGAGCCAAGATATTCGCGCGGGGTCATGCTGGCGTCTTTCCTTATGATGCGTCGCTGGCGCGCATGGCAGCTTGGCAAGCACGGCGCAAATGCTACAGGCATGTGCCAGATGCCGTCGCGCGATGGCCAGACATATCGAACGGCAGGCAGTTCCTCTTTTCATGCGCTATTTTCTCGACACCGAATTTAACGGCTTTGGCGGCGCGCTGATGAGCGTCGCGCTGGTGCCGGAGCATGGCGACCAGGAATTTTATGTCGCGCTGCCACTGCCCGACGATGTCGAGCCATGGGTGGCGCAGCATGTCGTCCCCTATCTGCGCCATGTGCCGCCGGGCATATATCTGGAACTCAACCGGGTGGATGCCGCTGACCATGTCGCCGCCTATCTGGAGGGCGATGACGATCCGCTGATCATCGCCGACTGGCCGGAAGATCTGGCCCATTTCTGCGCCCTGCTGGTCAAGGGACCGGCGCTGATGGCCGGGGTCGATTTCGGTCTGCGGCTGGAATTGATCAACGCGGCGGGCTTCAGTGCGGCGGCCAACAGCCGGGTGCCGCACAACGCCCTGCATGACGCGCGGGCGCTGCGGGATTTCTACTTCGCCGATTGAGGCACAGTTGCGCGGCCGATCCGCGCCCGCTCCAGCCACCACAGCAGCGCACTGACCAGCAACCAGCCCAAAGCGAACGGCCAAGGCGATCCAGGGCTTGGCTGGCCGGTCGCCGCCCGGTCGTCCCGTGCTGGCGGGCGCAGCATCAGCATGGCGTCTCTATCGCGTGTGGCACGCATCATCGGCAGAGCATCGGCGGGCTGGACGTAGAAGGGCGTCGACTGGCTATCTCCGGGTTTGCGCAACAGGTGCCAACCCGCCTTGTCGGGCCAGAAAGCGCCGCAGCCGCCCACGGGCAACAGGCTCGCCATCCGTCCATCCGGGCGCTCGACCTGTGCCGCAGCGGTTAGCCCGCACAGGATCATGCGCTCGCTCGCCCAGCCTGACGTGGTGATCGGGGGCCTGCCGGGCGCGGGGCGCGCGACGGTCGCCAGCATCGCACTCCACCAGTCGCCATAGAGCGTCCGATACCCCGTCAACGTCAACGCATAGCTGTCGATCCCGGTGAACAGCGCAACCCGCCCGGTGCCGACCGCGCGCCAGGCCGCCAGCGTCGCGCCACCCGCATCGCGCAGCAGCGGCACGGCATCGCCGCCGTCCGGTGTCAGGCCAAGGCGGCTGATCTCCGGCAGCATCTCGTCGGGCAAGGCAATGTCGGCTGGCACATCGTCATTGCCGATGCCCTGACGGGTACGGGCGATGGCGGGTGGGAGAGCCTTGGGCAAAGCGAGCGGTGCCACGCCATCCTTGCCAGCCAAGCCAAAGCCCAACGCCCGCCACTGGCCGCGCGTCGCCGCGTCGATCGGCCCGCTGGCGCGCAGGATCAGACCCAGCCCGTCCCACACCGCGCCCATCACCACACCACGCCGCGCCGCCCAGCTCCGATCGTCGATGATGGCGACATCGAACCGGCGCAGCGTCGCGCCGTCGATTGCGATCGGGGCATCACCCAGCGCGATCCCGCCGCCCGCGCTCATCTGCGTCGTGACGGCAAAGCCCGCATCACTTGCCCAGCGGCGCAGATATTTGATCTCGGCATTGGGCGCGGCGGAGAGGATCAACAGGCGCGGGGCGGGGCTGTCCGCTACCAGCACCGGCACATTAGCCTGTTCGACTGTACGTCGCCCATCGCGCACGCGCAGGGTGAACAGCACGGCTCCGGCGGCGCGCGCCGTGCCGGTCAGCGCGAAGCGCCCATCGGCATCAGCCTGAACGCTGTCCGTCACCTGTCCGGCGGGGTCCAGCAACTCGACGGTGGCGCGGGGCAGGGCGCTTAGCTGTCCGCCGATGCTGAAACTGCTCCCCGGCGCAACGATCGCAGGGGGAGCGATATGGCTGATACCCGCACGCTCCGGCGGCGGGTCGAAGCGAACGGCAACAGTCTTGGCCGCTTCGATGTCACGAGGAGTCAGGCCGTTGCCCAGCACGATAATCTCGCTCGTGCCGGGATGCCGACGCAGCGCGGTCGCAAGGTCCGGGACGCGCTCACCAGCGCCAAACTCCGGGGCTTCGGGCAGAAGGATGAGCGGGCTACCCATAGCGGCAAGACGCGGCGTTCGCTGCGTCGCGACACGCAGCGCGTCGCCACCCGTTGTTACCGCTGGCGGGAATAGCGCCAGGAACAGCAGCACCGCACAGATTGGCTGGAGCAACAGCAGCGCGATCAGGCGCTTGGGCGATGGCGCAGCGGCGCTGCGATACCACAGGATCAGCCGCACGCTCGCCAACAGCACGGCCGCGCCCAGCAGACCAGCGGTGATCCATGTGGGGGTCATGGCGTGCCGCCTCCCATCGCGCCCAGATAGCTTGCACCACCAGCATCAGCCGGACGGCGACGGGTCAGATGCGCAGGCGGCCGCGCCATGGCGGTCCACAGCAAGGCGTGCAGCTTGGCGCGACATGCGACGCAGGCCGGGTCGCGACGCACCGCGTCGATCGCGCCCGACAGCGCCAGCGGATCGGGCAGATGCGCGGCCTGCCCCCGCGCCCAGCGATCAAGTGCATCGAGTTCGATCGGTCCCCGGATTGCGCCCGGCCCATCGCCCAAAGCGCGCCAGGCCGCGGCGGCGGGACCATCGCGTCCCTCGACAGGGCTGATCGCCAGAATGCGGCTCGCCAGCCCCTCCCGCTTGCCGGTCATGCGGCGGCTGGCGTCGATCGGCGGCAGTTCCGGTCCGACCCGCGACAGGAAGATGCGCGTCGCCTGCTGCACCTCCTTGATGAAGCGCAGCGCGCGATAGGCGTAGGGCAGCGCCAGATCGGGATGCCCCTGTTTCAGTTGCAGTTCGGACTGCCACATTTCATCGACCGCCTTTTTCAGGATAGCGCGGGTTTCGGGGTCGAGGCTGGAGGCGGGCGAATCGTCATGGGGGTGGCCGAAATCTGCCAGCACATCCTCCGGCGCGCCGAAGGCGGGTGCGGGCTGGCGCGGCGGCCCGCCATGATCATGGCCGTCATCGTCGCTATGCTGCTCGCCGTCATTGGTGGGCGGTTCGGGCGCGCCTTCCTCCTCGCCGCCCAGAAACTGGCTGTAGCGACCGCGCAATATCTGCTGGTCGCCGCCGATGCTGGCGGAACGGGCGAGATAGCGATCGGCGGCAAGGTGGCGCTTCTGCTTGATCAGCGTTTCGGCGTCGATGATGATCTGGCGCTGGCTGCGTAAATAGGCGGGCAGGGTGGTGTTGACCATGCCCTGAAGGCCGCTGCTTTCGGGCTGTTTGGGTGATGGCCAGCGCAGGATCAGGCTGGGGCCGCGCACTTCGTTGGCGACGGGCTGGCGCGTGTCGCGAACGATCAGTTGCACCACCATATCGCCGCCAGCGCCAAAGCCCAGAGCGCCGAAATCCAGCCGTGGGGTAAAACGCCGGTCGCGCGCCGGACCGCTGCCGGACAGGGCGATCTCACGTTCGCTGAAGGTCACATTCTCCCCTTCGCCGATCGCCAGCGTGACGCGCAGTCGGGCGGTGGCGGTGACGCCATAGTCGTCCGTAGCGGCAAAGGCCGGGGTCCAGCTGCGTTGACCGGCCGTTACCATCGTCAGGCTGGCGGGGGGGCTGATTGCTCTCACCTGCGGCGGGCTATCGGCAATGGCGTCGATCCGGTGGAGCGGTGGCGTTGGGCCACGGCCAGAGGCTGGATCGACGCGATAGAGAAAGGAAGCGTCGAGCGTGCGGCTGGCAATCCAGTTGGCGCCATCCCGGCGCAGGGCAAGCCGCGCGCCGCCGACCGGCTGGATCGCGGGAACAGTCGCCTGCGGATCAAAGCGCAACGTCCATTCGATCCGCGATCCCACGGGCGCGCGGGCGTCCAGCGACGCTGAATCGCGCGGCGGCAGGCCGGTATAGGCTGGCGGGATGATCCGCAGATTTTGGGCGACCAGACGCGGTATGCCGGGAATTGCGGGGAGTGCTTCGGTGCTGGGGGCAAGGGTCGGCGGGCCGTGGCCGGGGCGAGGCCAGAACAGCACCAGTCCGATCACGATCAAGCCCGCGATCCACAGGATCAGGATCAGGCGGCGCGACCAGTCGGGGCGCAGGTTTTGCGGACTGTCGCCGTCGATCCTGTCCGCCAGACGCCCCTGCTGGAGCCGTTCGAGTGGACCGAGCATGGCCGGGTCAGCGAACAACAGGTCGGCGCTGTCCTCCAACTCCGGCCGATTGGCATCCAGCGCGCGGACCAGCCAGCGCTGATCGTAGTGCTGGGCGCGATGGCGGGCGACCAGCAGGGCGATAGCGACACCGACCACGACAATCACGACGGCCGCGACCATGCCGGACAAGCGCCAGCCGATCGCGGCGAGCGCCAAAATCAGCGGGATGGCAAGCGCCAGACTGTCGGCCAACACCCGACGTCTTGCAGGGGCCGTCCAACGCGTGAGCAAATCCGCCGCGCTCATGGACTGGTCCCCCGGCTGCGGCGGGTCGCCAGCCAGCGTTCGGCGATGAGCAGCGCCGCGATCAGCATGGCCAGCCACGGGCGCATATCCTGCGGCGGCTGGTCATAGGCGCGGCCACCAGTGAGCGGGGCATAATCAGCGGCATCAACCCGCGTTGGCGCTGGCTGAGGGGGCGTCAGCACAGCCCGCAGATGCGCTGGAAAGTCCGCCTCCAGCAGGGCTGGCATCATCGCCGGGGTCAATGGGCGGGTGAAACGCAACAGCCGCCCTCGACCCAACGGTAACGCCTCGACCAGCGGCTCGCCGAGGGGATCACGCCAGAGCGGGACGCGCGGCTTGTCCGCAGGGACCGAAGCGACCAGCGCTGTGCCACCCTGCGCGATCCACTGGGTCAGACCGTCCGGCATCGAGCCGCCGCCCAGCCAGATGAGGAGGTGGCGCTGGTCCGGGAGTGGCGCATTGAGCGAGCCAATGTCGATCGCCGCCGCACGTCCAGCGGGTTGCCACGACAGCGCAGCGGCGCGCAGATAGCGGACGCCGCCACGATGCTGGTCATCGTGCCGGATCGACAGCAACGGCATGGCGACAGGCTGGCTGCGCGGTGCGGATATGGCACCGGACACGATGCGCCAACTTAACTTGCGCGAGAGTCGCAGCCGGTCGGCGTCGGCACCTTCGATCACTTGCGGCGTGATGATGGTCAGCGGAACCCCTGCGGGCATTTCAGCGTCGAGTTGACGGATCAGGCTGGCAACCGGCAGCGTCCCGGTCGGCGATGGCTGGTCGATCGGCGGAAAGCCGGGTGCGAGCCATATGGTTCGGATGTCGCCAGTCGGCGCGCGCGCCGGATCGACACCGGGAACCACGCCCACGACCGGCGTGCGGTCGCCCGCCCCGAACAGCACCGGATGCGCCAGCCACAACGCCACCAGCGCCAACAACATAAGGCGCAGCAACAGCAACACCCATTCGTCGAACCGCAGTCGGGATCGGGGCTTGGGCTTCTGCCGCAGCCAGCGCAAGGCGGCGAAATCGGTCGGCACCTGTTCGCTGCGCCGGGCGATATGAATGACCAGCGGGATGACGAGCGCCAGCAGCGCCGCCAGTGCGCCGGGCAGCAACAGGGCTGGCGTCATGAATATTCCGCCGCTTCATGCGCACCGAACAGGCGGCGCAGGGGCAGGTCGATCGGCTGGTCCAGCACATGCGTGGCGTAACGGATGCCCATAGCATCGAGCCGGTCGTGGAGCGCGTCCCGCGCCGCGCCGAAACGGGCCAGAAATTCGCCGCGCAACGCCGCCCCGTCCGCCAGCAACTCCTCGCCCGTTTCAGGATCGTGGAAACGATAGCCGCCATCGAACGGAAAATCGCGCTCCGCGACCGTCAGCATTTCGATAACCAGCGTTTCGCGCCCCGCTGCGGCCAGTTTTTCTGCTAGCTCGACCGCGCCGGGATCGAAACAGTCGCTGAGTAGGATGACGAGATCGCGCGCGCCGATCCGCTCCCACAGCGGGCCAAGCTGGTCCTCCCGCGCAAAGCCGCCTACCGCGTCCACCGCGATCAGGTCCAGCAACAGCCGGTCCCGCTGCCGTGCGCCGCTGGCAGGCGGCAGCAGCGCCAGCCCCTGATCGCTCAGCGCCATCCAGCCAAAACGGTCGCCCTGCCGCATCGCCAGATCGGCGATGCAGGCGGCCAGCGCTTTTGCCGCGTCGAATCGGCTATAGTCGGGGCGGGCCGCATCGGCCTGCGTCATGGACGCGCTGGCGTCCATCAATATCCATACCGCGACCGGGCTTTCCCGCTCGGCTTCGCGCACGAAAAATTTGTCCGACCGGGCGTAAAGCTTCCAGTCGATCTGACGCAGCTCGTCGCCGCGCTCATAGGCGCGATATTGCGCGAATTCGAGACCCGCACCCCGGCTGTGACTCTGGTGCAGGCCAATGCCATGCGACCCCACCGCCCGGCGCGTGACGAGGCGCAGGCTTTTCAGCCTGCTGCGCACGTCCGGGGGAATGAGATCGACCACCCGCAAGCTCAGCTGAGCGGCACGGCACGGAGCAGGGCGGCCACGACGTCGTCGGCGCTGCGTCCTTCCGCCTCCGCCGCGAAGGACAGGAGTAGACGGTGGCGCATCACCGGCGCGGCCAGCGCGACGATATCCTCGCGCGTCGCGGCAAGCCGTCCATGCAGCAGCGCGCGCGCCTTGGCCGCCAATATCAGCGACTGGCCGGCGCGCGGCCCTGCGCCCCATTTCACATATTTGCGGATATCGTCCGGCGCGCCTTCGCCGGGGCGGCTGGCGCGGACCATGCGGGTCACCCAGCGCAGCAGATCGTCGCTGAAATGCACCTGCCGCACCCAGGCCTGCAATGCCAGCACTTCCTCGCCATGCATGACGGCAGGGACGGCGTTTGCCTTCGCTCCGGTGGTTTGGGACAGGATATCCATCTCTTCCTGTTCGGTCGGATAATCGACGCGGATGTGGAGCAGGAAGCGGTCGAGCTGCGCTTCGGGCAGCGGATAGGTGCCGGCCTGCTCCAGCGGATTCTGCGTCGCCAGCACGAAGAAGGGGGCGGGCAGTTGATGCGTCACCCCCGCATAGCTGACCGTTTTTTCCTGCATCGCCTCCAGCAGTGCCGCCTGCGTCTTGGGCGGGGTGCGGTTGAGTTCGTCGGCCAGCAGCAGGTTGGTGAACACCGGCCCTTTCTGGAAACGGAAGCTGCGATGGCCGGTGCCATGGTCCTCCTCCAGCAATTCGGTGCCCAAAATGTCGCTGGGCATCAGGTCGGGCGTGAACTGGACGCGGCGAAACTCCAGCTTGAGCGCTTCACCCAGCGAGCGCACCAGCAAGGTCTTGCCCAGCCCCGGCACCCCCTCCAGCAGGCAATGCCCACCCGCCAGCAGGCCGATCAGCAATTGTTCGACAACCTCGCCTTGCCCCACGATCGCCTGCCCGATCGCGGCGCGCAATTGCGTCAGGCGGGCAAGCTGGTCCTGAATATCGGCTTCGGTGATGCTGTTCATAGACGGTCCCTTACTGGGCAATTTCATGCATCCCGTTCACCCTGAGCCTGTCGAAGGGGCGTCCTTCTTGAAGGGAAGAACAAGGCTTCGACAGGCTCAGCCCGAACGGGGTTTGATTGGAGGCGTAAAAATTATCGATCACACCGACAGCGCATACATCACGATATTGACCCCGAATTTCGTATTATCCTCGGCCAGGAACCGTTTGTTGCGCCAGTCATAGTCCCATTCGCAGCCATAATCCTTGTTGCTGTACAGCACGCCCAGCCGCCCTTCGATCTCGATCCCTTTCAGATAGTCATGGACCAGATCATCGCCCCAGCCATTCAATTCCAGGCCGGTATTGGGCGGCCCGTCAAATTTGAAGAAGGACCGGTAGAGCGGGTGGGCATTGGGCAGTTGCTTCAGCGCCCTGGCCCCGAAAATCTTGCCCATCTGCGCCTCGAACGATCGGGCGAACAGGCCGTCAATGTCGTGGTTGCAATCATCGACCAGCACGAAGCCGCCATTGCGGACATAGCGTTCGAAATTGCGCCGTTCGGCGGCTGAAAACTCGACCAGCTTGTGTCCGGCCAGATAGCAGAAGGGCGCGGTCAGCATTTTGGGGTCCGAGAGGGCAATGACATGCTCCTTCGGGTCCACCCGCAACGTCGTATAGTCGATCAGCGACGTGATCAGGTTGGACGGCATCCGCTGGTCGACATCCCAGTCGCCCGAATCATAGCGGAGCCGTGTGAACCAGAAATCATAGCCCCCGGCGGCGGCGAGCGGCCGGGCCAGCATTGCGCTGGCCAGACCGCCCGCCATCAGCGTCATGAACGCCCTGCGTCTCAGGATTTGAGAGTCATGCAACGGGAGTTGATCCGTCAGGAAAATCCTCCCCCGGCGGGGGAGGTGGCAGCACGTAGTGCTGACGGAGGGGTGTCATGCTCTCGATAGGGCGACACCCCTCCGTCTGGCCTACGGCCAGCCACCTCCCCTTACAGGGGAGGATCATATCCGTTGATATCACACCGCGTCCGACAGTGACGTGAAGGTGAAGTCGCGCAGCTTCATTGGCGGCACGACCATGGGCGCATCCGCTTCGTCGCCCTTCACCCGGACGGGTTTGCCCAGTTCCTCGACATTGTTGAGCATGATGACGGGGGATTCGTTGAAACGGAAATTCTTGATCGGATATTTGATCTGGCCGTTTTCGATATAGAAAGTGCCATCACGGGTCAGGCCGGTCAGCAGCACTGTCTGCGGATCGACCATGCGGATATACCAGGTGCGTGACACCAATATGCCGCGCTCGGTCGTGCGCACCAGATCGGCGGTGGATTTGGTGCCGCCGGTCATGATCAGATTACCGGGCTGCGCCATGGCGGGCTTGCCCTGCTTTTGCGACCAGTAACGGGAATATTCCATGTTCACGAGCTTGCCATTTTCGACGATAGGCATTTTCCCGCGCGGCAGGCCTTCTTCGTCCCACGGGTAAACCGCAGCGCCCGGATAGGCCGGGTCGGCGAAGAAATTGACCTGCGGCCCGAACACCTGTTCGCCCAGCTTGTTGCCGCCGCCCTTTTTCGACAGGAAGCTGCGGCCTTCGTCAGCCGATCGCGCGTCGAAATAGAAGAACATGAACTGGATGAGGCCAGCCGCCGCCGCCGGTTCCAGGATGACGGTATATTTGCCCGGTTCCAGAGCCTTGGCATCCGCCGACGCGCTCGCCTTGCGCATGGCGACGCGGATATCCTCGCCTGCGTTGAAGGTCGCGACGTCCTGCACATTATGCCCGACCCAGCCGGACCCGCGCCCGTCCTCGGTACGGACGGTGCAGGTATAATCGGCGCTGGTGCCGGTCTGGTAACCGTAATTGCCCTTGCTGTTCATGAAGGCGACGAACCCGGCCTGATCCTCCAGATAGCCTGCCGCGATCAGCTTTTCGGCGCGGCAGGGCGCGATCGAATCGATCGCTACCTTGGCGCGATAGTCAGCGGTGATCCCGGCGGTAGCGGCGCTATATGTGGGCGTCGGCTTGTAGGTCTGCTTCTCGACAGCGGGCATGAATTCCGGGTTTTCCGGGGCCAGTTTCGCCAGCTCCTCCGCCCGCCGCACCACGCGTTCCAGCGCGGCGTCGTCAAACTGGTTGATGGTCGCGATGCCGACCCGCTTGCCATAGGCGACCTGCACCGACAGTTCGATATTGTCGGTGATGCCTGCGGTCGACACGTCGTTGCGGGCGAAGCGTACATTGCCACGGATCGAACCGGTCAGCTGCGCGGTACATTCGTCCGCCTTGGAAAAGCCCACGACCTTGGTCAGGATCGCCTTGGCCTGTGCTTCGGAAAGGATGCTCATATTTTCTCTCCCTGACCGATCAACCGAGCGAACGGGCGGTGTTGATGACGTTGATGCCGTTGAAGCGCGCGGTGCTGGAGCCGTGCGACACGGCCGAAACCTGCGCAGGCTGGCCCTTGCCGTCGAAGAAGGAGCCGCCCAGGCGATAATCGCTGGCGTCGCACACCCCCGCACAGGCGTTCCAGAATTCCGGCGTGCGGATCTGGTAGGCCACATCCTCGATCTGCTGGGTGATCTTGCCCTGCTTGATCTCGTAGAAAAGCTGCCCGCCAAATTGCGCGTTGTAGCGCTGCTGGTCGATCGAGAAGCTGCCGTCGCCGATGATGTAAATGCCATCCTCGACATTGGCGATCATGTCGGCCACGCTTTGCTTGGCCTTGCCGGGTTCAAGGCTGACGTTGGCCATGCGCTGGAACTGGACGTTGGACCAGCTGTCGGCATAGCAGCAACCGTCGCTCTCGCTCTTGCCCTCGATATGCGCCTGATCGCGGATCGCCTGATAGCCGACCAGCTTGCCGTTGCGGATCAAATCCCACTTCTTGGTCTTGACCCCCTCATCATCGAAGGCGACCGCGCCCAGGCTGCCGGGCTGCGTCTTGTCGGCGACGATATTCACCTTGTCGCTGCCATATTGGAAATTGGCCTTCAGCTTGTCCATCGTGGCAAAGCTGGTGCCGGCATAATTGGCTTCATAGCCCAGCACCCGGTCGAGTTCGAGCGGATGGCCGACCGATTCGTGGATGGTCAGCCAGGTATGCGATGGGTCCAGCACCAGATCATATTTGCCCGGCTTGACCGAGGGTGCCTTGATCTTGGCGCGCGCCTGTTTGGCGGCGGCGATCGCATCTTCCTTCATATCATAGCTGTTGCCATAGACGGTGACACCGTTGGGCAGCACGGTCTTGCCGGACGCCGCGCCATCCAGATATTCAAAGCCCAGACCCATCGGCGCGGACAGGCCTTCGCGCACGCGGAACTTGCCGGTCGCCTTGTCGACGGCGGTGACCTCCATCGGCGCCCAGATGCGGTGGACGTCCTGGTCGATATAGCTGCCGTCGGTGCTGGCAAAATATTTCTGCTCGTTGACCAGGAACAGGATCGAGCGGATGAAGTCCGCGCCTGCATCCATGGCGGCGGCATTGACGCCCATCAGCAGGTCGACCTTGTCCTTGATCGGTACGGTCATGCTGTTCTTGACGATCGGCGTGCGCCAGCTGACTTCGCCAGCACCCTTGACCGGGGCGAGCTGCACCGGCGCGGACTGGGTCGGGGCGTTGGCCTTGGCAATGGCGACGGCCTGGGCCGCGGCCTTGGCCACGGCTTCCTTGGTCATCTCGTTCGTCGCGGCAAAGCCCCAGGCTCCGCCTGCGATCACGCGGATGCCCACGCCGGTCGATTCGGTGTTGACGATATTTTCCACATTGCGTTCGCGGGTGATGACGAACTGGCGCAGGTAGCGGCCGACGCGCACGTCGCAATAGGTTGCGCCCGCGCTCTTGGCTGCGTTCATCGCTGCGTCGGCCAAGGCCTTCTTGACCGCGACGTCGATGACGCTGCTCAGTTCCTCTGCGGCGATGACCTTGCCGAACATTGACGGCAGGATCAGGCCGCCCACGCCCATGGTGCCAAAGGCCAGAAAATCTCTTCTGTGCAAGGTTCGTCTCCACCTGCAAATGCCCGCGCGACGCGGGTCGGATTGTGCTTGGGATGCGGCCGGTCGGCCGTACCGATGGGCGGGATCATCGCGACAGGGCGGGGCCGGGTCAAACATCTTTTACGACTGCGCAACTTGGGGCCGCGCGCTTTCGACATATGACATCTGTCGAAAGTCGCTGGCCAGCGCGGAACAGGCCGGACGTTGCGTGGACGCAACAAAATCCGGCGCGGATGGCCGTTCCCCGTGAAGGGGTGGATCAGTTCATGATGTTGTGAAGAAAGTTGGTCGGGGAAAGAGGATTCGAACCTCCGGCCCCTGCCTCCCGAAGACAGTGCTCTACCAGGCTGAGCTATTCCCCGACCGATGCCGAAGCCGCTTTGAGGCGACCCCGTAAGGCAGGCCGCAGCCTATAGAGACGGCTTTTCGGACTGGCAAGCGGCCAGAGCGGCTTTTTTTGCACCTCACAAAAGCCCGGCAGCGCGGAAGCTGAATCGGCTTTCCCCGGCCTCTATCATATGATCGGCCAGCCGCATGTCGAGCGGGCGAAGCCGCCGGGCAAGGGCGCGGGTCAGGGTGATGTCGTCCGGGCGGGGCAGGGCGGGGGTGTCGTCGGGTCGCTGCTGGTGGATGGCCAGCCATCGCCCCTCCAGCGCCAGCAACTGGCCGATGACGGTACGCCAGTCCTGCGCCAATGGCACGCGGTCGCGCGGACGCCAGGTGCGATCGAGGATGAGCAGGTCCAGTCCAGCCATGGGGGAAATGTGACCCAGCCCGGTTCCGCCTCGCCAGCGCAAGCCGCGCCATTATGGTGAAAGGCACCCGCAATCTGGTCCAGAACGAAGGGGAGATTGGCGGGCGGGACTGGCTGGGCTACAGCGGTGGCAATCCACAGCCTTTCAGTTCAGGATGCCCGCCCTTGCGCGACACGACGCCCCATTATGAGCAGCAATATCTCGACCTGATGCGCCACATCTGGCGGCATGGTGACGAGCGGATCGACCGCACCGGTGTCGGCACCCGGTCGATCCTGGGCGCGACGATGCGTTTTTCGCTGGCCGATGATGCAGTCCCGCTGCTGACCACCAAGCGGGTCTATTGGAAGGTCGCGGCGCGGGAGATGCTGTGGTTCCTGTCGGGCGACACCAATATCCGCGAACTGGTCCGGCAGGGTGTGCATATCTGGACCGACTGGCCGCTCGACGCCTATCGCCGCGCGACCGGCGAGGCGATCGACCGCGATGCGTTCGAGGCGCGAATCATCGAGGATGAAGGGTTCGCGCTGAAATGGGGCAATCTGGGTCCGGTCTATGGCGCGCAGTGGGTCAACTGGCCGCGTTATGAAGCGGCGGGCGATGGCCTCTACCGGCGGGCCGAGAAGGGGCATAACCAGATTGCCGATCTGGTTGCGGCGATCCGGGCGACGCCGGGGTCGCGGCGGTTGCTGTTCACGGGCTGGAATGTCGCGGAAGTCGCCAATATGGCGCTGCCGCCCTGCCATATGACCTATCAGTTTCAGGTATCGAACGGGAAGCTGAACGGCCTGCTGTTCCAGCGCAGTTGCGACCTGGGGCTGGGCTTTGCCTTCAACATATTCGGCCTGTCGATGATCACCCGGATGCTGGCGCAACAATGCGATCTGGAGCCGGGCGAAGTGGTATGGCAGGGGGGCGACGTGCATCTTTATCTGAACCATGCCGCACTGGTGGAGGCGCAGATGGAGAGAATTCCGTCGGGTGCGCCAAAGCTGCGGATCAATCGGCGGCCTTCGGACATTTTCAGCTACGCCATCGAGGATTTCGAGGTGATCGACTACGCGCCGCAGGCCCATATTTCCGCGCCGGTCGCTGTCTAACCCGACAGTGAGCCGGACATAGCAAAAAGGAAAAATAGGTAAGGAAGGCTTGCCTTTTGCGGTGACGTAATATAATGTTAGCAGCAAGTAACATTATTGCGATGCAGCATAGGAGGCAGGATGACCGATCCGCACGATTCGGCGCGATTGCAGGGTGAGGCCGGGCGTAATCTGCCCCCGCTTCGCCTGCACGTCCCTGAGCCGCCCGCCCGCCCCGGCGAGAGCGCGGACTTCACCCATTTCGACATTCCCGCTGCCGACGCAGCGCTGCGCCCTGACGAGACGGCGCAGCCTGCGACGATGCGCGACCTGGCCTATGGGCTGGTGCGCGTGCTGGACGAGAATGGCGCGGCGGTGGGGCAATGGAACCCCAATCTGCCGCCCGAAACGCTGCTGCGGATGCTGCGCACCATGGCGCTGACGCGCGCGTTTGACGGGCGTATGTTCCGGGCGCAGCGGCAGGGCAAGACGAGCTTCTACATGAAGTCGACCGGCGAAGAGGCGGTGTCGATCGGTGCGGCGCTGGCGCTGCATCGCGATGATATGTGCTTCCCCAGCTATCGCCAGCAGGGCATCCTGATCGCTCGCGACTGGCCGATCATCGACATGATGAACCAGATTTATTCCAACAAGGGCGACCGGCTGAAGGGCCGCCAGCTGCCGATCATGTATTCGGCGCGTGAGGCGGGCTTCTTCTCCATCTCCGGCAATCTGACGACGCAATATCCGCAGGCAGTCGGCTGGGCGATGGCGAGCGCGGCGCGCGGTGATACGCGGATCGCGGCGACCTGGTGCGGCGAGGGATCGACGGCGGAGGGCGACTTCCACAGCGCCTGCACCTTCGCCAGCGTCTATCGCGCGCCGGTCATCATGAACGTTGTCAACAACCAGTGGGCGATCAGCAGCTTTTCGGGGTTCGCGGGGGCCGAAGCGACCACCTTTGCCGCGCGCGCCGTGGGCTATGGCATTGCGGGGCTGCGGGTGGATGGCAATGACGTGTTGGCGGTCTATGCCGCGACCCGCTGGGCCGCGGACCGGGCGCGGGCCAATGCCGGGCCGACGCTGATCGAGCATTTCACCTATCGCGTCGAAGGCCACAGCACGTCGGACGACCCGACCGCCTATCGTTCTGCCGAGGAAAGCAGCCTGTGGCCGCTGGGCGACCCGATCGCGCGGCTGAAACAGCATTGCATCACACTGGGCATCTGGGACGAGGATCGCCACGCCGCGATGGACAAGGAACTGGCCGAGATGGTTCGTGACGCCGCGCGTGAGGCGGAGAAGAACGGCATCTTGGGCCACGGCCTGCACCACCCGATGGAAAGCATGTTCGAGGATGTGTTCGAGGAAATGCCCTGGCACCTGAAGGAACAGCAGCAACAGATGCTGGACGAATGGAAGGCGGCGGGGCTGTGAGGGCGCGTCATCATCTCCTCTCCCCGCCGGGGAGAGGATACCGTAGCTTGGCGGCTCGCCGCCTAGCGAAGGTTGGAGAGGGGGCTATGCCCGCTCTTTACTCGACCGCTGTTCCCCCTCTCCCAGCTTCGACTACGCAGCAAGCTGCCAAGTCTGCGCATCCCTCTCCCCGCAGGGGCGAGGGAAGGATGGTGCTATGACTGACACGACACAGATGAACATGATCCAGGCGATCAACAGCGCCATGGACGTGATGATGGAGCGCGACCCGACGGTCGTGGTGATGGGCGAGGATGTGGGCTTTTTTGGCGGGGTGTTCCGCGCCACTGCCGGGCTGCAACAGAAATATGGCAAGAACCGCGTGTTCGATACGCCGATCACTGAGTGCGGGATCATCGGCGTGGCCGTCGGCATGGGCGCCTATGGGTTGCGGCCGGTGCCGGAAATTCAGTTTGCCGACTATATTTATCCCGCGCTCGACCAGCTGGTGTCGGAAGCCGCACGCTTGCGCTACCGCTCGGCGGGCGAGTTTATCGCGCCGATGACGGTGCGGTCGCCCTTTGGCGGCGGCATTTTCGGCGGCCAGACGCATTCGCAGTCGCCGGAAGGCATCTTCACCCATTGTTCGGGGATCAAGACGGTGATCCCGTCCACCCCCTATGATGCCAAGGGGCTGCTGATCGCGGCGATCGAGGATAATGATCCGACCATCTTCTTTGAACCCAAGCGCATCTATAACGGCCCGTTCGACGGCGAATATGACACGCCCGCGACCAGTTGGGCCGGCCATGCCGACGCGCAGGTGCCAACCGGCTATTATCGCATCCCGCTTGGCAAGGCGCGGATCGCGCGGGCGGGCGGAGCGCTGACGATCCTCTGCTATGGCACGATGGTCCATGTGGTCGAACATACGGTCGCGATGCTGGGTCTGGACGCGGAGATTGTCGACCTGCGGAGTCTGGTGCCGCTCGACATCGAAACGATCGAGGCGTCCGTCAAAAAGACCGGACGCTGCCTGATCGTGCATGAAGCGACCCGCACCAGCGGCTTTGGCGCGGAATTGCTCGCCCAGGTGCAGGAACGCTGCTTCCATCACCTCGAAGCACCGATCGAGCGGGTGACCGGCTTCGACACGCCTTATCCGCATAGTCTGGAATGGGCCTATTTCCCCGGTCCCGTCCGTATCCGCGAAGCCATCAACAAGATCATGAAGGATTGAGCGCCATGGCTCTGTTCACATTCAAGCTGCCGGATATCGGCGAAGGCATTGCGCAGGCTGAAATCGTCGGCTGGCACGTCAAGGTCGGTGACCGGGTCGAAGAGGACCAGCCGATCGCCGACATGATGACCGACAAGGCGACCGTCGAGATGGAAAGCCCGGTCGCAGGCATAGTCGTGCGACTGGCGGGCGAAGAAGGCGATCAGGTCTCGATCGGCGCAATGCTGGTGGAGATTGAGGTCGAGGGCGAAGAAGTCGCCGCGCCGATGCCGCGGGTCGAGGTGATTGAGGTGGAAGTTCCATTCCTCCCCGAAACGGGGAGGGGGACCGCGAGCGAAGCGAGTGGTGGAGGGGGCGAGCGTCTGGACGCGCCCTTGGAAGAGTTGGCGAACCCATCGAATGTCGTGCGGGAGGCCAACCCCCTCCACCACCCTTCGGGCGGTCCCCCTCCCCGTGCCGGGGAGGAAAAGATCCTCGCCTCCCCCGCCGTCCGCGCCCGCGCAAAGGACCTGGGCATAGACCTGGCGCAGGTGAAGTCCGCGGGCGACCATATCCGCCATGCCGATCTCGACGCTTATCTGCTCTATGGGCAGGGACAGGGCTATCGCGCGGCGGGGGCGTCCGCGCGCCGTCCCGACGAGCAGGTCAAGGTGATCGGGATGCGCCGCCGCATTGCGGAGAATATGGCCGCGTCCAAGCGGCACATCCCGCACTTCACCTATGTCGAGGAAATCGACGTCACCGCGCTGGAAACCCTGCGTGAACAGCTCAACGCCAGCCGCGGCGACAAGCCAAAGCTGACCATGTTGCCGCTGCTGATCGTCGCCATCTGCAAGACTTTGCCCGATTTCCCGATGCTCAACGCTCGCTATGATGATGAGGCGGGCGTGGTGACACGCCATGGATCGGTACATCTGGGGCTGGCGACGCAGACCGATGCGGGACTGATGGTGCCGGTGATCCGCGACGCACAGGACCGCAATGTCTGGCAGCTGGCGACCGAAATCCGCCGCCTGGCCGACGCTGCGCGGTCAGGCAAGGCGAAGTCGGAGGAGCTGTCCGGCTCCACCCTGACGCTGACGTCATTGGGTCCGCTGGGGGGCATCGCCACGACCCCGGTCATCAACCGACCGGAAGTCGCGATCATCGGTCCCAACCGGGTGATCGAGCGGCCGGTGTTCCGGGGCAAGGAGATTGTCGCGGCGAAGCTGATGAACCTGTCGATCAGCTGCGACCACCGCGTTGTCGATGGCTGGGACGCGGCGAGCTATGTGCAGGCGATCCGCAAGTTGCTGGAAAACCCGGCGCTGCTGTTCGTCGATTAAAAAATCAGCGCATCGTTGCCCGATAGCTGAGCCGTCCGGCATGACCGGGCGGCACCGCTTGCGGCAGCGACCAGCGGACATGGGTGACATCGGCGGCCACGGCGCGGCGGGTGCCGCCCAGTGGCGTGGGCAGCCATAGCTGCTCCATCCGGCCCCAATGCGCGCCACCATCGACGGACACCTGCATGGTGGGATCGGTCGGGTCTATCTGCGCGCCACGCGGCAGCGGGCGAACCACGGCCTGATCGCGCAGCGGCGCGCTGCCGTCATTGCGCCAATGGACGATGACGATCAGCTGGTCGCCAGGCGCAACCCGGTCTGCGCTGGCCAATATCCGGCGGGATCGACCGTTGACGTCGGTCGTCACCCGCTCGACGAACATCTGCGTATCGAGCCGGACGCCCGGTTGCGCCCATGCTGCCTGCGGCACCACAAGGCCCGTCAGCGCGATCATCCATGACAATGTGGCTGCCTTCATGCCCATTCCCGTTCTGCGTTCCCATGTTCGTCCCTAGAACGGCTGGGCCAATATTTGGTTAAGCCGCTGTTTTCCTGCGCCCGGACATGGCCCGGCACCGCTTTGCAAATTGACGCCCGGTGGCAGCGGGCGCACATCGGACGGGTCCTTCGACCGGAGAATCAATCCACCGTGAAACTGCCCGAACAGCAGGAAATCAACCGCAGGCGCGACCGGCTGCTGGCGTCGATCGCGCTGACGGCGGGGATCGGGCTGATGCTGGCGCTGCCCTTTGCCTTGCGCGCGGGGGCGGAGTTTTTCCTGCCGTTGACCGCCGCGCTGGTGATTGCGATCGCGCTGGTGCCGCTGCTCGAATGGATGGAGCGGCACCGGCTGCCGTCGGGGCTGGCCGCGCTGCTGGCGGTGATCGGCTTTCTGGTTGTGGCGAACACCGCGCTGGTGCTGATCATCGTGCCAGCGACCGACTGGTTCCGCATCCTGCCGCAGCGACTGCCGCAGATTCAGGCGAACCTGGCCCCGCTCATCGACTTTTATTCCAACCTCCAGCGCTTCGTCGATGAAACGGTGCAGATGCTGGCGACCGGGCCGGTGGCGGCAGCGCAGACCGCCACGGTCGATACGCCGCGATCGCTGCTCCAATTTGCCGCCATGTCCGCGCCGGCGGCGATCATCCAGATGGTGTTCGCTCTGCTCATCATCTACTTCTTCCTGGCGGGCTGGACCCGGCTGCGGCGGCGCACGATCAACAGTCGCGACAGTTTCGACGGCGCGCTGGCGGTGGCGCGGGTGATCCAGAATGTGGTCGACGCGACATCGGCCTATGTCATCACCATTGCCGTCATCAACCTGTGCCTGGGGCTGGCGGTCGCGCTGGCACTGTGGCTGATAGGGATGCCATCGCCTTTGATGTGGGGCGGTATCGTCGCGCTGCTGAATTTCATCCCCTATTTCGGGCCGATGCTGGCGGCGGTGCTGCTGGCGCTGGGCGGGTTGATGGTGTTTGACGATGTGTGGGTGGCGCTGATGCCTGCCGCGCTCCAGGTTGGCTTTCATCTGGTCGAGGCCAATGTGATCACCCCCACGGTGCTGGGGCGGCGGCTGACGATGAACCCGCTGCTGATTCTCGTGTCGCTCACCTTCTGGGGCTGGGTGTGGGGGACGCCGGGCGCGCTGCTGGGCGTGCCGCTGCTGATCATCATCCAGACCGTCGTTTCGGCCGCTGGCACGCCCGATATCGCCGGTTTCCTGTTCGAGCAGGGGACGCTGACGGTCGCGCCGCGCAAAGAAAGTGACGAGAATGCGAAAACAGCCGATGCGGACGGTTGACAGTCCCGGCGGACGCACATAGACGGCGCTTCCACACCGAACGCGGGTGTAGCTCAGTTGGTTAGAGTGCCGGCCTGTCACGCCGGAGGTCGCGGGTTCGAGCCCCGTCACTCGCGCCACTTTCCTTGACCGGAAGGTGGGAATAAGGTGGATCAGACAGCATCGTCTGGGGACTAAAATCCCGAACGGATGTCACCCTGCGCGGGTGTAGCTCAGTTGGTTAGAGTGCCGGCCTGTCACGCCGGAGGTCGCGGG